>WOYJ01000063.1 GCA_011620845.1 Methanobacteriaceae archaeon
CAAAAAACAAAATAAAAACAAATCTTTCATACAAAAAAATCTAAGGGGCTAAAATTTTTATTAAAAATCAAGCCCGTTCTTTATAAAAATTCGATAGATAAGAGTAAGATAGATAAGAATAATCTACTTAAGAATAATTTACTGGAACGTTGATTTAATGATTGATACACTGAACCTCACCCGGAAATTCGGTGATTTAACAGCGGTAGATGGATTAACCTTACAGGTTGATGAGGGAGAGATTTTCGGTTTCCTGGGCCCGAACGGCGCAGGAAAGACCACCACAGTGAGGATGCTCAGCTGTCTAATCTCAAAGACCAGTGGGGAAGCCAGTATAGCTGGTTACCAGGTGGATGACCCGGAGGATTCCCTGAAGATCAGGAAGATCATAGGTTTACTCCCAGAAAATGTGGGTCTCTATGATGCCTTAAGTGCCTATGATAACCTTGATTTTTATGGCCAGTTATACGAATGCCGGGAGGCCCGGAGGAGGGAAAATATTGAACATTTCCTGAAGATGCTGGGGCTCTGGGATAAAAGGGATGTCAGTGCCGGCCAGTTTTCCAAGGGAATGAAGCAAAAACTGGCCATCGCTCGGGCGCTTATCCATGATCCAAAAGTACTCTTCCTGGACGAGCCGACAGCAAACCTGGACCCGGAATCAGCGAAGACAGTAAGGGATTTCATACTGCAATTGAAGAAGGAGAAGAAAACCACCATCTTCCTAAACACCCATAATCTGGACGAGGCACAGAGGGTCTGCGACCAGATAGGAATATTCAACGGTAAACTAATGGCCCTGGGCACCCCGGCAGAGCTTGAAGAATCGGTTTGGGGTAATAAAACAGTGGTTCAACTGGAGAAAGTAACGGATGCCATTCTTTCTGCCCTGGATAAATTACCACTGAAAAATATGGTGGTGGATGAGGGCAGACTCACCATCGATGTGACTGAAGCAGATAAGGAGAATCCGGCCATTGTTGATGCTATAGTGGGTGCGGGTGGTAAGATTCAATATGTTACCCGGCTGAGTTCAACCCTGGAAGATGCGTACCTGAAATTCGTGAGGCAGGAGAAATGAAACTCAACAAATCATGGATCATCGCTGGTAAGGACTTTAAAATATTCCGGAAGAAAAAACGTATCCTCTACGCACTGATAATCCTCCCACTCCTGCTCTCGGTTGGTTTACCATTGTTCCTTATATCCACATTAGAATCCGCAGATCCAATAGAGGTAGCGATAATACTCAATGCATTTTCATTTTTCTACATCATTCTGGCTTACATCCTGCCCAATTCCCTGGCAGCATACAGCATTTTAGGGGAGAAGATAGAACATAGTTTAGAACCCCTCCTGGCAACACCCCTAACCGATGGTGAGCTTCTACTAGGGAAGATGATAGCTTCCTTTTTACCCTGTGTGGCCATGATCTACTCTGGTTCTGTAATTTTCATGACACTATCTGATGTAATTACCGGTACTCTTTTCTTTCCCAACTGGACCATGGCATTTATTCTAATTATAGCCGTGCCCTTAGCTTCTATCTTAAGTATTCAACTGAACATCATAATATCTTCCCGGGTTAACGATGTGAGAACCGCCAATCAGCTGGGACTACTCCTGTTTATACCATTCATAGCAGTGTACATATTACTAACCACGAACATGGTGTCTTTAAATATACTCAACCTACTTATAGTCTCAACAGTCCTCCTAATCATCGATGTGGTATTATTTTATATAAACAAGGCCACCTTCAACCGGGATAAGATACTTACCAAATGGAAGTAAACTACCCCAAATAAATTTAAGGATCATGGAAAACTTAATGATGATATCGTTAAGATAAGGATGGATAATAAGGAGATGAATCTAAGAAAGATGAATCCATTTCCTAAAATTACATTCACGAAAAAATAAACCCATAGGTGCATCATACAATGCCTGTAAACACAATGATATGCGTTCCTATTTTGCAGCCAGATTTAAAATCTGCCCGGATAACAGCTGATAAGGCCCTGAAACTGGGAGCTGATATACTGGAGTTCAGGATAGACGCACTCCAGGATCCGGATGTTCAAGAGGTGATAAACTTCATAGACTCATTGGATGGTAAGGTAATAGCTACCAACAGAACAAGCCGGGAAGGAGGGTTATTTAAAGGTTCTGAGGAGGAGAGAACTGAAATTCTCTCTGATGTAGCGGGACACACGCGATTTGTAGATATAGAACTGCAAACTGAGGAAAAATTGCGTTCCAGGGTTATCAAAAAGTCAGGCTCCAGCATAGTTTCCTTCCATGACTTTGAAAAAACCCCCAGTGTGGATGAGCTACTGAAGATAGTGAGGCAGGAGAGGGAATTGGGAGATCTGGCCAAATTCGCAGTGATGCCCCGCAGCTTAGAGGACACCCTTACGATTTTTCAGGTACTCTTACTGGTGGAAGATACCATCGGGATATCCATGGGAGATCTCGGCGGATACACCAGAGTAACTGCTGGTCTTTTCGGTTCACCAATCACCTATGCATCTTTAGATGGGGGATCGGCTCCAGGACAGCTTGATCTTAAGACTACCAGACTATTTTTAGATAAATTCACGGGTGTGGACAGGTGAAAATTAGAAATATCCTGATAATAATCCTGCTGGTTCTACTAACCACCTCTACATCTGCCTGTATCTATCTTGAGCCTTCAAAGAATGTGGAGGTTACCATTAAAACCAATGGTTCAGACGTCCAGGTAGAGACACTCCATACACTCTTATTTTTCAACACAATTCCCACATCCATGCAGATGGAAATGGAAAATAAAGCTTTAGAAGACGTGTATAGTGATACCAGTACCGTGGAGAGTATTGAAAATGATATGCAGGATATAGCTGAGGCTTATGACTACAACGTCACGGTGACCATAGATTCACAGTTTGGAACAGACAAACTACCCATGGTCGCCACAGTGAAGGGCACATCCATGCTCCCCACCCTCCATGAAGGCCAAAACGTGGTGTTACTTAAAACCAAGGAAATCAAGGTGGGAGATATAGTGGTGGCCCGTCACCCTGAACACGGACTAATCGTTAAGAGAGTAGCCCAGATAAAGGGCGACCAGGTCTACTTAATGAGCGACAACCGGGAAGTAACCATAACGAATAATATGATTATCAAGGGCCTGGACACCTGGCTCCCCATAGAGGATGTGGTTGGAGTGGTTATGGAGTATTAGATGTTCAAAATAAGAAATTAATTGAGTATCGTTATTCATTTAAATTATAAACATTCAAATTATAAAAAGAATTTTAAAAAAGGAATTAAAAAAAAAATGATTTTTTAG
>WOYJ01000157.1 GCA_011620845.1 Methanobacteriaceae archaeon
GTAGTGATTTTATGGATATAATAATATTGAGTATAATTGTTGTGATATTTCTCCTGATTAACGGTTATGTAGGCTATGTTGCCTGGCGTAGAACAAAGAACGCCGATGATTATCTGGTTGCCGGGAGGAAAACGCATCCCTTTATCATGGCTTTAAGTTATGGGGCTACATTCATCAGTACAGCTGCTATCGTAGGTTTTGGAGGAGTAGCAGCTAACTATGGGATGGGAATCCTATGGCTGGTCTTTTTAAACATTTTTGTAGGGATATTCATTGCCTTCGTCTTTTTCGGAAAACGAACACGAAAAATGGGACACAACCTGGGAGCCCTGACATTCCCTGAATTTTTATCCAAACGATTCAAAAGCAGGTTTATACAGTACTTTTCTGGGGCGGTTATCTTCATTGGAATGCCCCTCTATGCCTCGGCAGTACTTATTGGAATGGCCAGATTCGTGGAGACAAGCCTGCAAATTGATTACAACATTGCCCTGGTGGTAATGGCCGTCATCGTTGCGGTGTATGTTATTTTTGGTGGAATTAAAGGTGTGATGTATACAGACGCCCTGCAGGGGAGTATAATGTTCTTTGGGATGATCTTCTTAATGATCACCATTTACTGGATTTTAGGAGGTGTAACCGATGCAAACCAGGCCCTAACCAACCTGGTGAATATAGTACCTGCTAATGCCACAGCTGCGGCCACAGCAACAGGATTCACTGGATGGACATCCATGCCTGCACTGGAAAGTCCCTTCTGGTGGACCCTGGTCTCCAGTCTTATCCTGGGGGTGGGTATTGGAGTTCTCTCCCAGCCTCAGCTGGTGGTACGGTTTATGACCGTCCGTTCTAACAAGGAATTGAATCGGGGAGTTTTAATCGGTGGTTTATTCATCTTTGTAATAACATTCGGAGCTTATGTGGTGGGTTCGCTTTCCAACGTCTACTTCTTCCAAACAACCGGCCAGACCGCGGTCCAAGCAGCAGGCGGAAATCTTGATAAGGTCATACCCACATTCATCACCGCAGCAATGCCGTTGTGGTTTACATACCTGTTTATGGTAACCCTTCTATCTGCAGCCATGTCCACCCTATCGGCACAGTTCCATGTGCAAGGAACTGCCCTGGGAAGGGATATCTATGAAACAATCCGCCGAAAGACAGGAGGATCTTCTGTGAGAGTAGTTAGAATTGGAATACTGGTTGCAGTTTTAATTGCACTGATTCTGGGATACATCCTACCGGCAAGTATCGTGGCTGTCGGAACATCCCTGTGGTTCGGTATAACTGCAGCGGCGTTTCTACCCATATATACAGCTGCCTTATATTGGAGAAGGGCCACAAAAGAAGGTGCAATCGCAGGAGTTGTCTCTGGATCTTTGGTCAGTCTATTATGGCTGCTTTTAGGATTTAAAAAATCAGCGGAAGCTTTGGGAATCTCCCAAGCATTAATGGGACAGTCTACCATTATAACCACGGCCCCCTGGCCCACAGTGGATCCATTAGTGATAGCACTTCCAGTGGCCGTTGTGGTTACCATCATCGTTTCTTACCTCACAAAACCACCGGAAAAGGAATTTCTGGACAGGTGCTTCGAGGGAGTTGATGGGGACAAGGGGAAATAGAAAATAGCCGATATGAGACTCAAAAGATATATTTACCGGAAGACTAAAGTTGAAAACTGGACTGAAGTATTCCAGAATCCCAGCCAGATAACAGTTCGAAGTTTCCAGACCGGAACAGTGAAGATAAACAGGAGGGGAACTCTAAATCCTGACCATCCCCGGGCAGGAGATATACAGAAAGAGGAATTAGAGGTTCCTATACTAGCATACTGGGTACACCATGAAGGGAAGGGTGATTTTCTTTTAGATGCCGGGCTCGATGCATCTTATATTCTAGATCCCCATGGCGGGTTAGAGGGATCGGCTGTTGACGAATTTAAACTGGGTGAACATGAAAACATATCCTATCATATACGGAATAATAATATTAAACTTAAAACTGCTTTTTTAAGCCATCTACACGCTGACCATGCTGCAGGTATAAGAGAGTTGCCTAAAGATATTCCTTATGTTGTTTCAAAGGGGGAATATGACGCGTATCAACCAGAAGTTAATGGTAATTTCCTGGAGGGACTGGAAGAGCTATATGAAATAGACTTTTCCCAGGCCACTGAACTAACCCCATTAAGTCCCATTGTAGATCTCCTAGGTGACGGGTCTCTATGGGCCATCAGTACACCAGGTCACACCCAGGGGCACATATCTTTCCTGGTAAATGGGATGGAAATGCCTATTTTACTAGCCATGGACGCAGCATTTATCCATGAAAACCTGGAACGGGGAGTGGCGCCCAGTGATTACACCTGGGATGTGGAGATGGCACAGGACACCCTGGATAAGGTAATTGAATTTTTAAGGGAATATCCCCAGGTTAGGGTGGGCGCTGGTCACGAGGATCTAAAATGAACAATTTCATGAAATTTTAAAACAAACATCACCAGGATACTAAAACGAACCATTGAAGTTGGATAACCCGTACCTGAACAGGATTACTCCCCCTGTATAGGGTTGTACCGCTTTGATCTCTGCCAGTATCATGCTTTCATTTTTAGGGGTTAGGTTTAAGTCGGACTCGTAGGTTTCAAGTCCGGCTACGATTTTCCCCGGGAAAATGATATTATAGATATTATAAAATTTAACCCAGTTTGTTAAATCTATTATATCCTTATCATAGTCGGCTATGTAGAGCATGGGGACTATATGGTTGCATAATGGTGCAATTAAATAGTAGTACTGGTTACCGTCCCAACCGTCTGGTTTAACGCAAAGGGAGAAGGTTACTCCCTGGGTGGCCTCTCTCATGGCTTTAATTTCAGGAATAGAAGCCGACATATCGTAGGTTTCCACATCCAACAAAACTCCTATTTTCATTTGAGCGACCTGTGAGGCGTAATTGAACCCGGGAAATACCCAGGCGTTGGTCCTTATTCCTACAATGTCGGCTTTTGTTTTTGCTTCTGATAGTACCGGTAAATAGTTATCATTGGATACTAAGACGTATATATCTGTAATTCCCACATTTTTTAAGTCCTGGAAATTGATTTCTGATAGGGGTGTGACGCTGGGGTTTATGTAATAGCCCATGATATAACCATCCAAAAACGAATCGAAATCCCCTGTTACAGCTCCATAGCCAGGATTTAAAATTAATACCAGAATAAATAGTATTATAAATGATAATATCCATTTGTAATTAATTTAAACGCCTCCCAAGTAAGATAGGATCGAAGCATATGTTAAATTCAGCCACTTTTACGTTCCA
>WOYJ01000172.1 GCA_011620845.1 Methanobacteriaceae archaeon
AGCTCCATATAGTTATTCTAATTCAAGTTATCTAAAAAAAATTCACCCCGCATCATGGTGGTAATTCTACTGTCCTTAGCCAGTATTCTTCTATGGATTTTACTACTTTGATGAAATCATCTAAATCTATGGGTTTGGTGATATACGCATTGGCATAATGTTGGTAGGTATTTTTTATATCCTGTTCTGAATTAGAGGTGGTCAGCACGATGATGGGAATGTATTTTAATTCCGGATCTGCTTTGATCTCCTTTAAGATTTCGCGGCCATCCTTTTTAGGAATATTTAAGTCTAGTAATATAATATTTGGTCGAATTGAATCCTGAAATCCTCCTTCCTGTTTCAGGAAGCTCATGGCATCCACCCCATTAGTTACCAAGTGGATGTTGTTGGGAACTGTGGCTTCTTTGAAAACTTCGGTGGTGAGTTTATTATCTCCCAAGTTATCTTCTATTAAAAGGATTTCAATGGGTCTATTTTTGCTCTTTTTACCAATGTTCATTGGACTTCACCTTAGAAATAGAGAAGTAGATGTTCCATTATTCCCAATCTCAAATTTATTTCATCATGAATTGCAAAGTTTTCAATAAATGTTTGGAGTAATAAATTAATATAATTTCCCTTTTTATTAGAATGAAATTTTAACCTATTACATCCTTTCTCTATCATTTTGGGGGGGTTTGTTAAAATCAAATAACAAAACTTATATTCCTCATTATAAATAGCGACAATTTGTATAAACTGAAAAAAAGTATGGGAGATTTTAAAAAAAGTATGGGAGATGATGAAGGTGGTTTTAGGAATAGAAGATCCCTGGGTCCTAGGGGCCTATATAGGGAGCATCCTTGTCATGCTTTTATGCGTAGTTTACGGAGCATTGAACTGGAATAAAGGCGGAGAAGACGAGGAAGAACAGATCAAAGAGGAAATAAAATGACATGAAAAGGAAAAGGAGATGGAAGAGGATGAATTAGGCCTCTGGGATGAAGAAGGGTAGGTGATTTATATGGCTAATGATTTAACTTTAATCGTCATAGTCCTAATTTATTTAGCACTTGTTGTATACGTGGGTTATGTGGCCTAGAAACGTACCAAAACTGCAGATGATTACTAGCTAGCAGAGCAACACATCTCTCACTGGTCAGGCAGTTTTAATAGTTGCACAACCATGGCCTACAGTTGATTCTATAGTTGTCGCATTACCCAGGGCGTTTATCATAACTGTTATAGTCAGCCTGTTAACCAAACCACCAGAAAAAGAACACTTAGATAAATGTTTCAGCGGAGTTTAACACTCCCTGAATATTTTACTTTTTTAATGACTTCTCTTTTTAAATCATCTGGTAAAACTGTAATTCCAATTTTCAAGGGCATCTTTAAGAATGATATAAGTAGTAGTAAAACTAAATATAATGTCTATACTAATCAGTCCTACTATATGGTGGTGATAAATTTGAGAATAAGGGAAGAAATCATTGGAAAAGAGGTTCTAAACGGACAAGCCGAAGTTCTTGGCCGGGTAAAAGATGTAGAGGCAAATGAGGAGACCAATGAAATTGAGTCGTTAATTTTAAGTAAAGGGGGTATCTCAGAGAGCCTGGGACTTTCCAGTAACGAAGTCATCGTACCAATTGAACAGGTAAAGCAGATTGGAGACAAAATACTCCTGGTAAATAAAATAGAATCTATTTTGATCTAATTTCAGTAAACAATTAATTTAACATTTTACAATTGGCAATCAAATGAACAACTCATCTAGGACAAACTATCAAATGAATAATTCATCAAAGAATAAACTGATCCAGCTTCTAAAGGAAAATGAGGTAATAAAATTCGGTAAATTCACCCTTTCCTCCGGCCGGGAAAGTGATTACTACGTGGATATGAAACGGGCAGTTACCAGTCCCCTAATCCTATGTCAGGTCGCGGAGATAATTTCAGAAAGGCTGGATAGAGACAGCGTGGATAGAGTTGCCGGGCCGGCCTTAGGCGCCATACCCATAGTAACTGCGGTTTCACTGGAAACTGGAATACCCATGCTCATGATAAGATCGGCCAAAAAGGACTACGGCACATCGAACCTCATAGAAGGCGATCTGAGTCCCGGGAACCAGGTGGTGGTCTTGGAGGACGTTACAACCACGGGCCACTCACTCATAGATGCCATAAAGGCCATAGAAGAAAACGGGGGGAAAGTCCAGAAGGCCTTCGTGATAGTCGACCGGGATGAAGGGGCAGTGGAAAATATAAGAGATGAAGGAATCGATTTTGAACCCCTGGTAACGGTTGATGAGTTACGGTAGTTTGGTGTGCGGTTTTGAGTTATGGTAGTCTGGTAAATGGTATTGAGTTACGGTAATTGGATCCTAGTTAAATCCCTTTTTTTATGAAGATTTTATTCTGTTGTAAGATTTTTAATCTCGTAGATGTTTCACCAGATGTCCCAGCTCTGGTAAAATAATTTTAAGACCTAACTTCACGGCATTGGGGGATCCAGGCATGGAAACAATTAAAGTTTTCCTGTAAACACCTGCTGTGGCCCTGGTGAGTAAGGCACCGGTGCCCAGTTCCTGGTAGGTTTCGTATCTGAATATTTCCCCGAACCCATCCAGTTCCTTATCAAATATCTTTTTGAGGGTTTCAATGGTTATATCTCTTTCTCCTATACCAGTTCCCCCGGTGGTGATGATGACATCGGCTTTTTTACTTGTTAAATCCTCCATTTTCTTAGTTAGATTCTCCACTTCCTCAAGCAAGAGATTTGCATCATCCGGTATTATGCTGTAGTTAACTACCTCATGATCTTGGAGGGAATCTATTATAAGTTTACCAGAGATGTCATTTTCTTCATCTTCAAGATATCTTGAATCGCTCAAGGTGATAACTCCTACCTTAACCTTTATGTGGGATTTTCGTCTATGTTCTTCCATACTGCTACTTTTCATATGATGCACCATTGGAAAGATTTGGGGATTAATTTATTTTTATCCACACTTTAAAATAAATAGATGGGATGAATTTTAGAATTTAATCAAATGAATTTTAAATCAAGGAATTTTCAGGAAAATAAAAAGAGCTATTGGGAGTTATTTAAATAAATGGATACGAGGAAGAGCATCAAGTCCAAATCGGAGGCGGTATATTCCGTTGCGAAAGAATTAAAAGGAGTCTTAAAATGCTCTCCCTCGAATATATTTTTATACTTTAACACATAAAAACCTTTTGTAGCATTAGGGTTTAAAATATCAAAAACCAGTTAATGCCATTATAATCTAAAAATAAGGAGTTATCAATTAGCT
>WOYJ01000121.1:0-7834 GCA_011620845.1 Methanobacteriaceae archaeon
ATCTACTTCAAAAATTTTTTTAACTAAAAAGATAATTAAAATACAAAGGAGTAGGATTAAAGCAAAAGATAGGAAAATCCAATTCCTATCAGCAAAAAAAGCCTAATAAAAAGAGAATAAACATAACAATACCAATATATAACGATTTATTATCTGTTTTTTTCAATTCATTTTCATTCAATTAAACTACTAGTTCTAATTGATAGTTATTAACAACCATATATAATACTTTCTATTACAAAATTATTATTACTTAAAGATAGAAAATAAACCAGAAAGTAATAAACAAACAAATGGAATTGAAAGAATATTTAAATTGAGTAAAAAATAAACAAAATTTGAATATTCATTGATTTTTTCCAAATTAATTTCTCATCACTCGAGGTATAAAAATTGACACAATTAGAACAGGCGCGTAAGGGCCAGATCACTCCGGAAATGGAGAAAGTAGCGGAAAATGAAGGTATCGAGATCCAGAAGCTGGTGAGGAGAATTTCTAAGGGCATCATAGTCATCCCTAAAAATATCAACGGGAAAACCAGTCCTCTGGGGATAGGAAAGGGCTTAAGGACCAAGGTAAACGCTAATGTAGGTTCCTCATCAGAACTGGAGGATGTCTCCTGGGAAGTGGAGAAGGCCAGAATCGCAGTCAAATTCGGTTCAGATACTCTGATGGATTTATCAACAGGCCCCCACTTTAAAGAGGTTAGAAAGGCCATAATGAAGGAAATCACAGTCCCCATAGGCACCGTACCCATCTATGAAGCAGCGATAGGGGCGCTCCAATTTAAAGGTGCTATCGTAAATATGGATGAAGATGATATGTTCCAGGCCATAATAAATCAGGCCAAAGAAGGTGTTGATTTTGTAACCGTCCACTGCGGTGTAACCCAGGACACGGTGGAGAAGGTTAAAAACTCTGACAGGATTATGGGCATCGTCAGCAGGGGAGGGGCTTTCACCGCGGCTTGGATACTTAAAAACCAGGAAGAAAATCCTTTATACAAAAATTATGATTATCTACTGGAAATTGCCCGGGAATACGATGTTACGTTAAGTTTAGGAGATGGCCTCAGACCAGGATGCACCCATGACTCTACAGATATTCCCCAGTTAAGTGAACTCAGGATCCTGGGTAAACTGGTTGAAAGAGCCAGAGAAAAGGGTGTTCAGGTCATGGTTGAAGGCCCGGGGCATGTTCCTTTACACCAGATTGAAAAAAACATTCAAATTCAAAAGAAAGTCTGCAAAGGAGCTCCATTTTATGTTTTAGGGCCGTTGGTAACTGATATTGCACCGGGGTATGATCATATCACAGCTGCTATAGGCGGGGCCCTAGCAGCAGGTGCAGGTGCGGATTATCTCTGTTACGTTACACCGGCTGAACATCTCTCCATACCCGACGAAGAAGATGTTAAAGAAGGAGTAATCGCATCCAAAATAGCGGCGCAGGCAGCGGATATTTCAAAAGGCATTGGAAGTGCTTGGTATGCTGAAAATAAAATGGCTCACGCTCGTAAAGCATTTAACTGGGATTTACAATTCGATCTGGCCTTAGATCATGAAAAACCTAGAAAATACCGGGAGAGAAGACCCAGCCCAAAAGAAGACATGTGCACCATGTGTGGGGAGTTCTGTGCTATTAAATTGGTTAGGGATAATATTAAAAAATAATATCACGGGATTTAACTTGTTTTTCATTCACAGTCCTTTTTCTGCACTTTAAAATAAGTAATTCCCTGAAAATTATTAATAAAAGGATTTACATATACTAGAGTGAAAAAATTTTTAAAGAAAAAATTAAACCACAAAATTCTGTTAAAAAAAATTAAGGGAGGTGTATTTCCATGCCAATGGAACATGTAGATGGTGAAGATAAGGGTAAAATAGTTCTTTTTGCTTTAAGCACCTGTCAATGGTGCAGGAAGACCAGATTACTCCTGGAAGAGTTGAAAGTGGACTTCAGTTATATCTACGTCGATCTTTTAGAGGGTGAAGAACGCAGTGAAATTATTGAAGAGGTTAAAAAGTATAACCCCCAATTGTCCTTCCCTACTCTGGTACTGGATGATGGAGACGTCATCGTAGGATTCAATGAGGAAGGAATCAGGGAGGCACTGGCATGAGCCAGACGGATGATGCCCGGGTTGATGAATTCTATGAGAGATTAAAAGAACAAGTGGAGGAGGCGGGTTATCATCTCAATTCGGATGTGGAATTCACCAAAGCCCTCCTTGAATCTATACTGGTAAATGAAGACCGTTACGGCTATGGAGCTTGTCCCTGTAGACTGGCTTCTGGAATTAAAGAGGAAGACTTGGATATCATATGTCCCTGCTACTACCGTGACCCTGATCTGGAAGAGTACGATGCCTGTTACTGTGGCTTATATGTCTCAGGTGACATTCTAAGTGGTGAAAAACAGTTAACAGCCATACCAGAGAGAAGGCCAGCGCCTGATGAGAGAATTGTGCGTAGTGAGGATGAAACAGGGACCCTTGGTCTGGAAAGTATATCCAATCTTCCCCTTCCTGTCTGGAGATGTGGTGTCTGCGGTTATCTTTGCGCCCGGGAAGGCCCGCCTGAAATTTGTCCCATTTGTAAGGTTGGTAAGGAAAGATTTGAAAGGTTTATATAGAAATACTAGTTTAATTCTATTTTTTAAAATACAGGGAAATACCAATATTTATTTGATTTCGTTTGTCCAGAGGTTTTGGAGAATAGTGATGTCTGAAGAAGCAAAAAGCCCCATGAAGTATGAAGAGCTGGTGAAATTATACGAGGCTATGGATTCCACCACTAAGAGACTGGAAAAAACCGCTATTTTAGCGGAATTCCTGGAGATGGTGGGTGAAAAGGACCCGGAAAATTTGCCAGTGGTTACTTTACTGTCACTGGGCCGTATATTCCCCACCTGGAGTGAGGAAGAGTTAGGAATAGGGTCTAAACTTCTCATGAAAGCCATTTCCCTGGTGGTAGGTGTGACACCGGAGGAGGTGGAGGATCAAATCAGGGACAGCGGGGATATAGGAACGGCATCAGAAGAGCTTTTCCAGCGTAAAGTACAATCCACGCTTTTTATGAGATCCCTGTCCATCGATAAGATCCACCAAAACCTGGTGAAAATCGCAGATATCAGTGGAGGAAGGTCGCAGTACAAAAAATTAGAGATACTGAGGGAACTTTTATCATCAGCATCGCCACAGGAAGCGAAATACCTTACACGTACAGTACTAGAGGAACTACGGGTGGGGGTGGGAGAAGGAACCCTTAAAGATGCCATCTCCACGGCGTTTAATGTGCCTAAAGAGACGGTGGAAAGGGCTCATATGTTAACCAATGATCTGGGACTGGTGGCAAAAGTGGCCAGAGACGAGGGGGAAGAAGGACTTAAAAAACTTACACTCAAACCAGGCAAACCAGTAAAACCCATGCTCGCCCAGTTATCCCCGGATTATCAGGTCACCATCAGGGAGATGGGATACGCTCTCTGTGAGACCAAATATGATGGTGTCCGGGTCCAGATCCACCGGGAAAATGATGAAATAAATATATTCACCAGAAGACTGGAAAACATCAGTCTTGCTGTTCCGGAAATCACCGAATATATTAAAAAAGCCATTAAACCATCTGATTTCATTGTTGAAGGGGAAATAATAGTTACCAAGGAAGGGAAGCCCATATCCTTCCAGTATATGTTGCAGAGAGTCCGAAGGAAATACGAGATAGACAGGTTGAGGGAGGAGATTCCCCTTACACTGTACCTTTTCGATGTTCTTTATTATAAAGAACCCACCCTGGATAAACCTTTAAAGGACAGGAGAAAATTACTGGAAGAAATAGTAGAAGTCATCCCGGGTAAGCTTGAGTTAAGTAAACAGGTTAAAGTCACACCTGAAACAGCAGATTTAGCCTTGAATCTGTTCAATGAATCTATTGATGAAGGTCATGAGGGGGTCATGTTAAAGGATCCAAACGCACCCTATACTCCCGGTCTCAGGGGTAAGAAGATGTTGAAGTGGAAGGCCACACCGGAAACCCTGGATCTGGTGGTGGTGGGTGGAACCTACGGTAAAGGGAGAAGAGCTCATGTGATTGGTTCGTTCCTCCTGGCTTTACAGGATGAAAACAAGGAACTCAAAACACTGGCCCATGTGGCCACTGGCCTGGATGATAAGACACTCCAGGAGTTGAATGAAATGTCCGAGCCACTAATAACCCGTAAAGTTGGCCAGAAGGTGGAGATGGTGCCGTCCATCATCATGGAGGTTGCCTTCAGTGAGATAGTTAAAAGCCCGGAATACGAGAGCGGCTACTCTTTAAGGTTCCCGGTGGTTAAAAGAATCAGGACAGACATCAGTATTGATGATATCGACACTGTGGAACGTGTGGAGTCCATGTATGCCACTATGAAGCTTATTTAGATCTGTTTTTTTACTCGTTTGTTGAAGTAAAGGTTAAATAATACTTTTTTTATATTATTTAATACACTTGAAATAGATGTCTCACGTGATGGTATGGAAGATAGTTTTATCTTTAAAATAGCGTTAGCTATGTCAATTGTGGGCCTGGTAGGTATGATGTTCTCTGTTAACATGATAACCGCCCGGGAAGTTAAGATCAACGAGATTAACCGTGGAATGCTGGATGAAGATGTAACTCTGCAAGGATTGGTGCAGGATGTTAAGAAATCCTCCCGGAGCAACACCTATTTTCTGGATATAATGGATGGAACCGGTAAAATATCAGTGATAGTCTTTGAAAGCAGTGCAGTTGATCTAGAAAAGACCAATCAGAGCATTTACAGCCTGAATAATAAGAGAGTGAAAGTCACCGGTAAAATAAGTGAATACCAGGGGAAGATGGAACTGATTCTCAAGGATGGTGCTTCCCTTGAAGTACAAGGATAAGCTGTTCACATCAAAATTTAAATATTAAGTTCATTATTTCTCTGGAGACAGGCTAATGGTATACTTTTTAATTTCATCCAGAATATCCCGGGCGTAATAGGTTGAGAAGATTATGCCCAGCACGTTTACCAGCCAGAAGGAAACCAGCCGATCAACCAGGGCGATACTACCGGCCAGGGCACTGGACACACCGAAGAGTACGAATAATCCAGTTAAAGAAATTTCAATGGAACCAATTCCACCGGGAAGGGCACTGAGTACCCCAATTACATTGGCCAGGAGGAAAATAATGATTATCGCCATGAAATCCATTTGAAGGTTGAAGGCGTAGAATACGGTGTAAAGCCGGACACATTCCAGTAACCAGGACATCAAAGATAATATAAATACAAATGATAGGTTTTTCAGGTTGGAGAAGGACTGGGCATAGTTTATAATCCCCTCCAGTCCGGTGGTAAGCCTGTCGTAAAGGTTATCCAGTACTTCCTCTTTTATGGGCAGTTTGCTGATTATGGGATGTATCTCACTGTATAACCATACTCCACTGCCCTCCCTCCAGTTAATCAGATAAACTATGAAAGTCACCCCTAAGGATAATAAACCGCCGATTATGGCGATGAAACGTATTTTAGGCAGGAATAATCCGGCGACAATTAGAAGAGATCCGGCTATGGCCAGGTCAAAGAATCTCTCAGTTAGACCGGCGGACATACCTTCAGATAGACTTATTTTATTTAATTTTTTACCGGCCACTGCGGTCAGTACTTCACCAGCACTTTTCATGGGGCTGAAGTTCCCGGCGAAGATTCCAATGGTTTTAACCACGAAGTTATTTTTAAATTCAGTGGTCTGGTTGATGATGAAACCCCACCGGAGAGACCTGATAAATACCACCACGATATGTATAACAGCTGCAAGTAAAATAAACCACCAATCAGCAGTTTCAAGGGCAGTTATGATATTGGATGGCCCAATCCATAATATCAACAATACTACCAGGAGCATGCTGAATAAAAGCACGATAAACTGCTTCAATTTTTAATCCTCCCTTTTAAATCCATTAAAAGGAGTTTAAAGATGTAATAAGTGTACTTCAATATCTTAACCCGGGTGATATATGACTTCTCCCCCTTATAGGAACTGGGAATGGGAATCTCCTTGACAGACAGGTTATTTAAGGAGGCCTGATACAGCATCTCTGACTCGAACTCATAATCATCGTAGGGTATCCCTAAAAAAACAAGGGCTGCCTCCCGGGAGAAGATTCTAAAACCGCTTTGGCTATCGGTTATATCATATCCGGTGGTGAATTTCAACAGGCTAGTGGTTAAATTGTTGGAAAATTTCCTCTGTAATGCCATTTCCTCTGGAGGGCTTTCTAAGAAACGGGAGCAGATGATCATCCCTGCATCATCCAGGCTATCCGCCAGTTGGGGAATGAACCGGGGGTCGTGCTGTCCGTCTCCGTCTAACATAACCATTGCATGGTATCCTTCTTTTAAAGCGTATTTTATCCCTGTTTTTAAAGCAGCACCTTTACCCAGGTTTTTCTCATGTTTTATCACAATGCCCCCTGCTTCCCGGGTTAATTGGGATGTACGGTCACTGGAGCCATCATCCACCACCAGAACATCCGAGTACTTTAAAGAATTGCTTACAACCTTTCCTATGGTTGCTTCTTCATTATAAGCAGGGATTATGATTATATATTTCATCTTAATTTTCCTATGTTGAATCACAGATTTCAAATTTTTCATTGAATATTTCAGAAGGATTTGGGGGCTTGAACTTTAAAATACTATCATTATTTTTAAATGTTTACATATTATATTAGAATAAAATGATTTATAATGAATATATCGTATATTAAGGAGATCAGGACTAATTTTTGGTGGATTTCCGGTGGTGGTGATGTTTTTCCTGGCTCTCCTTCCCACCCTAAAATATGGTTATCCCTTAAGCTGAGATATCTATTACCAAGCCCACATGGCCCATCTTTACCTAGAAAAGGGATTCACTTACTGGGACTCCTTAACCTACGCCCCATTCGGAAGACCAATATTCTATCCGCCTCTGTTCCAGTACTTATTAGCTGCTGCTGGTGTTCTATTTAATCAGGATACATTTACAGTTGCTCGGGATTCCCAGCCGATATTTGCGTTTCTTGTAATATTATCCTTCACTTACACGACCTATAAGCTTTACAATAAATGCACGGCGTTTTTCGCCGGGTTTCTGGCCAACATCTATCTACTGGGTGTTGATGTGTTGAGCGAGAGGATTTTGACCTTCGCTGTTTTTCCCCTGGTTATAATGGCGGGACTGGGTTTGGATTACGTTAGAACCCATTTTAATCGAAAATTATTCTACTCCTTAGCCGCCCTCACTGTGGCTGTGGCTATCTTCTTTGGAGCTTACCATATGTCAGATACCGAACCCCTGGTTTCTCACTGAAGCAGATATAGCTCACTGGTTCAAAGCCAATGGAGACGGTCAGGGAGTGGTTGTATCTTCAAATTATAAGTTAGACCCCACAATAGTTGCCATATTAGGACAACCGGTAGCCACAGGGGGATATGATAATGGTAGGCTGAATAGTCTGGATATAGGCAAATAATTCCACGGTTGTTTATGAGAATAATGAGTATAAGATATGTAGGGTATGATAATGCTCTAAAACAAATGGTTTAGTGGATAAAATTTCATTTTTGGTGAATAAAACTTCATTTTCAGTAAAATCTAAATAAAATCACTTTTCCCTTTGTAAAAACTAATTTTTTATGTGTTACCATATTCCATTCATGTTAGTTTCAACTCTTTCTTTCATGGATTTTTCCGGTAATGCTATCCACATTATGACTGTTCCCATCATCATAGTTTCTATAACCTCTGAAACTATGGTAGTATTATCTTAAACTATGGTA
>WOYJ01000121.1:7934-15930 GCA_011620845.1 Methanobacteriaceae archaeon
AAACTATGGTAGTATTATCTTAAACTATGGTATTATTAATATCTGATCTTATTACACCCTGAGCTATACCTTCATTGATTACATCCTTAATAAAATCAAACATATTAGTGAAGAACTCTGTATAAATTTCACTTATCATATCATATTTCTGAACACATTCTATCAATAGTAGGTGCAGTGTTCTATAATCTATTTTTTCAGGACCTCCCACAAGCTGAGTAGTTTCATTGATCACAGAATCATCACCGATAATTGATAGTATTGCAACTTTTAGTTTCTCTTTGGGCGTCCCTTCAAAATTTTTAATCTGTTCCATAGTTAAATAGAAATAGTTAAATAAGTATTTTTTTATTACCTCGACCATTAACGTGTCTTTACTCTCAAAATGGTGATAGAATCCGCCGGTAGTGATGTTTGATTCTCTTTTAACTTCATTTATGGAAACATTATCAAATCCTTTTTAAGTAAAAGTTTAAAAGCTGTTTCCATGATCCTTGATTTTGTATCCATAATTCACCCTTCCCTTAATTTTATTTTATCTCTGTAATAAACTAAATTTAATATTAAAATCAAATGTTTAGGTAATCTAAAAGAGTGATCACACCAGAGACCCTATAACCTCATTTAACCGTGACATTCTTTTAAATATTTTGATGTTGTGCTATAAATTAAATGTGGAATTAATGTAAGTATGGGATAGTTCTCACCATAAATTTGTTCTAAAAATAATCCAATGTTGGAGGTAGAGTTAGTATCACCACTAAAATAGACTCCTTGAACACACAAAAGGGTTGGAAAACCTTTTTACTCGTAATTCCTGCTGTAATGGCATTTTTAATAGTGTTGATCCCCACTTTGAAATTTCAGTGGCCATTGAGCTGGGATATCTATTACCATGTCCATCTGGCAGAGTTCTATCTGGAATATGGATTCACTTACTTTGATCCCTTAACAGTCGCACCATTGGGAAGACCCATAGCCTATCCACCTGTTTTCCACTTCCTCCTGGCTGGACTTTCCTATGTTTCGGGTACAGACCCGTTTCAGGTGGCCAGATACTTGCAGCCGGTACTGGCCATGGCCCTGGTTCTGTCCATCACCTACGTTACCTACCGTTTATTCGGGTTTATTTCAGGAATATCGGCTGGTATACTCACCATATTTAGTCTTATAACCATTAATCGGGGATTTTTTGCATCCCCCTGTACTTTAAGCCTTATATTAATGCCACTGGTTTTATACGGATATTACCGGGCCAATGAGGATGGTAACTTTAAATTACTCCTGGTTTCAGCTGTACTGTGTGGGGTGGGGTTTTTAACCCATAGTTTGACGGCATTCATGGTACTTGTAGTAGTGTTCGCCTTCACAGCAGTTATGAAGCTCTTGAAGAGAAGCTTTAACCCTAAATATCTGGCTATTTTCCTTACCATCACCGCAGTTATGGCTTTACTCTGGTGGGGGCCGCTTTATATTCTATACCATCCCCAGTTCAACATTTTCCCAGGATACCCACTCCCCATATCCGAATATTACATCCGATACCTGGGGATTATTCCTACTTTACTTGCCACTCTTGGGGGTTTATCCCTGCTCAGGAAGGGTGAAAATAAGGACATTTTCATCCTGGTCTGGTCACTTTCTACGTTAATCTTAAGCCGGGCATATCTCATTGGTGTAGATTTAATCCCCATCCGCGTACTGGAAGTAGCCTCCTATCCCCTTATTATCATGGGGGGGTATGGGCTGGCAGTCACTTTAGATGTGTTAGAAAAGATATTGAATAAAAACAATCAATATAAAACTCATCAGAAAATCAACTCCTCTAAAAACCCCTTTAAGAACCTTAAAAAACATATAAAATTAACGGTGCTAATCCTTCTAAGCGCCTTCACCCTGATTTCAGGCGCTGTATTTGCCGATGGCTACACACCTAACCTGATAAGTCCAGATGATTTACATTCCGATTATATCTTCCCCGAGAGCGTGCATATACTCTTTAATCCTCTGGATGACATCTTCAAGTTTCAGGTCATAGCTGACCGGTTTGGGGATCTTACACTCGCCCAGAATAGAGAGGGGGTGGTGGATTGGTTTAAATATAATGGGGAGAGGGATAAAACAGTTTATTCTGTAGATTCCTATCTGGATACCATAATAATCTCCACAACAAGGATGAAGGTGATTAAGGGGGGATACAGTGAAAGTATTCCCTTATCTGTGTTTAAAAGGAATATGGATGATGTTGGCAGTTTAAACCGTGAGCAACTTTTAAAGGATAACATCAAATACCTCCTGCTTAGAAATGGGATGACTATTCCCCTTTACGCCCAGGAAGTGTATAGGAATGGTAACTATGTCATCTGTGTAGTTGAATAATTCTCGAAAAAATAAAGTGGTTTTGATGAATAAATCATATAAACTCCTTTGGATATTTGTTTGTCTCTTTATTGGAGTTTTAATTCTTTGTTTCTTAATTAATTCCATCACAAGCACAGATGAATCTTTCAACGGATTTTCTGGAGAAGGTAACGATACTGTCATCATCTGTTCTGCAACCGGTGATATGAAGGCCCTGGAGGTGGGTGTTGCATCCTACGCCGGGAAAGAGGGGATACCCCTTATTTTAACCAGTCAAACCATTCCCTTCCCATTGAATGAATGGTTCTCCCTGTTTAAAGACAGGGCTAACATCAAGAAGGTAATCCTGATTGGTCCAGTTTCCCCTTGGCAGGTTCTTTCCTTAAAACTGCTTAATTTAAATGTTGAGAGGATCGACGGACCTACTAAGGCAGAAATCCTCACTGAAATGGCTGAGAAGACTTACAAATCCCAGGACATAGTTATAATCACCGCTTCTGATCCATCGGCTTCACTTTTAGGGGCTTATATGGATGTCCCTGTTTTTGTGGTGGCTGAAACAGGCAATTACACATCTTCTGATACTCTAGAGCCTGAATATGAAAGTTACATATCAGATAATAATATAAAACGTGTTATTGTTGTGGGAACTGTTTCTCAGGGTATAATAGATAATTTGAATTCTAAAGACATCCAGTTAGAGGAAATAGGGGGGGATGACAATTTCCAGACTAGTGTCCTTGTTTCCGATAGAATCAGTGAGATCCTTGGTCAGAGGAATGTTGAAGTTAAAACTGCTTACGCTGGTTTCTATGGGGAATTACCTTCCATCATACCCCTGGCAGTACATAATAACTCGATAATCATGACAGACCCTACTATTCACATGGATGAAGCATTAAATTATCTAACAACAGCCGGAATAGATGATGTAATCATAACCAGGAACGGTCCGGCTGATTACCTGCAGATGGAAGAGCCGGATTTCGTATCAAGCAGGTTCATAGATAGACTGCATGCGGCGGGAATTGATACTTCCTCATTAACCAATTTCAGGACCATCAACGAGGCAACCGGTTTATACGAAACTAAGATGATGGCTGCCGAACTTCTTCATGGAACCGGTGATTTGTGGGGCAATGAAAATGTCGTTGGTCTTCATGGTGGTAGTCTAGGTTTGAATCCAACTTCAGTCCTTCCCGATCCAGTTAGAACTGGTACTTTTAATTATCCCCCTATTCTAGACACAGTTTTAAATAGTGGTAATTGGGGTTCAAGCACAGATTCCCAGCTAACTGTTAAACAAATAGGTTTGAATGAATGGTACTACCAGTGGAAAGGTATTCATCCATATATATGGCAGAAGATTAATGATGATGACTGGTACTGCTATTCAGGCACCCAATATTCCTGGCACTGGATCCATGCCAATAAAACAGAGCATGGCATACTCACTGACAGCACCAACGATACCTGGACAGTGGAATATCTAAGTGATAACCAGGTTTATAACCGGGTTTACTGGGTTAAAAAAGGAAATATATGGGAAGAAATACACTCTGAAGCATCATTCAACTGGAAAAAAGAATTAAATTCCTGGATATGCCACCAGGATGGAGTTAATGGAAGTTTTACCCTGTTTCCCGCATTGTGTTGACTAATTAAAAGTTAGCTAAAAGTTAATTAAATTTAGCTAAAAGTTAGCCAAAGTTTTCTTCAAACACCTTTCTAATTTCATGGGGAGTTCTTAATATGTAGGTATTGTCCATCTTGGCCAGTTTCTGGGCGTGCTCCACGTCTTCCTTCCGGATGATTAGTTTCAAATCTTTACCGTTCGGGAGCTTGGTGATGGTGGTTCCTTCTTCTAAATCTGCCGGTAGAATGTAGAGGGGAATATTTGCTTTCTGGCCCATTACGGCGGCGTTGGATATGAGGGTGTCTCCCATTCTCAAGGCTATCTTGGCCACTGTATTGGAGGTTCCCGGGGCAACTAGCATGAATTCATACTTTCCCAGCTGGATGTTACCAGCTAAAAAGGGAGAATTAGCATTGATTTCCACCCAAATTTTGTCGAATGCGCTTTCAATTTCATGGGATATTTCATAATATTTTATAACTTGATCCCCTGCTTTAGAGATGAAAACTTCAATTTCAACCTTATCTTTGAAATCTTCATTTATATCCAGCATCACTTGAACAGTTTCCTCTATCATATCTCCAGCACCGGTTATTCCCCAAGCCACTTTCCTTTTAGCCATAAATTCCCACCTCAAATAAAAATTTCTTCCAAATAACTTTAAGGGCCCTGAATGCTTAATTGATTAGTTATTTGGACTTATTCCTATAAATTTTTTTCTCGATACATATTTATTCATGAAAATTAGAATAGAATTAAACGAGTGAACTTACAATTCAAGACATAGCTTTTTTATCCTAAATTATTAGTAATGGGGTTATTTTATGGCGAACAAACGATTATTCGGAACATTTGGCGTAAGAAGAAGGGCTAACGAAGTTTTAACACCTGAATTTGCTTCTAAACTGGCAGCTGCCTATGGTACCCTGGTGAAGGGACAGGTTGCCGTGGGCGGGGACACCAGAACATCCACTCCCATGATTAAGCATGCCGTGATATCTGGACTGCTCTCTTCAGGCTGTCACGTTATAGATCTGGGAATTTTACCTACACCATCTGTTCAATATGCAGTTAGAAATTATTATGACGGCGGAGTAATCATCACCGCTTCCCACAACCCTCCCCATGACAACGGTATCAAGTTCGTGGACGCCGATGGAATCGGGATCCGCGATGATATGGAAGAGAAGATAGAGAACATGTTCTTTGATGAAAATCCCGACCGTGTACCATGGGATGAAATCTTTGAGGTAGAAACTTCCGACATAATCGATGAGTACATAGAGAACGTGATAAACCGTGTGGACGCTGATGCCATTAAGGATGCTGGATTGAAGGTAGTGGTGGATTGTGGAAGTGGAGCGGCCTGTTTCACCACGCCATATCTGCTGAGGAAACTAGGATGTCAGGTTACGACCATGAACTGTCAGCCAGATGGATTTTTCCCTGGTAGAAATCCGGAACCCACCGAGGATAACCTGCAGGACCTGATAAATGCCGTGAAAAATCTGGGGGCTGACCTGGGAATAGCCCATGACGGCGATGCAGACCGGACCATATGTATAGACGAGAATGGGGACTTTGTTTTCGGTGATAAAACCTTCGCCCTGGTTGAAAAATATATGCTCAAGGAAAATAAGGGAGGCCTTATCGTTACCACTGTGGCCACTTCACAGGCTATCTATGATATAGCCGAGGAATATGGCGGCGAAGTTATAGCAACCAGGGTAGGTGATCTACTGGTTGCAAGAGCGCTCAAAGAAAATGATGGTCTCTTTGGTGGGGAAGAAAACGGAGGGCTTATATTCCCGGACTTTGTATACGGACGTGATGCTGCCCTTTCCACAGCTAAGATCGTGGAGATAATGGCCAAGGAGAAAAAATCTCTTTCCAAGCTCATAGATGAGCTTCCTTCCTACCGGTCAGAGAAAAGAAAGGTGGAATGTCCTGATGAACTTAAAGGGGAAGTAATGGAAAAGATAGCGGAAGTCACCTGTGAATTTGAAGTGGACACCACCGACGGGGTTAAAATCTTAACCGAGGAAGGCTGGGTTATAATCCGACCATCCGGAACCGAGCCCATATTCAGATGCTTTGCAGAGGCTAAAACAGAAGAAGATGCCAAGAAAATGGCAGAGTGGGGTATTAAACTGGTTTTAGAGCAGCTGAAATCTTAATTTTTTTTAACTTACAGAGGCTGAGTCATTATTATATTATGTTTTTCTTGTTTTTTATTATTCTATTTTTTTTTGTTTATGTTTTGAGGGTTAATTTTATATTGGTGATTGTTCCATTATTATTTAGCAGTTTGTGTTTGTTTGGAGGTATTTTTTATGGTTTTGAGAGAGGATAAAATGGGTCAGTCTTTCTTGTTGCCTTTGAATTTAGTTGAGGCTATTCCAAAGGATCATATTTGTTTTTTTTATAACGGATTTGGTGAATGAATTGGATTTTGATGATATTGAAAAGAAATATCGATATAATCCTGGTAAAGCAGCTTATTCGCGGCGTATGCTTATGAGAATAATTATTATGGCGTCTGTGGATGGTGTTTTTTCATCAAGAAAAATAATGAAACTCATAAATGAAAATATGGTTTATATGTACTTATCTGGCTTGGAATCACCCGATTTTAGGACAATTTTACGGTTCAAAATTGAAGCACACGAATTGATAGAAGAAGCGTTTAAAGCCACAGTATTCACTTCCAAGAAATTAAAACTGCTTAATTTGGAACATATCGCCATTGATGGTACAAAATTCAAAGCTAACGCATCCAACGACAATAATCTAACAGAAGAAGAAATCAAAGCCATTAAAAAAATCATACAAAAAGGAATCGAAGTAGACAAAAAAGAAGACGAATTATACGGGAAAGAAGATGATAACGAAATTAAAGTCCCATTAACAAGAGAAGAAAGAAAAGAACTGATACGAGAGATATTAAAAGATAGCCCATACGCTAAGCAAAATAATAAACGAATTAAGAAAGCTGCGTTAAACATTCTAAATCAGGCATTGGAAAATCCGTTAAAAGCCCTGGAGAAATTAGATAAAGCCGAAGAATCACTGCAAAACAGCGGACAAAAGTCAGTTAGCCTAACCGATCCCGATTCTCGGTGGATGAAAAATAAAAAGAATAAAAAAGAATTTTCGTACAATTCACAAATCAGCGTAGACCACAAATCTGGAATAATCCTCACCAACAGCATAACACAGGATCCTACCGATCACCATCAACTAATACCACAAATAGAAAAAATAATCGAAACAATAGGACCTTTACCCGATGATACTTGCATCAGTGGTGATAATGGGTATTCTACGCAAGATAATATTGAATATATCTATGAAAATAAAGTGGACGCATATATACCCAACAAAAAACAAGCCACAGAAGCTAAAACACATACAGAAAATAACAAACCGTTCTCTAAGCACAATTTCAAATATGATCACGAAAATAACCTGTATATCTGCCCAAATAATAAAAAATTACCCTATCAAAAGACCTATAAATATAAAGGGAGAATTAGAGAACAATATTACTCTAACGAATGTTTAAATTGCCCTGATCAACTGAAATGCGTCGGGAAGAACCGTGTGAAAATAATAACAGACTATGGCGGCGCTTTAGTAAGAAAGATGTCTTTAAAGATGGAAACATCCAAAGCAAAATCTGAATTCAGTAAACGCAAAGAAACCGTTGAATGGCCATTTGGAAACGTAAAACAAAATTTAAAGTTC
Source organism: Methanobacteriaceae archaeon (assembly GCA_011620845.1). Taxonomy (GTDB): domain Archaea; phylum Methanobacteriota; class Methanobacteria; order Methanobacteriales; family Methanobacteriaceae; genus Methanobacterium_A. The sequence continues at coordinate 15,679 of WOYJ01000121.1, forward strand.
ACAGAATATTATGCAAGAGGTTTAAAACAAATTGAAACAGAAAACAACCTCATCTACACATCACACAACATTAAACGAATATTTAACCAAATAACCAAAAAATTAAAAGAAATACAACCAAAAACACCAACAACCACCCTCTAAAAACAAAATCAAAAGAAAAAAAATACAATTTCAAGAAAAAAACTAATAATTCACCATTGCAAAAAAATTAATCACGACTCGACCTCACAACGAGAAAAAAATAAAATT
>WOYJ01000141.1 GCA_011620845.1 Methanobacteriaceae archaeon
AGAAAGAAATTTAAAAGGTATTTATTTATAAATCCACCAAATTAGTTAAGGTCAGGGGTGAACTATTCAAATTTTCCCCATTTTTCCAGGTATTTCTCTGAAACCTTCCGCACGTAACTGCTTTCATCCTTGGTGGCTTTCTTCATGGGTTCCACTGCCCTTTCATCTCCGATGTTTCCCAGGGCATTGGCAGCTCCACTTCGGACGAATCCATTTTCATCTTCAAGCAGGGCCTTTATCAGGGGGTCTACAGCTTCTTTACTTCCTATCCTTCCCAAAGCCCATGCTGCTGCACCACGGACCTTCCAGTCAGGATCCTCCAGCAACTGTATCAAGGGGATGGTGGCTGGTTCACCCATCTTACTGAGCGCACCCGAAGTTTCTCTCCGGACCCATTTATTACTGTCTCTTAAGTTAAGTATAAGTGGTTCAATCGCCCTCTCGTCACCAATTTCCCCTAGAACTTTGGCAGAATACCGTCGAATATTTTTATTATCATGCTCTAATGCTTCTATAAGGGGGCAAACGGCAGGTTCTCCAATCTCTTCCAGGGATTCTGATGCCTGTATTCTCACCAGTTCATCTTCATCTGCTAAAATCTCAATCAATTTATTGATATTGTCATCCCTCTCCATGGGTACTCACTTCCAAATATTCATAAAATAACACGGTGTTTACAACGAAAGAATACTAAGAGTATTATATGTTATATCCTTCCATACTAATATATTTATTATCAAGAACGAACCTTCAAATTTTAAAGGGGATTCCATGTACGATATAGCGGTTATTCCAGGAGATGGCATAGGACCTGAGGTTATGGAAGTCACTTTAGAGCTTTTAAATGTTTTAGATGTCTCTTTAAATTTTATAGAAGCTCATGCCGGATGTGAATGTTACGATCGCACCGGCACCACCATACCAGAGGAAACCATTCAGATAGCCCGTCAGGCAGATGCCACATTATTTGGGGCAGTCACCACGGTACCAGGTCAAAAAAGCAGCATATTAGCCCTTAGAAAAGCCCTGGACTTATACGCCAATATCCGGCCAGTCAAATCCTATCCCGGGGTTCCAAGTGTTTACGGGGATCTGAATATGGTAATTATAAGGGAAAACACTGAAGGACTCTACTCTGGCATAGAAGAGGAAACCCCGGAAGGCGCCACCGCACTGCGGGTTATAACTGAACAGGCAGCAGAGAGGATCTGTAAATTTGCCTTCGATTATGCTAAGATAACGGGTAGAGGTAAAGTAACAGCAGTACATAAAGCCAACGTACTTAAAAAAACTGATGGTATATTTAAAGACACCTTCTATAACGTGGCCCGGAATTACCAGGGTATAGAGCTGGACGATCGATATGTGGATGCCACGGCTATGTTCCTCATCACCAAACCCCACATGTTCGATGTTATCGTCACCACCAACCTATTTGGTGATATCTTATCAGATGAAGGGGCCGGCCTGGTGGGGGGACTTGGACTCGCCCCATCAGCAAATATCGGGGAAAAAAACGGCCTATTTGAGCCAGTACATGGATCAGGACCGGATATAGCCGGCCAGAAAATATCGAACCCATCGGCCATGATCTTATCCGCAGTTATGATGTTGAATTATCTTAAAGAAAATGGTGAAGCACAGAGACTTGAAAAAGCCCTCGCAGAGGTGCTAAGTGAAGCAAAAAGATTAACTCCTGATCTGGGCGGTAACTCAAAGACTGCAGATATGGCCCGGGAAATAAAGGGAAAACTCCATTAATTTGGATATATTTTCACTCATACTTAAAGATAAATTCCATAATTTCACGTAAAACTATAAATTTATATGGAAATCTAAACATAATTTTTTATATAAAAAACTTATAGATAGCTTGAAGTTGAGTAAGCCTTTAAAAAATTCTATTTACAAATTTTTGGGCTAGAAAATGCTAAATAACCTTCTATTTAGTAAAAATATCTATAAAGATCATTTGGAGGTGTATTTTTATGGCAAAAACTACGATTAGTGTAATAAAAGCAGATGTGGGTAGTATAGCAGGACATGGTCTGGTACACCCAGCCCTACTTAAGAAGTGTGACGAAATCTTGAAGAAAGCACAGGAAGAAGGGCTTCTCTTAGACTATTATGTGACCAATTGTGGAGACGACACCGAATTGATAATGACCCACCAAAACGGTGAAGAAAACGAAGAAGTACATAAGCTGGCCTGGGGAGCCTTCCTTGAAGCTACACAGGTAGCAAAGGAACTTAAATTGTATGGTGCTGGCCAGGACTTGCTCTCTGACACATTCAGTGGAAACATCAAGGGAATGGGACCCGGAGTAGCGGAAATGGAGTTTAAAGAAAGACCCAGCGACCCGGTGGTCATATTTGCCTGTGACAAAACCGAACCCGGCGCATTTAACCTGCCGCTCTTTAAGATGTTCGCCGACCCCTTTACTACCGCCGGACTGGTAATAGACCCATCCCTGCACAATGGGTTTAACTTCGAAGTATTCGACGTCATGGAACACAAAAAAGTTATCATGAGCTGTCCCGATGAAATGTACGACCTGGTAGCCCTCCTTGGAACCATAAGCCGCTATGTGATAAAGAGGATCTGGAGAAGGGACGACAACGAAATAGCTGCATCGATAAGTACCGAAAGACTAAACCTTATGGCCGGTAAATACGTGGGAAAAGACGACCCAGTGGCCATCGTCAGAGCACAATCCGGTTTCCCAGCTGCAGGAGAAGTAGTGGAACCCTTCGCCTTCCCCCACCTAGTAGGCGGATGGATGAGGGGATCACACAACGGGCCACTCATGCCTGTAGCCCAGAGAAACGCCTACCCAGTAAGATTCGACGGACCACCAAGGGTAATGGCCATGGGATTCCAGATAGCAGATGGTATGCTTGTCGGACCAGCTGACATGTTCGACGACCCAGCCTACGACCCAGCCCGGCAAAAAGCAGCCGAAATCGCTGATTACATGAGAAGACACGGACCCTTCGAACCACACAGGCTACCAGCTGATGAGATGGAGTACACCACCCTGCCAGGAGTCTTAGAGAAATTAGAGGGAAGGTTTGAGGATATAGATTAAATCTATTCTCCTTTTTCTTTATTTATTTTAAAATCTATTCCCTATTTTAAACTACTTTTAAAAAATTAATGGGATCTATTATTATTTTCATAAAATTAGAAAAAAATTATTATTTAGTCAAAACATTTGATAAATGTTTTTTCTTGATCTTATGGATGAAGCAGGGTATATCCAGTATCT
>WOYJ01000163.1 GCA_011620845.1 Methanobacteriaceae archaeon
ATAATAACCGTGCAAAGGTTAAATAACCAGTATGACCAGTCATCCTTGTTTTAGGCCGTGTCCCCTTGGTTTTAATTTCCATTTCTCTCAATATACATTCTACTGTCTTTAGTTCTGAAAATCCATACTTTTTAAGTACTTTGTTGAGAGTTATCATCTGTTCTATATATGGATTGTAAGCTGCCAAGTAACCGCCAACTTTCAACGAATTCATGGCGTGTTCTACAACATCCCAGGGCTGTGGAAGATCTAAAAACACCAGATCCACTGATGATTCATCTATTCCCTCTTTGATGTCCTGGTTTTTAACTGTGACATTCTCCTGGCCGAATTCATGGATGTTTTTTCCTGCTATCTGGGCGAAGTCTTCCCGAACCTCGTAGGTGAAAACTTCCCCATCGGGTCCTACGATGTTAGCGAAGTATAGTGCGGTTGCTCCTGAACCGGTTCCTGCTTCTACAACTTTCTGCCCATACCCTAAACCGGTGTAAGCATTTATAATCCCAACATCTTTTGGTAGGATGATTGAGCATTTCCTTTCCATCAGATCGATGTAATCGTTTAAATTCGCTTTGATCACGGTGAATTTATGGCCCATATGTGTTTCCAGCACATCACCATCACTGCTTAGGGTGATGTCTTCCTTTTTGATGTAGCCCCAGTTGGTGTGTAGGTCTTCATCGGTTACCGGGTATTTTTTTCCCTTAGAGTTTATTAAGATTCTCATTTTCCAATTTTCCATCTTACGTTTTTTATAATCGTTACTATGGTTAATTTAAACTGATTTTATTTTTTACTGAAGATTTTATTTTTCTTCTGAAATATCAGATAATTTCAATTCTATATCTGGCGCAGCTCTCCTGGACATGAAATCAGAATCGATGACATTCCTTATCTTCTGGGCTATCACCTTACCGATACCTTCAACCTGGGTTAATTCATCATTCTGTGCGTTGATTACTCCCTTAACACTTCCAAATTTTTCTAAGAGTTTACGGGCCGTCACCGGACCCACGTTGGGGAGTGACTCAATGATGAATATCTGCTGTTCCTGCAGGCTGAGCGGCTTTTTCTCGGTACGCAGCGGAGCATCCATGGGTCCCTTCTCCAATTCCCGCATAGCTAAACGGTAGATCATCGCGGCGGTATCTTCGGGGGAACGAGTGGGTATTATGGGGATGCTATAATCTATCGCCAGACTAGCTAATGATCCACGAACCGCATTAGGATGTAATCCACTAGCATACATGTCTTCTCCTTCTATTATTATAACTGGTTTGCTAAATTGTTCAGCCAGATCCTTGGCCTGCTTATACAACCTTTTATCTATTATGGAACTGGTAAAATCCTGTGCACTTTTACGTTCCACACCTATATCCTCTGAAATCTGATAATCTGCCACGTCAAGTGTGGAAAATCTCATTTGAACACCAAGATCACTCAACTCCCTGACCACACCAGATTTCGCCTCCCGGTGGTCGACGTAGATCACCAGGTTTTCAGGGGGGATTTCCTCCTCTGTGATTGGGTTTCCTTCATCATCGATAGGATTATCTTTTTCAATGGAAATTTTCGTCTGGGATGCGTCAAGTGAAACATTGTTTTGGGGGAAGTCCCTGGTGAGCTGACTTTTCATCCTCTCTTCCTTCTTTAGGCTGCTCCAATAATACGATTCGTCACGTGTGCCCTTTGTTATTAGCACAGTCATCTGCCCCTCAGTCTTCCTACCAGTTCTACCCCTCCTCTGGATCATCCTTATCTCTGAAGGCACCGGCTCATAGAGGATGACCTGGTCCACGGATGGTATGTCTATTCCTTCCTCTGCTACGCTGGTGGATATCAGTACCTGATAGAGTCCTTTGCGGAAGTTCTTGATGATCTGCTTCTGTTCTTTCTGGGTAAGTCCCTTCTCCTTCTCCCTGGAGGCCTGTCCAAAGAATTTCACCGATTTGATGCCTTCTTTCTCACATTTACTGTGGATCTCATTTACTGTGTCCCGGTACTGGCTGAACACGATGATCTGCTGGTCCTTTAAGAGCTCCTTCTTCAGGATCTTCAGGAGCCTGGTCATTTTGGGATGTTCGATTTTTTTTGTGTAGGCTCTGCGGGTTAACTGCACGGCAGCGTTGAAATCTTCGTTCTGGAAAAGTCCACGGGAAGCTTTGGTCTTCTTCTTCTTGAGTTTCTGGAAGTAATGGTGGAGATTACTTATCCCTTGGGTTTCCAGTAACTCTAATGCGTGTTGTAAATTGATCACAGCCGTGATCATGGACATGGCCAGCAAACAATCACGGTGGGGATTGGCGGTCCTTGATATCCTGTTTTGAACCCTGCCCCTGGCCTGGAGAATATCCCTCCGGCTGATATTGGAAATGGAAGTTATGATCTTGAAGTTTTTAAGCCCCTTCAAACGGTTTTTCAGCACCTTATCCAAGTGCCCCTTGATTTTTTTCTGCTCCTTACCCATTTCCACGAATACCCATTTTATTTCTATGGGCTTGAAATAGGGCTTTACATCCACATCATCCTCAGTTTTAACCATAACCTCGTTGATAAATAGATTCTGGCATACGGTGTTGATTTTTTCTTCATCACCACCAGGTGATGCAGTTAAACCTAGTATCAGGGGATCTTCACCTTCCCGCATGTACCGATTTGCTAAAAACACGTAGGCGTAGTTACCGGTGCCCCGGTGGCATTCATCGAATATAAGAAGGGAAACATCTTTCAAGTCGTACCGGCCAGCGATTACATCGGATTCCACGGTTTGTGGGGTCGCCGATATTACCCTGCTTTTTTCCCATAATTTAACCCTTTTATCGGGAGTTATAGATCCTGTGAGCACGTTTACCGGTGCCTTCAGGAATTCCTTTAAACTTTCTTCGTGCTGAACTGCCAGGGGCTTGCTGGGTGCTAACATAAGAATTTTAGATGAAGGTATCCTATTTAAACGTTCAGCAGATACCAGGGCGGCGACAATCGTCTTCCCCAGGGCGGTGGGAGCGACGATCATAGTGTTGCCCTTCTTTAAGACCTGTGCAGCCAGTGCTTGCTGGTATAGCCGGGATTCAATTTTCTCTGGCTTGATGAGGGGGTGTTGGATCCACTTTTCCATGGGATTAATATTTGAAAATATATCATATATAATTGGTGATAATTCAAAAAAGGATAGAAAATAGAGTAAAAATTCAAAGTAGAAGTCTTCCACCATGGAAATGTATATAAAAAATTATTTTTCAATCAAATTTTCCAAGTCGTCATAGAT
>WOYJ01000161.1:0-14539 GCA_011620845.1 Methanobacteriaceae archaeon
GTCCAGATCTTCCGGTTCCATTCCCCACTGCTTTTTCTGTATAATTTAAAATACATTATCATAGATGAAATTAGCTAAATACTTTAAATATGGGATCGTCTACTTTTTTTCAACTCTAAAATAGGAATTTTAACGTTATTCCCCAATCTTTGAAACAATTTAGACTCTAAATTTTTGGCCAAATCATCTTGGAATAACTGATGTAGTGAATCCAAATTAAAAGGAGTAGCACATTATATCCGTCAATGAAGCCTAAAACTTTATGCTGGTAATCATGCCATTCTGTAAATTGAGAAAGGTAACTCCAAACTTCTCCAATATGTGTGTGGAATATGTGGTGTCCATATTTATGGACTAAAATACGATTTTCATCGTAATAATCGTAACAGTTACTACCGATATGATCTCTTTTTTCTATAATCAGAACTTTTTTTATCAAGAACATTTGCTATTCTTTCGACCATAACGGAACCTGCAAAACTAGCTCCCACTACAATATAATCACACATATTAATCCACTAATCATTTTTAACTAGAACTGCAAATAGAGTACAGCTTATTTTTTCTGAATTGATTATATCCAAATAACGAAATGGAGTCAATAAAATAACTTTCATGAGATCAAGGTATGCATTTTTAACTGTTACTCTATAATAAAAAAAACAACCTATTTTCGAAAATAATCCAGTATTATAAGAAAAGTCGACTACTTTATAATTGATGGTTTCGAATAAATTTTCAATTTCTTTTAATGTATATCCATCTTTAACATGGCCCACTTTATGGTGAAAATCTTCGCCAAAAATTTTTTTATAATTTGGTGTGGGGACAGAAACAATGAAAATTGAGTTTTTATTAAGCAAGGGGCTAATTTTCAACAAAATTTCTTCAGGGTTTTTTACGTGTTCTAAAAAATCAATTAAAAGTATGAAATCAAATTTCTCATTAAATTTAAAGGAAGCTTTAGTAGCATCTTCACAATAGAAATGGGTATGTTTATCATATCCTAAAAAGTTTGACCAACTTTGAGCGTTTTTTATACTATTACAATTTAGATCAAAACCCCAATATTCAATATTGCCATTTAACTTGTATAATTCAAATGCATTAATCCCGTTTCCACAACCAATTTCTAATATTTTAATGTTTAAATTCTTTAACCCTTCAAAATATTTAATTAAAGGGTTAATTCGGATATATGAGTGTAAATCAGACCCCATGAATGAATAAAATTTTCTTTTAAATCGATTATTTATTTTATAACTGTAATAGTCTCCAACTACCATTTTCCACCACTAAACCTATGAAAAATTTATTAGTGTAAAAAAGATGTTTTTTATGTTATGGGTATATTATAGTTCATTGAATTGTATGATTTCCAACAAAAATATTCTATTACTTATATTTCTTTTCTTACTTATCTATTAACTCAGAGTATTCTAAGTCTCCTTAAAACAATAAATTCAATAAAACAAATTATTAACTCAGTTATCACCACGGCTATGGCTGCACCAAGTGAACCTAGAACAAATACTAAACCTAACAGTAGGAACATGTGTAGTATTCCTGCAAATATAACTATCTTTGAAAATTTTTCCTGATAACCAAAAGCCACTAAACCTTGCATACCTAGAACAGTATTTATCCCCACAGCAAACACAACAAAGACCAGTATCTGAAGTAGTGGTATACTCGCGGCAAATTCAGAGCCAGCTAAAAGTTCAATTAATAAAGGAGCACAGAAAACTAATAAAATAGACACCAAAAGTGACAGAACTCCCACTACCAACAGGATTTTTTTAAGCTGTCCTATGGCTTTTAATCTGTTATTCAGCTGAAGTTTAGAGAAATAAGGATATACTGCCTGATTTATTGGTGAACTCAGGCCCTGTAACGCTTTTGTTATAGTTTCAGCCACAGCATAGTATCCCACTATTGTGTTATTTACAAATAAACCTAAAATGAAACGATTAGAGGTGGTGTAAAGGCTTATGGCCATTGTAGAAATGAACAAATGCCAGCCTTCTTTCATCTGGTGTTTTATATCGTTAAAGGAAGGTTCGATAAATTCCACACCAAATTCTTTACGAACAATCCTTAAAGAGTATATTCCTATTATTATAGCACCTATAGAGTTTATTAAAGGCACGTAAATGTAATCTGTGGGATTTCTAACGAATATGAATATTGCCACCGTGTATATCAAACTGATCAATATATTTAGGATGCTTATGTATCTCATTTTTTCCATACCCTGGAAAAACCAGATGGGCAACAGTACACTTCCAATTACCAATCCGAAGGTGAAAAAGTATAACAACCATTCACTTCGGAATTTATCAAAACTAAAAACAATTAAAGTCATTATAACTAGGCTTAAAATCATCAATATAAATTTGGATGCCATCACCGAGCTATAGATCTTCGAAACCCTGCTCTTATCATCCCGGTAAATAGAAAGTTCTCGAGTGGCAGATAAGTTAAAACCATAATCAGTTAAAATTTGAAAGTAGCCTATAAATGCCAGTGCAAATGCCACTAACCCATATTTATCAGGCCCCAAAACCCGGGTTAAATAAGGAAATGTAACAAGAGGAAGAATTTAACTAATACCCTGTAAACCAAATAACGAAATAATATTATCCATTACCCTCTTATATTCTTCATTCTCTAAAATTTTCTTAATAAAACGTAGCATTTAATAACCTTCGGTTTATGCTCTCAGAAAAGATTGTAATAGACTAAAAACATGTATAAATTTTCAGAGATAAGTTAAGGGTATGTCTTAAAAAATCCTTTTTTTATTCATCTTCTTCTGGAAGAGTATTTTCATTTTTTCTTGAATTCGCTTTTTCCAGTGCTATTTCCCGAACTAAAAGAGTTATCTCCTCTTCAATATTCTCTATCATATTGTAGATTCTGAAGATGAGGTAGTAACAGCCTATGAGTCCCAGTATCAATATTACGTCCAGTCCCCGGCCTATACCGGTTAGGTTGGCGAAGTATCCGGTGGTTTCAGGAAAGATGGAGAGAACGATGAGAACTATCCAGATGATACTCCAGAGTATCAGCATTCCCGGGGACATCTTACTGTCTCTGAATCTAATGAATGTGTATATTATACCTATTATTCCAATAACAATCCCTATGTATTGATACAGCATCAGCATCATTTTTTTTACCTCTTAAATTTTATCAATCATCTTAAAATGTCCCTGATCATCTTCACCAGTATCTTTATTCCTACCTTCAGGTTGGTACCCTTTGCCAGAGCGTACTCAGTGTAAATAGTTTCTATAGGCACTTCTTCCATTTTAAGTTCTTTGTGCTTGATTTCCCTGATTATCTCTGAGGAAATACCATATTCACGTGACACCACGTCCAGTGCCAGGGCAGCCTTCCGGTTAAAAGCCCGAAGTCCTGACTGGGAATCCTTAACATGGGCTCCGTAAAATATCCCGGTGATGATGTTCATCAGTTGATTGGAAACCCTTTTTACTCTGGGCATGTCATTGAAATCTCTAACTCCTATAACCACATCTGCCTGTCCGTCTATTATGGGCTGGCAGACTGGCAGTATATCATCAGGGTTGTGCTGACCATCAGCATCGAAGGTCACCATGATATCGGCACCCTTCGCTAAACAGGCCTCTATGCCTGTTTTAAGTGTAGCGCCCAATCCTCTGTTTATGGGGTGTTTGTATAGATATCCTCTTCCCGGATTATCCTTCAAAATGGCCTGGGCAATCTCATAGGTCCTGTCAGTGGAACCATCATCTATCACTACCAGTTTCAACCCTCTGGAGAAGAGGTCCTTCAGAACATCACCAATTATATTTTCCTCGTTGTATGCTGGTATAATTATCCATATATCCCTATTTACATGGGCAAATAGCTTCGGGGTGTTCTGGTTTTTTAAAGGTTCAACTGGCATAGGGATTCTCCGGAAAGTTCAATTTTTTTTAACACCAAAATTTATTATCTTCGATTTAATAAGAAATTTGTTTATAAATAGAATTTGTTTATAAATAGATGTTACATGATTAATTTTTTTCTGATTTCAATTTTTCTTATTTAATTATATATAAATGGTTAATTTATATTCTGCTTGTTATGTATTTCTTTTTGATGGTTCATAGTTTTTTGGTGGTGTGTTTTACTGTAATGAAAGGGAATAATTGTCCTTTTTCATGTTATCGGATCGGTCAACCTTCTGATTTAACGTGAATACAACTTTAGTGATTACTACAATTTAAGGCCGTTAGCGTTCAATTAAACTACTTAAAAAAAAAGAGTTTCTTTTCAGAATATTAAAAAAAATCTATCATTTAGGAATCCGGATTCAACCTCAAGGCAAGTTCAGCCACTCTTTTACCCAGATTTGCAGAGGTTTCCAGACCCACATCATCTTCCGCGGCGTCGCCTGCAGCACCACTCACCCCTGCTCCACCATAGTGGCCCAGTGGGTCGCCGTCTCCGACGATTATGGTGTCCTGGATGAGTAGGAATTGGTGTATAGCGGAGAGTGTTGTCTCCTGGCCTCCGTTACGTGAGGCACCTACACTGATTGCCCCGGCAACTTTGTTTTTAAGTTTGAAGTCGATTCTGAGGGGTCGGCTGCGGTCCATGAACATTTTAAGCTGGGAGGTGACGTTTCCAAAGTACACCGGGCTGCCTATTATTATTCCCTGGGCTTCCCGGAGTTTGTCGTTTATTTCCCTCATATCATCGTATATGGCACATTCCCCGGTGTTTTTACATATGTTACAGGCGATGCAGGGTTCTATTTCTGCTGTTGCCAGGTTGATGATCTCTGTATCTGCACCGGCATTTTCTGCTGATTCCAGTGCCTTTTTCACGTAGATTTCAGTGTTACTACCCTTACGGGGGCTTCCGATTATTCCGATAATTTTGACCATTTAATCACCTTAATATATTAATTTTGAAAACAAAGTTTTTATAGATATTACTCTCCCTTCGGATATAAAATGAATTACAGGCAAAAACGAACATGAACACCGGTGACTATAAAGCCCTGACTGTAGATGAAAAAGCCCTCAAAGTAGTGGAAAACTCCATCAAAGATGAAAAGGAGGGTGATGTTAAAGCCAGGGAAAAGGCCAGATTGGCTTTACATGAATATCTAATTAAAACAGGTGATGGTTCCTACACCTTCAAATCGGAGAGTTTCGATGGGAAGTCAGAAACCATGCACACTCACCATGGCGCGGTAACTGAGGCCATGGAGAAATTCGTCAAACCAGCCAAGCTCGAAGGGAAAGGTAAGGTCTGTGTGCTGGACATATGCAGTGGTCTGGGTTACAACGCGGCGTCCTGTATAGAATACTTAGATGAAGAGGTCGAAATAGAACTGGATCTGGTTGAAATATCCAAGGAGACCATAACACTTACCCTTTTTCTGGATGTTCCACTGGAATCCTATAAATTTATTCAAAAGGCAGTAGAAGATGAGTTATATGAGGAGGGAGAGATTAATTTTAAATACTGTCAGGAGAATGTTCCTGACAATATCTCCATCAATCTACATGTAGAAGATGCAAGGACGGTGGTCAAGGAGGTGGAGGGCAATAAAAGGTATGATGCCATATTTTTAGATCCGTTCTCTCCTTTAAAGTCTCCAGAGTTATATACCAATGAATTTTTCGAGGTCCTGAAGAATTTATTAGTAGATGACGGGGTAATTTTAACTTACACCTCCGCCGCACCGGTCAGGACTGCGATGGTCGCAAATGGCCTTCATGTTGGTGAAGGGCCTTCCTTTGGAAGAAGTGGAGGGACAGTAGCAGCTTTAAACCTGGATGTTATCGATAAACCACTTTCTAAAAGTGACGAGAGAATGATAGCCCTCAGTGATGCAGGGATACCTTTCAGGGACCCTGAATTTAATGGTTCATCCCAAAACATTCTCCAGAAAAGAGACCGGGAGCGTAAATTATCCAGGGGAAAGGATAAGTTTTCTTCAACAGTCAAAACCCCCACATACCTGAACGGAGAACTTGAGGACGGCAGATTGAAGGTGAGGGTCTTGAATAATCTTAAAAAGTTAGGTTTTGATGATTTGATATCTGATAAATCCCGGTTCGTGGTATGCCCCCAGTACAGTAATTGTATCTGTGGTAGGGACTGTAAAAGTTATGATAATTCAAGGGAAAGGATAAATGAAATGAGTTACAGATTAGGATTACTGTTAAATAAAGAGCCGGACAATCATAGTAAATAGCCGATTTTTTTTATTATTGAAAAAAAACTATTTTTCTATTCTACCGTTAAGGAGACTAACCTTTGACCTTTGAAATTAAATATAAAGACGCCCGCGGCCGGGCTGGTGTACTGAAAACTCCCCATGGAACATTGAAGACACCTGCTTTAATGCCGGTTATCCACCCTGGGAAGCAAACCCTTGATGTAAGTAAATATGGTGCGGAGATGGTGATAACCAACGCCTACCTAATATATAAAAACATGGATTTAAGGGTTAAAGCACTGAAAGATGGAGTTCATGAACTCATAAACTTTTCCGGACCTATAATGACTGATTCTGGTTCATTCCAGTTATCTTTATACGGTGATATCGATGTGAGTAACCGGGAGATAGTTGAGTTTCAGGAGAAGATCGGGACCGATATAGGAACATCACTGGATATACCTACACCTCCCTTCGTAGGCAGGAGAAGGGCTGAAGAGGAGATGGAGGTAACCCTCAGCCGGGCTAAGGAGGCTTTAGAGGTCCGGAACAGTTTGATGCTTAACTCGGTGGTGCAGGGATCCACATACCCAGATTTAAGGGCTAAATGTGCCCAAACACTGAGTGAGATGGACTTTGACATCCACCCAATAGGTGCAGTGGTACCCTTGATGGAGTCCTATCAATATTCCACCCTATTAGATGTGATAATGGCCAGTGTGGAAAACCTTCCAGATTCCAGGCCAAGACACCTAATGGGTGCTGGCCATCCCATGATCTTCTCCTTCGCCGTGGCTTTGGGATGTGACTTCTTTGACTCGGCGGCTTACATCCTCTACGCACAGGACGACCGGCTGTTAATGCCCGACGGGACATACAAACTGGAGAACCTGGTAGAGATGCCCTGTTCCTGTCCAATCTGTAATTCCTACAGTCCGGAAGAATTGCGAATTATGAAGAAGGCGGAGAGAACAAAACTGCTGGCGCAACACAACTTGCACATCAGTCTCGCGGAGATAAGGCAGATCAGACAGTCCATAGCCGACGGGAGTTTATGGGAGCTGGTGGAGAAAAGATGCAGAAACCACCCCTACCTCCTCGACGCCCTGCGGAAAATGAAGAAATACACATCTGAGTTGGAGAGGTACGATCCCCCCTATAAAAAGACCGCGTTTTTCTATTCGGGACCTGAATCATTGAACAGACCAGAAGTACATCGCCACCTGGAGCGTTTAAACCGGCTCCCCAGGAAAAAAAGATTGCTGTTACTTCCGCCTACTGAAAAGCCTTACTCAAAACATGTCGATCAGGGAGTAATGAATTTCTATTCTAACATGAAAATTTCCGATTATTCTAACACCAAAATTCCGGATTTAGCTAAATTTTCCGGTGAAAACTTGCAGATAGTGGTTGTAGACATTCCATTTGTAGTGATTCCCCTGGAGATCGATGAAGTGTATCCACTGGCCCAGAATGAAGCACCCCAGACCATGGACCAGGACGCCAGGAAATTCCTTCGGGATCACCTGGAAAGGTTCGTTGAAGGTTACCAGGAGATATTGGTCAGTGCTGAGGCACTGGAAATATTCAACATTCCACTGGAAAACTTGGATATCACAGGAAACCCTTTCCATGAAAATGAAATCAAAATCCCATCCATCAATTCATTGCTTAACGATGAAATTAAAATTCGATACATAGCCGATTACCAGTTTGGTTCTGGATCGGGAAAAGCCCTTTTTGATGGAGAGACAAATATAATTAAAAGTAAAAAGACAGGTAAAATAAGATATATATATGACGGTGATGATCTGATTGCCACTTTACGCGCCCGGGACGGGGTGCTGGTACTGGGAATGGAGGGTGCCAGGAGATTGCACAGTCATCTTCCCTACCCCATTAACCGTGTGGTGGTAAATGAGGATGCAGAACCATTTGCCCGAGAGGGAAAAAGTATATTTGCTAAATTTATTATAGATTGTGATATGAACATCCGCGCCAGTGAGGAAGTTTTGGTGGTTAACCAGGATGATGAGCTCCTGGCCTTTGGAAAATCAATCTTAAATGCAGAGGAATTTACAAGTTTTAATACAGGTCAGGCTGTTAAAACTAGAAAAGGAGGTTTTTAATGTTACCCACTGCTGGAATGAACCCTAAACAGTTGAAGCAGATGCAGAGAGCCATGAAACAGATGGGCATGGACATGAAGGATGTGAAAGGTGTAACCGAAGTTGTCTTAAAGTTTAAAGATAAGGAACTGGTCATCACCAACCCCAAGGTAAATCTAATGGATTTCATGGGTCAGCAGACCTACCAGATAACCGGGAAAGCCAAGGAACAAAAAATAGAAGTTGAACTGGAAATACCAGATGATGACGTGGAACTGGTATCCGCCCAGACCGGAGCAAGTAAAGAAAAGGCCTTAGAAACATTAAAAGAGACCCAGGGCGATCTGGCAGAAGCCATCATGAGGTTAAGTTAAATGGCCCATATTGCACGTATCATGAGGTTAAGTTAAATGGCCCTTTTTGCACATATCTCTGATTTACATGTAGGAGCTCTAGCCTTCAGGCCGGAATTACTGGTTAAAGTGATAAATGAAGTAAATGAAATGAATCCGGATGTAACCATCCTCACCGGAGACCTCACAGAAAACGGGTACTACATGGAATTTGAGAAGGCCGCGGAATATATAGATACCATAGACACCCCCCTGTTGGCAATTCCTGGAAATCACGACGCCAGACACGTGGGGGATCAATGCTTCAGTGATGTCATTAAAAATCGATGCAGAACATTAGATTTAAAAGATAAAGGCATCAAGGTTATTGGACTGGATAGTAGTGAACCGGATCTGGATTACGGTAAGGTGGGAAGAGCCCAGCAGCTATTTATGGAAGAAGAGCTAAAAGAAGCCCAGAACCATAATCTTTATAAGATCATAGCCCTTCATCATCATATCATACCAGTACCTAAAACCGGTAGAGAAAGGAATGTTTTAAGTGATGCAGGAGATATACTACAATCATTGATAGATGGAGGTGCTAATTTAGTACTCTCCGGGCATAAACATATGCCCCATGTATGGATCATGGGAGACACCACCTTCGCCACGGCGGGAACTGCATCCTCCCTGAAATTAAGGGGAAAAACTTTCCCCTCATATAATACTATTAATATAGATGAAGATACAATAGAAATTATTCTAAGGGGCACTGAAGGAAAACAAATAACCCTGGCAAATTATGAGAACACATGCAGGTGATAAAGTTTGAAAGTAGTGGTCGATGCATCTAACGTAGCCCATTTCGGTAGGAGAAGAGATGCCAAGCCCAGTTTAGAATACATCATCAAGGCAGCGGAAGCTCTGGAAAAATTGGGATACGAACCCATCCTCATAGCCGACGCATCACTGCGTCATGAAATAGACCAGAAAGAAGAGTTTAACCAGCTTCTTGATGAAGATAAAATCAGGCAGGTACCTTCCGGCACCACAGCAGATCACTACATTTTGAAGATGGCTGAAGATGAGGATGCCAAAATACTATCCAACGATGTCTTCCGGGAATACAACGATGAATTCCAGGACATCGCAAGCAGGAGAATACCCTACAGCTTCAAAGAGGGTGTGATAAATATAGGTTCATCTTCCAAGCCCAAGAAAGTCAAGAACATATTACAGAAGATATGTAACCAGATCCTCACGGAATTCGATAGGAAAGGATACGACTCTTACAAGTTAAAGAAGAACAAGAAATTAAGTGGTATAGCCGTTGCCAAGGAAGCAATCGACCGGATAACCAAAACCGACGACGACAGCATCGATTCCAAGTTAGAAAATGCCTTCCTGAAGATACCCTTATTCGGTAGGGTGATGAGCCTGGTGGACGAGGTAGAGAAGACCAGCGATTTCATCATCTTCGTACTTATCAGCCCCCGGGATTACAGGGACGCAGTTCGCAACGCTGGTAACATAGCAGTTACCGTTGGGGACCGGCTGAAACTGGACCACGCACCCCTGGTGGCGGTGAGAAATGATCTTTTCACCAAGCCGGGATCATTCGAACTTAACATCGTCTATTCCGATGATATATTAGAAGAATCCCCCTACAACGTGAACATCACCATCAACGATCATGACTATTCCTTCGTTAAGAAAAACTCCCGAAACATTGCAAGCACCGTAGCAGCAAGATTAGGAACCTGGAAATTCCCTATCGTATCAGTCAAACCCAGCATGCTCATGGAAAAACCAGGACACTTCGACATAACCCTTGAAAAGGGAGGAGAAAAGTAAATGGTCAAAGACAGGATCCTCCGGAGTATCTTCTCATTCTTACTCAGGCACAGGGTGGTCAGCGTAGGCACCAAATACTACCCTACCAACGACCGGGAAAGGGAGTACGTGGAAATGATAAATTACACTCACACCATGCTCCTGGAGATTGAAAAAGCCCATATCACCACCCAGAACATATTCCAGACCGTCCTGAAGGAAGTAGGACGGGGGAATATACCCGAAAACAGACGGTTTTTAGAGTTAAAACCTGCCGAAAATGATGTAAACGAATACGCTCTCTTAAGCAACATAATCATGGGAAGCGACCGTTACCTGTACCTGGAAATCTTCCAGAAAAACCGGCAGATAATAGAAGAATTCGTGGAGCTTATAAAAGACAACAATGGGCAGATTATAGAAAAAAGTGATAGTGAAATAGTTTCACGTCTCTTATCTAAAAATGACGCCATAAGAGTCTCCGTTGAACTCATCAAACTGGGTATAGAGAAGGGCATCGATGTGCGAGCAGCGGTGGGTATGACCGGTGCAGCGGCCATTGAAAGATCCATAAACCTCAACCGGGAGATCGGTGAAACCAGTGGAATAGGCTTCACCAAACTCGGCGGAGAGTTCGCCATAACATTCTCCTCACAAATAGGTAAACTGGAAGGCGAACCAGTAGTATACGATAACTACCTATTCCTGGACGCCATCGACTCCACCCGATTCATAGAAGAACAGGGTAGGGATCGGTTGGTGGAGATAATGAACGAGATAAAGAACTTCATCCAGGCTGACTGTAAAGGAAAGATAGAAGGATACCGGGTGGGAGGAGACGACTTAGTAGCCAACCTACCCACCAAAGACGCCGCGTTGAGAGCTGGTATCGACTCTGCCTGGCATGCCCTTAATAAAGGAGCCCGCCTGAGAATAGGAGTGGGTAAAAGCAGGAGAGAAGCCGGTGAAAGAGCACAGATGGCTGACAATATAAAGATATGGAACAACAGCCCGGTGATGGTCTTCGACCTGGCCGATGGAATCTACGCCTACTACGTACCCTCAGAGTTCACCAGGACAGTGGTGGAATTCCTGTCTGAGAAGACAGGCCATGTAATCTTCATATTCATTTTCGTATTCCTGTTAACCCTCATAGGATGGAACTTAATGGGCAGAGACCTGGGAGGTTACGTCCTGGGAGGATGGGAACTGGGAGTATTCGGGGTCATCCTGGCCCTGCTTTATGCGGCAACCAGATAGAAATAGTAAAATTAATTTATCTGTGAGCCAAAATTAATTCCAGGAATTATTAATCTACAAGGATCTTATTTCTATGAAACCGGAAATACAGGGAAAATTGATGGTGGCCATGGTGGTATCCCTCATGGCATTTGGCTTTGGAACAGGCACTGTACTGGTAACTGGACAGTTCCCGAGTCTGGACTCCCCAAACACGTTCAACACCACCCAGAATAGCGATCTCCCGGCCATTTACGACTCCAACCAATACAGCAACACAGACACATCAACACCAGAGACACCCACGAGTCCCACTGGTGGACAATCTAACAGTCAGGATAATCAAAACGATAATCCCCCCAGCTCTAACAATACCAACACCACCAATTAATGAAAAGATTAATATTTAAAATTGGAAAGATATATCTGAAATTCTAATTTAAAAAAAAGGAAAAATAAACTTAAATTCTATATTAAAAAGAAAATAAAATTAAATTCTAATTTATGTAAATACTTTATACAGATATTTATAACCACTACCTGACATTAAAACTTACAAATAAACGAATTAAGAGGAAAACTAATATGAAATTTATCCCAGGAGGAATCTGTGCAGTAGAAGGGGTACTGGCAGCTGGTTCCTGTGAAGACGACTATGGAATGGCACTCATAGTAAGTGAAGATAACACGGCATCGGCAGTTTTCACCAGGAACAAGATACTGGCCGCCCCAGTACTGGTGAGCAAGGAATCCCTGGAGGATGGGAAGCTCTCTGCCATCGTGGCTAACAGTGGAAATGCCAACTGCTGCACAGGCAAAGAAGGCCTGGAAAATGCCCGACAGATGAGGGATAAGGTCTCTGACACCCTGGACATTAAAAGTAAAGACGTTGCTGTCGCCTCCACCGGTATAATAGGCCGGAAACTGCCCATGGACACCATAAATCACCTGATAGATAAGGCCCTTCTAAAACTTGAAAACTCACCAAAGGCATCCCGGGACGCTGCAGAGGCCATAATGACTACCGACACCCTTCCCAAAGAACTGGCCGTGGAATCAACCTTAACCACCGGAGAAAAATTCAGGATCGGCGGGATCTGCAAAGGTTCCGGTATGATCGCACCTAACATGGCCACCTTCCTCTGCTTCATAACCACCGATGTAGAGGCAACCCCAGAGGAACTCAGTGAATCCCTGAAGGATGCCGTTTCCAATACATTCAACATGGTGGTTGTAGATGGTGATGTAAGCACCAACGACACCGTGATACTCATGGCCAGCGGAAGCTCTGGCAAGATAGACCATAAATTCCAGGAAGCCCTGGAATACCTCTGCACCGGCCTGTCACGGCTCGTAGCCCGTGATGGGGAGGGAGCAAGCAAACTAATCGAAGTGGTGGTTAAAGGAGGGCAAACTAAAGAAGACGCCCGAAAAGCAGCCAAGGCAATAGTAACCTCACCACTGGTTAAATCGGCAATTTTCGGTGGCAACCCTAACTGGGGACGTATCGCTGCGGCGGTAGGGTACTCTGGAGCAGAGATGGACGAGAAAACCATGTCCATCACCCTGGAATCCCCCAATAAAAAGGTAGCCATAGTAAACGACGGCAGTATAAAAGCTTTCGAGGGATCAGAGGAACTGGAAACCGCGGAAGAGATCATGAAGGGAGAGGAGATAAAGATAACCGTGGACCTGTCCCTGGGAGAATCCGAGGCCACAGCCTTCGGCTGTGATCTGACCTACGATTACGTGCGGATCAACGCGGAGTACTCCACTTGAGAGACCTCCACATGCAAAGTATTATTAAAATGATTAGAGAAGATATTAAACATGGTACTATTGAAGAAATTCGAAACTGAGGCTCATAAAATGGAAACAGTCAACATATTAGTTGAAGCACTGCCCTACATCAAAGAATTCCATAAAAAAAAGATCATGATAAAGTACGGGGGCCATGCCATGATAGATACCGAGGCTAAAACCTCCACCGCCCGTGATACAGTGCTCTTAAAATATGTAGGCATGCAGCCCATTGTCACCCATGGTGGGGGGCCAGAAATCTCCCGCTCCATGAGTAAACTGGGTAAGGAACCCCAGTTTATAGAAGGACTACGGGTTACCGACCAGGAGACCATGGACATCGTGAAGATGGTCCTGGTTGGGAAGATCAACACGGAGATCGTCTCCAACATCGGAGTCCACGGAGGTAAAGGGGTGGGCATATCAGGTAAAGATAACCTTCTGATTAAAGCCCGCAAACGCGCCCCCCATATGGTGGTTGACCACAACGGAGAAGAAAAGATGGTCGACCTGGGCTTGGTGGGGGAGATTGACTCCATAAACACGGAGATAATCGATGTTCTCACCTCAAATGATTATATACCCATTATATCCCCTATAGGCGTTGATGAAACTGGGGAAACATTAAATCTTAACGCTGATACAGTGGCTGGTGATATAGCCTCCCATATAGGGGCGGAAAAGTTAATCATACTCACCGATGTACCTGGAATTCTGGAAGACCCGGATGATCCAGAGAGCCTGGTTCGAAGGGTGAATATGGATGAAACACGGGAACTCATCGAACAGGGCATAGTGAAGGATGGAATGCTCCCTAAGGTCCTGACCTGCATGGACGCCGTGAAAAACGGGGTTTCATCTGCACATATAATAGACGGACGGATAAAACACTCCCTGCTCCTGGAAATATTCACCAAAAGCGGTATAGGAACCATGATAACTAAGTGATAAAATAAGGGAATCATGAAATATAAAAATATGAACAAAATCAATGAAATAAAAGAATATGAACAAAATCA
>WOYJ01000161.1:14639-15757 GCA_011620845.1 Methanobacteriaceae archaeon
TGAAATATAAAAATATGAACAAAATCAATGAAATAAAAGAATATGAACAAAATCATTAAATAAAATAGATAAGAGGGTTTAATTTGATACAGATAGGTATAATAGGGGCTAACGGCTACACTGGCGGAGAATTACTCCGTTTGCTGGACAACCACCCCCAAGCAGAGGTCACAGTTGCCACTTCTCGAAAGTTAGCTGGCCAGCCCATATACAAGGTCCACCCCCACCTGCAGAATTCGAACCTGAAATTTGAAAATGTAAAACCGGAAGATATAGAAGCGGATCTGGTCTTCACGGCAACACCCCATGGGGCATCCATGAACATCGTACCCCCACTGGTGGAGAAAGGGATTAAGGTAATCGACTTAAGCGGTGATTACCGCTTTGATGATATAAACGTTTATGAGAAGTGGTACGGTCTAAAACAGGAACACCCCCTGGAAGCGGTCTATGGACTCCCTGAAATATACCGTGAGAAAATTAAAAACGCTACCCTGGTGGCTAACCCAGGATGCTTCCCTACAGGAGCCATATTAGCCAGTTTACCCCTAGTTGCTGAAAATCTTGTCGATAAAGTCATCGTTGATGCTAAGACAGGGGTGAGTGGTGCTGGTGTTAAACCGACAGAAACCACCATGTTCACCAACGTAAGTGGCAACGTTATTCCCTACCTTGTTACCAACCACCGCCACGCCCCGGAAATCCAGGAAAAACTGTCTAAATTTGGTGATGTAACTGTGCACTTTACACCCCACCTGGTACCTGTTATCAGGGGGATACTGAGCACAGTCCACACTTTCCCACTGGAGGATGTAACCTCTTCATACGTAAAGGAAGTGTACGATAATTATTACAAAGGAGAACCCTTCGTAAATGTTTTAGATGTGGGTGAAATACCCAGATTGAGCTCTGTACGAGGTTCCAATTACTGTCACATCGGAATTTTCGAGCTGGATGAAAACGGAAGACTGGTTGTAGGATCCAGTATCGATAACATGGTTAAGGGAGCCTCAGGACAGGCCATACACAACATGAACATCATGTACGCCTTTAAAGAAACCGAATCACTGGAATACCTGGGATTACACCCCTAATCCTGAAATTACACCTGGTGATGA
>WOYJ01000170.1 GCA_011620845.1 Methanobacteriaceae archaeon
AATCGTAATAAATATAACCCAAATTATAATAAAAAGCATCACCACTATTTTTCATAGTTAAATTTATAAATGTGTTTATCTTATCTATATATTGATATATTTGGATATATGAAATTATATATAAAAAATTCTAGAGGCAGAACACTTATGGAAAATGAAAAACGTGGATGTGATTGTGAAACAACTTCAGAATACATCGATGAACCATCTAACGATGAATTAAAGGAAAATATTGGGTGTTGCGGAGAAACTGTTGATGAAACTGGAAAACCCCCAGAAGAAATTGAAGAATGCAGTTGTGGAGGCGAATTTCCCGATAAATCATTAGTAGATAATCCTAAAAATCCTAAAACCGCAGCTTATAATGGCTTTTTTGATGAGTTTGAGCAATTTGCTCACTCAATGGGAATCGTAAGTATTGGATACGTTCATACAGACTCCGATTGGGCTAATACAGAAGAACCTTTAAGCTATCTTAATGCCATTGTTCTAACATTAGAAATGGGTAAAGATATAATTGTAGCTCCTCCCGGCCCCAAAGCTCAAGAACTAAATGATGCTACTTATGCCAAATTTGGCCAGATTACCTATGCTCTCTCTGATTTTATACGAGCAAAAGGATTTGCTACCCAAGTTGCACACCCCTATGGAGATCTGGTTAGTTTTTCACCTCTCGGTCAGGAAGCAGGTATGGGATGGGTGGGGCAAAGTGGTTTATTAATCACACCGGAGTTAGGGCCAAGACAAAAAATTTCCGCTATATTCACCAGTATAGAAAACTTACCCTTCAAAACAACGGAAGATTACTCTTGGATAATAGACTACTGTGAAAAATGCGGTAAATGCATTAAAGCCTGCCCTGAAAAAGCACTGATAGAAACAGAAAGTTGTTGTGGAGGTAAAGAAACCCAATTTATACAAAATCGTTGCATTGGATGTTCACAAGGTTGTACATCTTGCATAGAAGCCTGTCCATTTGATCAAAAAGGGTATGAGCACGTGAAAACCAGATTTGACAAAATGAACGCCAAATTAAAAGAAAAACAAAGTAAAAATGGAAATACAATGAAAAAATACAATGAAAATACTAAAAATTAACTGGCAAAGGCTCGTATCTGATGAAGAAACATGTCCAAAGTGCGGATCAACAGAAGGAGAACTTGAAAAGGCGATTTTAACACTTCACTCACATCTAAAATGTTTCAATTATCCATTCTTTAATTTCATCTCTAATTTTTCTGAATGCATCAGTTTTATCTTGATCAGTTCCAACAACAGCAGCGGGATCTTCAAATGATTGATGGAGATACTTTTTTCCTCTCGGGAAAAATGGACAAACATCTCCTTCTCCACCACATACTGTAACAACATAGTCAAATTCTAAGCCTTCAAATTCTTTAAGGCTTTTCGATCGATTCTCTGATATATCAACACCCAACTCTGCCAGGACTTTCACAGCATATGGATTTACACTGGTCGGATTACTCCCTGCACTGTAAACATCATAATATTCATCATATATCGATTTTAGAAGTCCTTCAGCCATTTGCGACCTGGCTGAGTTATGGTTACAGAGGAATAAAACTTGTTCTTTAACTGTTTGTTCAGTCATTTTTACCATATCTAATAGAGTGTATATCCATATATTTAAATATATTAGATGTATATAGGTAATCTCATGAAATCATGTGAAATTAGTCAGGGAGAAAAGCCCAACGAAGACCAGATTAAGAGGCTGAAAAAGATAATTGCAGAAATCCCCAGTGATGAAGCTTTCTATGAAAATTCAGAAGTTATAAAAGCTTTGGCAGATCCAACAAGACTAAAAATAATCTATTTATTAAAACATGGTGAATTATGTGTCTGTGAAATAATAACAGCAATGGAAAAACCACAACCAACCATATCACATCATTTAAATATCTTAAAAAAGGCTGGCTTTCTAAAATGGCGTAAAGAAGGAGTTTGGGTCCATTATAGTCTATCTAATTCAAAGATTCCAGATATCGTAAATCAGTTGCTCAAAAACCACAGTTAAAGCGAGGAATGCCCAAATGAAGGATGATATTACGGGTCAAGTTACTGATCAAGTTTGCGATGCCCCAAAGCTCGGATTTTTAGATAGATTTTTAACTATCTGGATTTTTTTAGCCATGGCACTGGGAGTTTCTATTGGCTACTTCATCCCAGGAGTGGAATCCTTTATTAATCGATTTTCGGTGGGCACAACCAGTATACCCATCGCTATAGGGTTAATTTTGATGATGTACCCTCCCCTGGCCAAGGTTAGGTATGAAGAATTGGGGCAAGTTTTCAGAAACACCAAAATATTAGGTTTATCACTATTCCAGAACTGGATAGTCGGACCCATACTAATGTTCATCCTAGCGATAGTTTTTCTACGAAATTATCCAGAATATATGGTTGGTCTAATATTAATCGGGATAGCACGTTGTATTGCAATGGTAATTGTCTGGAACGAGCTGGCAAAGGGAGACACAGAATATGCGGCGGGCCTAGTGGCATTTAACAGCGTTTTTCAGGTATTGTTCTATAGTGTGTACGCATATGTATTCATCACAGTCCTACCACCATTATTTGGAATACAGAGTAGTGTTGTAAATATCAGTATACTGCAAATAGCTGAAAGTGTTTTTATATACCTTGGAATTCCATTTATAGCTGGGATATTGACCAGATATATATTAGTGAAACGGAAAGGTAAAGAATGGTATCATGAAAAATTCATACCACGGATCAGTCCAATAACACTCATAGCACTGCTATTTACCATAATAGTAATGTTCAGCTTAAAAGGGAACATAATAGTTCAGTTACCTTTAGATGTGGTGATTATTGCAATTCCATTGCTAATTTACTTCATTATAATGTTTTTCACCACGTTTTTACTGGGCTACAAGGTCGGGGCGGATTACTCTAAAACTTCTGCATTATCATTTACAGCAGCCAGTAACAACTTTGAACTGGCCATTGCAGTTGCAGTTGCTGTATTTGGAATTGGATCAGGAGTTGCATTTGCAGCCGTAATCGGGCCTTTAATAGAAGTTCCAGTTCTTATAAGCTTGGTAAATGTAGCATTATTGTTCCAAAAACGTTATTATGCTCAACGATAAAATTCTTCTGTTAATATTCATTTAGCCCCTTAGATTTTTTTGTATGAAAGATTTGTTTTTATTTTGTTTTTTATGTATTTGAAGGGGTTTTGTTTGTGTTT
>WOYJ01000084.1 GCA_011620845.1 Methanobacteriaceae archaeon
GTATTACTATTTTTTTTTGAATTAAATTTTTTGGAAATTTCTATTCAATGGTATCCATCCAAAAGATAAAACCACAAATAATTTTATGATCCTCTGATAAATGGAAACATAGATATTGCATACTTTTTTGGAGGCTATTTAATGAAAGAAATCACCAGAACCCCCATGGTAATTCTAAATTTTAAAACATATCTTGAATCCACGGGAAAAAACGCACTTAAACTTGCGGAAATATCAGAAGAGGTGGCCCAGGAGACTGGGGTGAACATCGCCGTCGCACCCCAGCACGCTGACCTCCTGCGCATATCCAGTGAAGTGGAAATCCCGGTGCTGGCCCAGCACGTAGATGCAGTTGATGCAGGCGGACACACTGGAAGCGTGCTGCTTGAATCTATCAAGGAAGCAGGAGCTGTTGGAACTTTGATAAACCATTCTGAGATACGTATGAAGCTCGCTGATATCCAGAACGTGGTGTCCAAGACAATTGAACACCAGCTGGGTAGCGTGGTCTGCACCAACAACGTGGAAACCAGTGCAGCGGCAGCCACCCTAAAACCGACCTTCGTAGCTATTGAACCACCAGAACTCATAGGATCCGGTATACCAGTATCCCAGGCAGAACCTGAGATAGTGGAGGGTACGGTAGAGGTCATCCACCAGATAGATCCCGGAGTGAAGGTCTTATGCGGTGCAGGTATCTCCACTGGCGATGATATGCAGGCCGCCTTGAAGTTAGGAAGCGAAGGTGTGCTCCTGGCTTCAGGGATAATCCTGGCAGATGACCCTAAAGCAGCCCTAACAGATCTGGTAAGTAAAATTTAACCTGGTAAGAAGTTTAAGGTAAGAACTTTAAATACATAAAAGGAATAAGCTGGAAATAGGGTAGATAGATTATTGTAATTAAAGGGTGTAATAAAAATGTCCCTGGACTTCTACACGATGGACGATTTAAAAGTGAAGGATAAGACGGTCTTGGTCAGGGTGGATGTTAATTCCCCTGTAGATCCTAAAAGCGGTCTTCTACTGGATGATACCAGGATCAAACTCCATGCAGAGACCGTTGGAGAGCTCTCGGATAAAGGTGCTAAGACGGTTTTACTGGCCCACCAGAGCCGTCCCGGAAAAGCAGATTTCACCACCCTAATGTATCATGCAGAAGCCTTATCTGAGATACTGGGAAAACCAGTTAAATACGTGGATGATATATTCGGAAGCAATGCTCGAATCCGTATATCCGGACTTAAAAGTGGGGAGATCCTTGTCCTGGAGAATGTCCGTTTCTACTCCGAGGAAGTCTTAAAGAGGGACCCTGAACTACAGGCGGAAACCCATCTGGTGAAGAAACTCACTCCACTGGTGGATTATTATATCAACGACGCATTTGCAGCCGCCCACAGGTCACAACCTTCCCTGGTAGGATTTGCACTCAAAATACCGTCTGCAGCAGGAAGGGTGATGGAAAGGGAGCTTAAAATATTATACAACGCGGTTTATAATGCGGAAAGGCCATGTGTCTATGTTTTAGGAGGAGTGAAGGTTGATGATTCTATCACCATTGCAGAAAATGTCTTAAGAAAGGGCAGTGCCGATTATATCCTCACCACTGGGCTGGTGGCCAACATCTTCCTCTGGGGTGCTGGAGTAGATATAAAACAGGTAAATAAGGACTTCATCAAAAAGAAGGATTATTGTGATTGGGTCCTGAAGGCCAGCAAGTTACTGGAGGAGTTTAAGGGTAAAATATTATATCCCAAGGACGTGGCCATACCGGTGGATGATGAAAGGAAGGAATTTTCCGTGGAGGAAATTCCAGACAGGTCCATATATGATATTGGCTCAGATACTATAAATGAGTATGCTAAGATAATTAGGGGGGCGGGTACACTATTTGCTAACGGTCCTGCCGGTGTGTTTGAAGAGGGAGGATTCAGTATAGGCACAGAAGATATTTTAAACGCCATAGCATCCTCACCCGGACTTTCCATAATTGGTGGGGGACATCTGGCTGCGGCAGCCAATCAGATGGGCCTTTCTGGAATTGACCATATCAGCAGTGGCGGTGGCGCTTCCATCAGCCTCCTGGCAGGGGAGGAATTGCCTGTGGTAGAGGTTTTAAAACAGGCCAAGGGTAAGTTTAAATTGTAATTTTTCCGTAAAACTTTAAACCATAATCCATTTAATATCTGCTTATAATCTGTGGGATGCTTCACCTTTTAATGGGAAAAAGTTCACCAAAAACTATTTAAGCCAACATTTCCAATACCTAATATGCCTCGGTAGCTCAGTCTGGTGGAGCGCGAGACTTGTAATCTCGTGGTCGCGGGTTCAATTCCCGTCCGGGGCTCTAAACTGTGGGTACACATGGTCTAGATTTAGTACACATGGTCTAAATTTAAAATGGGGGACCATAGGGTAGCTTGGTCGATCCTTTGGGCTTTGGGAGCCTGAGACTCCGGTTCAAATCCGGGTGGTCCCATTTATGTGTCCCGCCTTAGCTCAATTTGGCAGAGCGTCGGACTGTAGATCCGAATGTTGCTGGTTCAAGTCCGGCAGGCGGGATTCTTTTATTACAAAATGAGAAAATATTTGAATTAACGGGAGAAAATTATTTGAAACTTTAAATTTTGGTCCTGTGCGTAAAGTATACGTAAAGTATATATATCATGGCTGTAAAAAGAAAAGTAATTATGCTGGCACAAGTATAATCAAGTTTACTCTCGTTCTAAAGAGCTGCCCTGGTGGTGTAGGGGCTATCATGCGGGCCTGTCGAGCCCGCGACTCGGGTTCAAATCCCGGCCAGGGCGTTTGGGGCCCGTAGCTCAGTCTGGCAGAGCGCTTGGCTTTTAACCAAGTGGCCGCGGGTTCAATTCCCGTCGGGCCCGTTCTTGATTTTTAGCTGGAGGATATATTGTGAAGAAGGATATTTTAAAACACAAATTAGTTCCAGATCATGCTATTTTGTCTAAGACAGAAGCAAATAAAGTAATAAAACAATTAAACGTCCACCAAGAGCAGCTTCCTAAGATTAAAGCTGATGATCCCGTTGTCAAAGAAATTGGGGCAAAATCGGGAGATATTTTGAAGATTACCAGGAAGAGCCATACTGCTGGAAAATTTGTTACCTATCGTTTAGTTCTTTAAGATTTGGAACAGGATTTATTTATGATAACGAGTTGTATAATGAAATTAATTTATACAGAAAAAGTCATACTATATAATAGTATACTAATGGGA
>WOYJ01000132.1 GCA_011620845.1 Methanobacteriaceae archaeon
AATTAAAGATATCAATGAATCAGGACTATATGAGAGGTTGATAAAATCTTGTGAAGTAGAAAATGAGATGCCCAAGGACAAAATTTTCACTGTAGATGAAGCTCTCAAGGTTCCTCTTTTAAAACTGGCTGATAATAATTTAAGGCATGGTGGCCTTTTAACAACCATTTTCACCGGCTCTCTGGTAACAGCTAAACAAATTCTTTCAATTTACAGTTTTATTGAGTACACATATAGCATTTTTACGGGTAGACCCACTAAATAGGATGATGGACTGAATATTTATTTTAGTGGTTTGGACGAACGGTTGGTTTTCTTTTTGAATGAATTTGATATTGTGGAGGATGAGGATATTCCTGAACCTTCTAAGGAGTGTTTTCAGGTTCTAAAATATGTGAAATATCAAGATGAAACAGTAAAAAACATGGAACGAGATCTGGGCTATTTGATAGGAACTGCAATAAAATATTATGTCGGGAGACTAGGAGGATGGGAAAGCAATGTATTAAAGACATTAATTTATTGTTCGGCTGTATCTGATGGAAGAAAAACCATTATCCGAGAGGATATTGAAAGAGGCTACAGAACATACTTCAAACTTTTAAACACCGACATCACCAAATACAAAGCCAGACAGGACGTTATTAATTCCACAGATTACAACAGTCTAAAATCTAAAATAACCTATTACCAACTTAAATTTCTACATGGAAAAAATCCCTAACATATAAGAACATAATTCTAAGGCCCCTTTAGAAATTGGTTGGAAGAAGTAGTGTGGAATCTCATCAAAAAGTTAACTGAAAATAGATAAAATGAGCATTCAATACAATCTTCAAAAATTCAATCGAACCTTCTCAACGCCTGCTCCGCCCCTTTTTGGACATACTCACTGGGATCTTCTAAAGCATTTTCTAACGCAGGAATCGCCCGTTCATCTCCAATAACACCTAATATCCAGGCAGCATATCTACGGACATGTTCATCTGGATCTTCCAGGGCATCTAAGAGGTATGGTACGGCTGGTTTCTCAAATTTTCCCAGGTTTATTGCTACGTGGAACCTGACTTCTTCATCCGGGTCTTTTAATGCCTCAGTTAAAGGAGGAATCGCCCTCTCATCGCCAATATTTCCTAACATCCACGCAGCGTCCCTACGCATATCTTCATCCGGGTCTTTTAAAGTATCGATCAAAAATGGTACGGCTGACCCACCAAATTTCCTTAAATCCCTGGCAACATAGAATCTAACATCTTCTACGTCTTTAACGGCACGGATTAAAGCTTTAATTACTTTTTCTTCTTCAAAATTTCCTAGTGCCTCTGCTGCATCACTGCGGACCTCATAGTCCTCATATTCAGTCGATCCCTTTTTATATTGCAGGGCTTTTATTAAGCCCTCCACATCCCTATTTTCCTTTAAATCTTCGATATCAGGTTTATATCCATTATTAGACAAAATTTACACCTTAATGTAATTAGTTTACAATATCATCTTTCAATATAATTGATCCCTTTATCCCGGTTTAAAACAATGCTTTTCTTCCATTCAGCCCGGGTCTCAGGGTAATCCTCACGGAAATGAGCCCCCCTGCTTTCCTCACGGATCAGTGCAGATTCAGCGGTTAAAAGAGCCACTTCCAAAAGCTTTTCAGCTTCCAGGGCGTCCTGGAGATCCTTATTATATACATCAACTTTAGGGACTTTTACTCCTGCGAGCATTTCCTTAAGCTCTTTAATTCTAGATATAGCGGTCTTTAACCCTTCCCGATTGCGGATGATGGCCACGTTCTTCCACATGACCTCCTGTAACTCTTTCCGTATTTCGAATGGGTAGTATTCACCGTCCTTATAGAGGGACTGGATTCTATTCTCTTCGGCTGCGGCCTGCTCCATTATATCTTCATATTTTTCATCCATTTTTAACAGGGCATTTTTGGCGGCTGCCTCCCCCGCCCTTCTCCCGAAGACCTGGGTGTCAGCAAGGGCATTTCCTCCCAGCCGGTTAGCGCCGTGCACTCCACCGGCAACTTCTCCCGCGGCGAATAAATTCTTTACCGTGGTTTTTCCGTGTTCGTTTATCCGGGCCCCGCCCATGAAGTGGTGGGCTGTGGGTGCAACTTCCATGGGCTCTTCCCGGATATCTACGCTTACATCGAGGAATTGTTGGAGCATGGTTTCCAGTTTTTCCTCTATGACTTCCCGGGGCAGATGAGTTACGTCCAGGTATACACCTCCCCTTTTGGTGCCTCGGCCTTCGATTATCTCCTGGTAGATGGCCCGGGCCACCACGTCCCGGGTGGCTAACTCGCCACGGGGGTCGTATTCCTTCATAAACCGCTCCCCTTTGGAGTTGAAGAGTCGTCCTCCCTCTCCTCTTACTGCTTCGGTTATGAGCACTCCCCTTCTTGATTCGGGGTATAACATTCCTGTGGGGTGGAACTGCACCTGCTCCATGTCCAGGAGATCGGCCCCTACCTGATAGGCCAGTGCATATCCGTCCCCTGTTTTTTGCATGGCGTTGGAGGTTACGGGGTACATCCATCCGGCCCCTCCAGTTGCCAGGACAGTTGATCTGGCCTGGAAGATGAGGAAGTCTGAAGTTTTAAGTGACAGTCCACAGGCCCCCAGGACACTTCCGTCTTCATCATCGGTTAAGAGCTTGGTGATTATCACTTCTTCGATGGTCTTTATTCCGCGCCTTATCACTTCCTCTTTAAGGGCGGTCATCATTTCATGGCCGGTCCTGTCTCCCTGGAAACAGGTCCTACGGAATGATTGGCCTCCGAATGGTCTCTGGTTAAGCTTACCAGATTCCTGGCGGTCGAACATAGCCCCATAACTTTCCAGTTCTTCCAGTCTTTCGGGAGCTTCTTCTACCAGGATCTTTACCAGTTTTGTGTCGTTTAAATAAGCCCCTCCCTTGAGGGTGTCTTTAAAATGAGCTTCAGTACTGTCTTCTTTATCGACGTATCCGAAGGCTGCGTTGTATCCGCCTTCAGCCAGGGTTGTACATCCAGATTTGAAGGATAATCCTTTAGAAATTATAGTAACATCTAAACCTTGTTTGCTTGCTTCTATAGCTGCTCTGCATCCTGTTCCGCCGGATCCTATTATCAGGACGTCTGTGTGGTGAATC
Source organism: Methanobacteriaceae archaeon (assembly GCA_011620845.1). Classification (GTDB taxonomy): domain Archaea; phylum Methanobacteriota; class Methanobacteria; order Methanobacteriales; family Methanobacteriaceae; genus Methanobacterium_A. The sequence continues at coordinate 3,139 of WOYJ01000132.1, forward strand.
TTTCTTTCCATGTTAAGAGTTTAATAAATTTAGGGATATTAATTTTACGATGAAATTAAGTATAATCCT
>WOYJ01000007.1 GCA_011620845.1 Methanobacteriaceae archaeon
GGCTATGAAGTATTGCACGGTCCGGATATTTCACCTGATGGTCCTACACCAAAGAGAGATTTTTATAGTGATGTAATTATTGCTGAAAGACTTAGAGATGCCGTTCATAGATTGAATCCTGACATTCCTCCCACTGCTAAGGAAGAAGCTGTTAAAAAAGTTATACGTGCTGATAGTCCTGATGTTATTTCTAATAACCAGAAATTTCATCAGTTCTTGACTGATGGCGTTACTGTCGAGTACCGTAGGGATGGTAGGATTGTTTATGATACTGTGTGGCTGTTTGACTTTCAAAATCCCGATAACAATGATTTCATGGCCATAAATCAGTTCACAATTATTGAAAATGATAATAATCGTCGTCCTGATATTGTTCTTTTTATAAATGGGTTGCCTATTGTTGTTATTGAACTCAAGAACCCTGCTGATGAGAAGGCTACTCTAAATAAAGCGTATCAACAGCTCCAGACATATAAGTCCCAAATTCCATCGTTGTTCCATTTTAATGAGATATTGATGATTAGTGATGGTATGCAAGCCCGTGCTGGAACCTTGACCAGTGACTATCAGCGTTTCATGCCTTGGAAGACTATTGCAGGTGAAAAGGATGCCCTGGTCGATAAGTTGGAGATGGAAGTTCTAATTAAAGGCATGTTTAATAAAAAAGTGCTCCTAGACTTGATACGGCATTTTATTGTTTTTGATGATTCAGAAGCCACCGTTAAGAAGAAACTGGCAGCTTACCATCAATACCACGCGGTGAATAAAGCTGTTGAGGCAACAATTGAGGCAGCTAGTCCTGAAGGGGATAGAAGAGTTGGGGTTGTATGGCATACTCAAGGATCTGGTAAGAGTTTAATCATGGCGTTTTATTCTGGTAAATTGGTTCTGGAGATGGATAACCCGACTATTGTGGTTTTAACTGATCGTAATGATCTGGATGACCAGTTATTTGGTACTTTCTCTGCTTCTCAAAATATTTTGAGACAGGAACCGGTGCAGGCAGAAAGCCGGGACCACCTTCAGGAATTATTAAAGGTGGCTAGTGGTGGTATTGTATTTACAACAATACAAAAATTCTTGCCAGAAAAAGATACAGATTACCCCACCCTATCTGAACGAAGGAACATTGTAGTAATAGCTGACGAAGCTCACCGCTCACAATATGACTTTATTGACGGATTCGCAAGACATATGAGGGATGCACTACCAAACGCTAGCTTTATCGGTTTTACTGGCACTCCACTTGAGCGTGGAGATAAAAATACAATTGCAGTTTTCGGCAACTATATAGACATCTACGATATTGAACAGGCCGTAGAAGATGGAGCAACCGTACCTATCTATTATGAAAGCCGACTGGTTAAGTTGGACCTTAAAGAAGAGGAGATTCCTCACATCGACCCGCAGTTTGATTTCATAACTGAAGGACAGGAAATCGAACACCAAGAAAAACTCAAAACTAAATGGGCCAGGATGGAAGCTTTAGTGGGTAGTGAGACACGTATAAAACAGATAGCTAAAGATATCATCAACCATTTTGAAGCGAGATATGCAGAACAAGAAGGAAAAGGCATGATAGTCTGCATGAGCAGACGTATCTGCATAGAATTATACAATGAAATCATTAAGCTCCGACCGGAATGGCATAACGATGATGACAACTATGGATTTTTGAAAGTGGTTATGACTGGAAGTGCCATGGATCCATTAAACTGGCAACCGCACATACGAAATAAGCAACGTAGAAAGCAGCTTGGAGATAATTTCAGAGATCCCCATTCCCCTATTAAACTAGTGATAGTCAGAGACATGTGGCTCACTGGTTTTGATGTTCCTAGCTTGCATACTATGTATATAGATAAACCCATGAAAGACCATGGTTTGATGCAAACTATCGCCCGTGTAAACAGGGTTTACAAGGAAAAACAGGGCGGATTAATCGTAGATTATCTTGGAATAGCAACAGAACTTAAGGAAGCACTCTCGCAATATACGGAAGGTGGTGGTCGTGGAGAAATTGCCTACGATCAGGAGCAGGCTGTGACTCTTATGATGGAGAAATATGAGATAGTTGCAGCGTTATTCCATGGATTCGATTATCAGGGTTTCCGTAATGCTAGCAAGGCCGATACATTGATGTTTATGCGGCGAGGATCAGAATTCGTACTCGGCCAAGTGGATGGGAAGAAGCGCTGTCTGAAATATGTCAATGAACTATCGAAAGCATTTACATTAGCTGTACCTCACCCTCAAGCTCTCGCAATTAGAGATGATTTGTCTTTCTTCAAAGCTGTGAAGAACTACATCGTCAAAGTCACTGGTACTAAGGAAGCAGAAGGGGAAGACGTTGATTTAGCAATTCAACAGATATTATCCACGGCGTTGGTTTCAGATGAAGTCGTGGACCTATTCCAATTAGCAGGGTTAAAAAAGCCAGATATATCCATTCTCTCCGATGACTTTCTCCTAGAAGTTAAGGATATGGAACATAAGAACACCGCCGCTGAATTGCTCAGACGACTTTTAAATGATGAAATCAAAACCATTTCTCGTAAAAATGTGATTGAGGCACGTTCATTTAGTGACATGCTTGAAAAAACCATAAAAAGATACCAAGCACGCAGTATAGATGCCGTGGTAGTCATAGAGGAATTAATAGAGATGGCTAAGAAGATGAGGGAAGCCCAGAATAGAGGAGAGGACCTCGGACTAACTGAATATGAACTTGCCTTTTATGATGCTCTTGGTGTTAACGATAGTGCAGTACAGGTCTTAGGCGATGAAGTATTAAGAAATATAGCAATGGAGTTAGTGAAGGCTATAAAGAATAATATAACAATCGATTGGACATTAAGAGAAAATGTACAGGCAAAAATGAGGGTGTCGATTAAAAAAATACTAAGACAATACGGCTACCCACCAGACAAACAAGAACTAGCAGTAAAAACTGTTTTAGAACAAGCTAGTCGTGTATGTGAAGAGTGGGCATCAACTTAAACAGATAGGGGGGTTATTTGATGGAATCTATAAATAAATGTCTAAAAGAATGGAACGCTACCATAGAAGCATTAGGTCAAGGTAAACAGACCATCTTAATTAGGAACTACAAAACCAACGTAAAAAAGTTCCTATTGTATCCCACAGTCAGTTATGCATTGAAGGATGACTATTTAGATAGCTTTCAGGATAAATACAT
>WOYJ01000175.1 GCA_011620845.1 Methanobacteriaceae archaeon
GGGATAAAAAAAGAATTTATCAAAATAAGAAAGGGAAATATGAAAAGTTACAAGAAACTTTTACAAACTTTTACATTATCTCATTAATCAATTCTGCATTGAGTATAGAAGCACCAGCCGCTCCCCTGATGGTGTTATGTCCTACCAGAACATATTTAAGGCTGTTTTTGAATGCTTCGTCTTTACGGATCCTTCCCACAGTAACTGCCATCCCCTTTTCGGCGTTTCTATCCATACGTGGTTGGGGTCTGTTATCTTCTTCTCTGATTATGATTGGTGGTTGTGGTGCAGAGAAGAGGTCCAGTTTCTGGGGAAGTCCCTGGAATTTCTGTAGGGATTTTTTCACATCATCCACTACAAAATCGTCGGCAAACTCGATGAACACTGCCTCGGTATGCCCGTCCAGGACAGCGACCCGGTGGCAGGAGGTGCTTACACCGAAGGTAGCGGGAATCAAGACTCCATCTTCCAGGTCTCCCAGGAGCTCCAGGGTTTCGGTTTCCATCTTCTCCTCCTCGCCGCCGATGAAGGGCACCAAGTTATCCACGATGGCCATGGAGGGTACACCGTCATAGCCTGCACCTGATACGGCCTGCATGGTGGAGACGTAAATCCTTTCAATGTCAAATTCATCGTATAAAGGTTTAAGGGTCATGGTGAGGGCGATGGTGGAACAGTTGGGATTGGTCACGATGAATCCGTCCCATCCCCGGTTTTTCTGCTGGATTTCCACTAGTTCCAGGTGCTCCGGGTTCACCTCGGGGATGACCAGGGGCACATCCGATTCCATACGCATGGCAGCCGCATTGGAGGCCACTTTCATACCGGCCTCTGCAAATCTGGGCTCCACATTTAAAGCTATATCTGCAGGCAATGCAGAAAATACAATCTCAACATCCTTTACCTCAGCAGGGTCAGTGTCCACTACTTTGATGTCCCTGGCGACTTCTGGAATTTTACTGTCCAGATACCAGGTCACGGCGTCTTCATATCTTTTTCCTGCGGATCTCTTTGAGGCGGTAAGTGCAGTTATCTCGAAATTGGGGTGATCCCCCAATAATTCAATAAAACGCTGACCTACCATTCCGGTTGCTCCAAGTACTCCTACATTTACCATTTTACTCTCTCCTACTATTTTCTAATTTCTCCATTTTTTTGTAGAGCCATTCTAATGTTACCGTTATATTCTTTAGTATAAGCATTTATAATTTCTATATCTTTTCCTACTTTTAATTGATACTTTGGAGTATCTTCCCATAATTCAAAAACTATTTTGCCACTTTCATCCTGAAGTTCTATCAAAGTAAGATATTTTGCACCGTATTTAGTTTCTAACTTAAAGGGGTTATTAATATTAGTTACTACGGCGTTAAGAGAAATATATTTTAATCCAGGTTTTAAATTAGATATCTTTGATTTTTTACTGGTAAATTGTTCTTTAATTTTTGTTTTAAATGAAGAATTGAGAGTTACCTGAAATTCATCCAAATAGTCTGTGTGAATATTTCCCCTTATAAATACTTCATCTCCAATTTTTTTATTTTTAAAGGTATATCCGTCATTTGATATACTTATAGTGATATCTTTTCTATTTTTACCTGTAATATACACTTTATTTTTGTCTAAATATGCTATTATTCCTTTGAATGAAATTTCATCATTTTCTACATAAATTGCTTCTTGTTTCGCGATTTTCCAGAAATCATTTTTATATTTTTGGAAAATCCCAGAAAGATTATAAGACTTGCAGGAGACTACGTATTTACTGTTTTTGTAGTCTTTAGAACCTTCATGATGCCAAATTTTGCTAAAAAATTCAGAAGCTTCTTCAACTGCTTGTTTATCCGTAGTGTAAATATTAGATTCTATCTGAGGAATACCTTCATAATCTCTAGATGATCCCAGCCCACTTCCAGTAAGATTAGAAGAGCCGGCTATTAATTCATTCCCATCGATAATTATCATTTTAGAATGAATATTGTTGTTATATTTTACGAACATCTGTCCGTTTAAAATGTCCATCCATTTTTCTATATCATCGAGTTGTTGAATACGGTTAAAAACATCTTCTTTTAAGAGTTTAGTGATTAAATAAAGTTCTAAATCAGGGTTGTTGGTTAATGCATTTTCTAAAGGGATAACCAATTCTTCACCAAGAGTTATCCAGGGACAAACAATGAATATGTGGCTTTGAGCGTTGCTTAACATCTCATTTATCTTTCTGAGAAAGGAACGGTCCTCCTTTAAGAATGTTGGATAAAATTCGGTTACCGCATTTTTGTTGTCAAACAACATAAGTTACCTCAAGAAGTTAGAATAAAGTTATTTCAAACCTAAAACATCACCCATATCACTTATCTTTCCCTTAGGGGCGGTTGGAATGTATCTTATCGCCTTGATTACCCCGTTTACAAAGGCTTGTCTGCTGCTTGCCCGGTGGATGATCTCCAGTCGTTCCCCGTCACCGGCAAACAGGACGGTGTGGTCGCCTACGATGTCCCCTCCACGCACGGCGTGCATACCTATCTCATCAGGGGTTCTCTCACCGATCTGGCCTTTTCTTCCATAAACTCCTACTTCACAGGTGTCTCTTCCCAGTTGGTGGGCTATGATCTCATAGGCCTGGACGGCTGTCCCGGAGGGGGCGTCTTGCTTGTGTTTATGGTGGGCTTCGATGATCTCCACATCGAAATCGGACAGGATGGGGGCCAGATCCTTTAATACTTTAAAGAACACGTTTACTCCCACAGCCATGTTGGGGGCTATGACTGCTTTTATTTTATTTTCCTCTATGACCTTGTTTATCCCGTTGAGTTGTTCGTCTGAAAAGCCGGTGGTTCCCACCACCAGGTTAACCCCGCATTCTGAGGTTGTTTTAATGGTTTCCACTGCAGCATCTGCTATGGTAAAGTCTACCAGCACATCTGGTTTTATCTCCAGTAAAACTTCCCTAAGATTATCTGCTGGAGTGATCTCCACTCCAATGGTACCGGCACCTATAGTTTCACCAGCATCTTTACCTGCTAGTGGCGTGTTTGGGGCTTCAATTGCAGCTACTAACTGCATATCCTCCTGTTGTAGGATGTTTTTAATGATCTTTGAACCCATCCTACCGCTGGCACCGGTTACTGCCACTTTAATCATTTATTTGCATCTCCTTCGTTTAAATTAAATAAAAAAAATAGTGGTTAAAAGATTTCCCTAAAAAAATGAGTATTAAGGAATGGATTAATCCTTAATGAGTTTTAAACCACTTAGATAAGTTTTAGATCCTGAAGAACCTTTTTCAACTGTTCCCTGTTTTCCTCTTTTAAAGGTGCCAGGGGCATCCTTACATGGCCGGCTGGTCTGCCCATCATATTCAGTGATTCTTTAGCAGGTACCGGGTTGGATTCAACGAACAACACCTTCATCAGGTCGTATAACTCATAATGGAGTTCTTCTGCCTTCACGTAGTCGCCTTTAAGGGCGTATCTTACCATATCACCCATCCTCTGGGGATCCACGTTGGCCACGACACTGATCACCCCTTTAGCTCCCATGGATATCATGGGGAGGGTCAGGTTGTCGTTTCCACTGATCACACGGAAGTCGTCTCTGTTTCCCAGTTCTTCCATTTTCTTCTCTATCTGGGATACCTTGTCTAGGTCAGGGCTGGCTTCTTTGATGGCTATTACGTTGTCTAATTGGGATACTTTGCCGATGGTCTCCACGTCGATGTCTGTCCCGGTCCGTGAGGGCACGTTATAAACGATTATAGGGATATCTGTTGTTTCGGTGAGTAATTTGTAGTGTTCGTAGAGTCCGTGTGGTTGGGGCTTGTTGTAGTAGGGAGTTATCACTAATGCTGCGTCTGCTCCGGCGGTTTCAGCGTACTTCACCAGTCCCAGGGATTCCTTTGATGAGTTGCTTCCTGCTCCGGCTATGGCCTTCACCTTACCTGCTACTTCATCCACCAGGATGTCCATAATCTTCCTCTGTTCCAGATGAGTTATGGTGGCTGATTCGCCGGTGGTTCCAGCGGCCAGTACACCTTCTACGCCTCTATCTATCAGATAGTTTATGTTTTCCCGCATGCCTGCCTGGTCTACCTCATCCTCTGAGTTGAAGGGGGTGACCATGGCGACTATTGTACCTTCTAGTTTCATTCCAAGACACTCCTTACCATTTCATAAGCTTTCTTACCATCATTCCATTCTACAAATATCACTACAGAAGTTTGACTCGAAGAGATCTCCACGATGTTGATATTACTTTTACGCAGAGGTTCTGTTATTTTAGTTATAATACCCGGGGTATCAATAAAATCCTGACTGGCCACGGTGAGCATGGCTATTTCCCTGTCCAGGGAGAGGGAGCTTAGAAATTTATTTTCCACAACCACATCGTGTAATATTTTATGAGCTTCATCCGCCGCTGATTTATCTATAAACAGGGTCACACTATTCTGGCCGGTGGATATACCGTATATGTTTATATCGTTTCTGGCCAGTGCATCGGTAAGGGCCGATAGTACGCCTGGTTTGGTTAATATTTCCTCACCCACCACTGCCAGGACTGAAATGGGGTCCTCGTTTAAGGTTGTGGTTTTTAATCTTTCATTTTTTGAGGGGCCTATTATCTCCGTTCCAATGGCGGAAAGGTCTCCGTGTTCAAAGCTGATTATCTTGGCATTTATGAGGGGGTCCTTGTATTTAAGGGCGTGGGGATGTAAAACTTGGGCTCCGTAGGTGGCCAGGTCCCTCATCTCCTCCACTGATATTTTATCCAGTTTCTTGGCGGTTTCGAGTTTGTTGGGGTCGGTGGACATAATACCACCCACATCAGTTACTATGATGACTTCCTTGGCCTTGAGGCAGTGCCCCAGGAGGAATGCGGTTATATCGCTACCACCCCTTCCCAGGGTGGTTACGTCGCCGTTTTTATCCTTTCCCAGGAAGCCGCAGAGCACGGGTATTATTCCCTGGTCCAGTAGATTTAAAAGTTCCTTGGAATTTTCTTCTGTGGCCTCAAAATCTACTTGGGCATTTAAATAGTTACTATCAGTAATGATTGGCCACCGGTCCATGTGGGGGTCCAGGTACTCGGATTTAACGCCTAATGATTCTATGGTGGATGAAAATAATCTGACACTGGTAATTTCTCCCATGGATACTATGTCTGCCATCTGTTTTTCAGTGACTGATTCTCCAATGGAGTCTTCAACTACCTTAAGGATGTCGTCAGTGGTCTTGTTAATGGCGGACACTACAACCACCATCTTATTGCCCTTCATATACTCTTTTACCACTGATTCTGCCGCCAATTTTATTCTCCCCCCATTTCCAATGGAGGTTCCCCCGAATTTGGCCACGATTATTTCCATTTAAACCATCCTTTAACGTTTAAAATGTAAAATCCATCTTAAATATTTTATTAAATGTAAAATAGATGTTAGGAGCGCTGTCTAACCATTCTGGTTATGTACCCTGCTATTTTATTCCGCAGGTGTTTGGTGCTTACTGAGGAGTATTCTTCCACTAGTTTTTTGTTTTCCTCGAAGTCAGTTGTGAATTTACCGTTGTAAGTTTCAATTAATTCTTTAGCTATTCTTTTTACGAATGATGTTCTGATATTTCCCATGTTATTTACCTCCTTAGGATTCTTTCTTGTTCAGATTTGTTTAACTTCATCAATATTTCCATTATTTCTAAAAGACTGATTTCATCAATATCATTTTCTTTAGCTAACTTTTTAATCTTTCTCTGGATATAATCTTCCCTTTCGGTGTTTTCAATATCCGTATTAAGCACTTTTTTGGCGGTGCCAATATCCTTCGCCAGAGAAGTTCTCTCCAGGATCAGATCTATGATCTGGTTGTCGATCTGGTCAATTTTATCCCGGGAGCTTGTAAGCAGTTCCAGTGCTTCCTCTCTATTCACGTGCAATCACCTGAGTGCCCTGATTATCGACTTTGGTCTTGATAACCCTTCCAGGATAGGATTTCCATGTGTCTTCCACATTCCCGGAATTTTCCTCATCTGTAATGGCTACAAATGATGGGCCGGTTCCTGAAAGTCCTGCTGCAACAGCACCTGCTTCTAACGCATCCAGGGCAATGTCTGGATTGAAACGTAGGGCTGAGCAGTATAAAAGTCCGTTTAACGTGAGGGCTTGATGAATATTACCATTTAATACTTCCTTAAAAGCTAGTTTAACCCATGGAGCTAAGAGTTTCATCCGGGCCACGTCAGCTTCTGCAGTGGGTGACTTTTTATCAGGCATATATATTAATATGTTTTGCATGTTCCATTTTTCATGTCTGATAATTTCCCGCTGGAAGTTATCGGTTACGCTGATTCCCCCGAAGTAAGAGGCACTGGCATCATCGAATGCTCCAGTAACGGTTACCCCCGCCTCCAGGGAAGAGTCAACAGCCAGGTTTAATATTCCCAGATCATTTAATCCAACGTTTACGGCATCGATTTCATATTCCTCCTCGAGAGCATGGGTTAAAGCCATGGTAACTGCATTGGAAACAGCGCTGCTACTGGACAAGCCGGAAGCTACCGGTAAAGTTGATTCGGTCTTTATTTCTACCCTGCTTTCTACCTTGAACTTTTCCAGGACGCGTTTAGCGCATATTTCCATTAAAGTGGTGTTCACTTCCTGGTCAGTGCGGCAAGTTATCCCTTCACCTGATTTTAACTGGACTTCTGCATCAACAAAGAGCTCGATCCCAAAGGCAGAGCCACATCCCGTGGATATGGCGTTTATTATAGTGGCAGAACCAGGAGATCTCACCTTAATTTTCATTTTTCACCTTATTTATTGAGTTAGAATTTTTTAACGTGACTATTGCTTATTTACCATAGAATTCGTATTTAAATTAATAAAACCTGTTATTTATTATTTATGGAACAGGATGATTCTTTTTTATCATTGGTTTTTAAATGGTAAATATTATTGGGATTTCTGGTTTAAAAAGTAGGTATTATTACGGACTGTTCGGTGGTAGAAACATTTATTAGTAATTGAGAATAAGATGTATTTAAGTGAATTAAGATGGGTGAAACTTGAAAATGGGTTTATGGTTTTGCCATCTATAGTTGGAAATAGGCACCTGTGTGCTCCAGTATCTATATTTTACATGCAAACTGACTTTAAAATCAGGGATACTGGAACATCGACGATTTTATTTGAGAATAAAAGTATTTCCTCAAATCATAGAAAGATAGGGATAACTCTCTCTTTCACCCTTAAATAGACAAGCCATTTCAGCTAAATAGAATGAATAGACTGAACTTTGTGCTAAAACAGAAGGAATAGGCCAACCATTCATGTTAAAACAGAATGAAGTTCATGCATTACCGCCTCCAAAAAGCATGAAAAATGGATCTGGGATTAAAATCCCAGATCCATCCCCTTTTTAATAATATTATTTTATACAGATGATTCCATTGATTATCCAAAATATCTGAAATGACGAATATTAATTTTAAAAAAGGATATTGAATAAATAAAACCCGGTTTTTACTGTTTTAAAAAGTCGCTTAATGATACCAGAATAAAATAGTATATAAGGGTTGATGGATAGAAAATTATAGTACGATTATATAAAAAAAGGTGATAACATGGTTGTTAAAATTGAAGTCTTTAAATCCCCATCCTGCCCATACTGTCCCATGGCTGTAGAACTGGTTGAAGAAGTAAAAAAAGAGATGCCCGATGATTTAGAAGTAGAAATCATAGATATAATGCAGGATCGTGAAAAAGCCATTGAATACAATCTAATGGCCGTCCCCGCTATAGCATTAAATGGTGTAGTTAAATTCGTAGGAGCTCCCACGAAAGAAGAGCTGGTCAGTGTAATTAAAGAAGAATTACAATAAAATAGCATAACTAAAGACGAATCACAAATAAAATCCAGAAATCATGGTAGAAAATCATACCGACAAATCTCTTGAGGACATCAAATATGGAATAACCACCGGCTCTGGAGCAGCTGCCGCAGCAAGGGCAGCACTACTAGTTTTAAAGGGTGAAGATGTAAAAACTGTCACCATTAAAACCCCCCTTGGCGATCTGGAAATAGAAGTCGAATATGCGCATAAATTAACCGACACCCAAGGCCAGGCATCTGTGATAAAAAGACCCTATAACGACCCTGATGTCACCGTTAACCTGGAAATCCTCGCCGATGTATGGCTCAACGATACTGAAGGCGTGACCATAAAGGGAGGGGAAGGTGTGGGCCTGGTCACCAAACCCGGACTCCAGGTACCACCTGGCAACCCGGCCATCAACCCCACACCCCGGAAGATGATCAAAGAGAATCTCTCTGATTTACTCCCTGAAGATAAGGGTGTGTGTGTGGAAATATCAGTCCCTGCCGGAGAGAAACTCGCGGAGAAAACCCTCAACCCCAAACTTGGAATTGAAGGGGGAATTTCCATACTGGGAACCACCGGCATCGCCCATTCATGGAACCTGGAAAGCTATAAAAAATCCTTCAAATGCCAGTTGGACGTGGCCCATGCCGAGGGATACCGAGAACTTGTTTTTGTCCCTGGCAACATCGGAGAAAAAATTGCAAAACGGATTTTAACAGCATCCCCTGACAGAATAATACAGATGGGTAACTTCCCAGGATTCATGCTCCGAGAAGCCGCTGATATTGACGTGAAACGCATAACCCTACTGGGACACGCTGGTAAACTCATAAAACTCGCCGCCGGAATTTTCAACACAGAACACCAAGTAGCTGATGGGCGGAGGGAAATCATAGCTGCCCATGCAGCACTCAGTGGTGCAGATAAGGATTTAATCAGAGAAATTTTCCAGGCCAACACCACAGAGGAGATGATGGTCATACTCGAAGGGGAAGGCCTTCTGGAGGAAACCTTCAACAGCATCGCCCAGTCTGTTAAAGAAAGGAGCCAGAAATTATTCCCTGGAGGGTTAGATGTGGTTATCGTTAAGATGGATGGAACCATCTTAAATACCAACCACCAGGTTGAACTTAACTAACGATTAATTTTTTATAAAGAGGAGTAACATGAATATCTGTCTTTTAGGCCAATTCCCACCTCATATTGGCGGAGTATCATCACATACCTATCTACTCGCCCGGGAATTAGTTGAAAGAGGGGATGAAGTCCATGTTCTAACCTACCCCCATCCAGATATTAAAGATGTAGACGAGATACACGTTGAAACTGCCGCTACAGTGAACATCAAGGGTTTAAGGGGATTTCTATTTTTAATATCAGCTATGGTTAAATTAATCTCCATGGTCCGGAAGTACAACATTGATTTGATACACGCCCATTTTCTAATTCCCCCAGGCTTAATCGCAGTCCTGGTGGGAGGACTCACCGGGAGGAAGGTAGCAGTAACCGTACACGGGTCAGATATCTTCATCCAGTCCCGAAACCCTATACTGCGGCCGATGATAAAATATGTACTGGCAAAAGCTGATTATGTGGCTGTAGTAAATGAAACAATCAGGAAACAGATATTGAAACTGGAAATAAGGGGTATAAGTGATAAAATAAAGGTTACACCCAACGCTGTGGACTTGGAGAAGTTTAAACCGGATACAAAGTCAGATTTCAAAGATAAACTTAAATTGGACCCGGAAAAAAAGGTGATCCTGTTTGTAGGTAACCTGGTTCCCCAGAAGGGATTGAAGTATCTCCTGGAGGCGAAAAAACAGATGAAATCCCAGGCAGAACTGGTGATTGTTGGTGGCGGACCGTTGATGGCTGAACTCCAGGAAACGGTTGAAATAAACGGGATAGAAGACGTGCACTTCACAGGCGCCCGGAGGGATATAGAAAAGATCATGCCTGCCGGTGATGTATTTGTACTCCCCAGCACATCCGAAGGATTCCCCATAACCTTACTCGAGGCATTCGCCAGCGGATTACCTGCAGTGGCCACCGATGTAGGCGGGATAAAAGAACTGGTTACCCCAGATGTTGGTCTCCTAGTAGAACCCGGAGACCCGGCAGCTCTGGGGGAAGCCCTGGATAAAATAGTTCAAGATTCTGGATTGAGACATAGTATGGTTGAAAAAGCACCTGTTAAGGCTAAAAATTATGGGTATCTGGAAATACCCTATTAAGAATGGTATAACTACAAAAAATTTATTATACTTGTAAAATGCTCTATGTAAATTAATATATCCTCAAAAATTTAAAATTTAATATATAAAACTAAGGTGGAATGAGAGTTGGCTTCAGAAGATTTAACTCATCTCACCCCCAAGGGTGTGAAGATGGTGGAAGTGGGAGATAAACCCATACAGAAAAGGACAGCCCAGGCATGGGGTACCATACATCTAAAGGAAAATACGATTAAGCTGATAGAAAAAGAGGAGATCAAGAAGGGAAACGTGTTAACCACGGCACAGATAGCATCCATAAGTGCTGTGAAGAAAACTCACCACCTCATTCCCCTCTGCCACTCCCTTAAGATCACCGGGGTAGACGTGGACTTCCAGGTGGCCAAGGACAGTATAGAAGCCACGGTTACTGTACGTTCAGAGGGTAAGACCGGTGTAGAGATGGAAGCCCTGACCGGGGCGGGTGTGGCCCTCTTAACCATATGGGACATGGTGAAGAGTGTGGAAAAAGATGAAGATGGACAGTACCCTTCAACCCGAATATCTGACATCCAGGTAACTAAAAAAGAGAAGATATGAACTTATTTTTTATATTATATACTAATTGTTTTAATTAAAATATCAAACTGAATACCATGGAATCTGTAAAACCACAGATAAGAAAGATAATAGCGGAAAGCTATCCCCAGATAAAGGAGCTCAACCCGGCACAGAAAGCGGTGGTAGAAGCAGGCTTCCTGGAGGACGACCACAACTACATACTGGCCATCCCCACCGCTAGTGGAAAAACCCTGCTGGGGGTGATGGCGGCACTGGACTCCCTGCAGAAGGGAGGTAAAGTGGTCTATGCCGTACCATTGATATCCATCCAGAATGAGAAACTCAAGGAGTTTAAACAGTTTGAAAAGTACGGTTACAAGGTGGGCAAACACCCCGCATCTTCTGATCTGGCGGTGATGGTGTTTGAATCATTCGACGTCCTCACCCGTTTCAGCTGGAACACCCTGCGGGAAGTAGACCTCCTCATAGTGGATGAATTCCACATGTTGGGAGAGTACAGCCGGGGTCCCACCATAGAATGCGCCCTTACCCGGTCACATATATTAAACCCGGGCATGCGTATTTTAGCCCTTTCAGCTACGCTTCAAAACATGACGGAAATTGCAAACTGGTTAGACGCCCATGTGGTGGAACATGTCTTCAGACCAGTACCCCTATTTAAAGACGTGCTCAGCACCGAGGAAATGGAGTTAAAAAACAAAAACGACGTTGTATTAAGGGTTTTAAAAACCTCCATGGAAGAATCAAGCCAGATACTGGTCTTCGTCTCTACACGGAGGTTCACCGAGTCCCTGGCAGGTTTCGTCTCCGGGAAGATAAAGAAAGTAATCCCCGCGGAACGTAAGAATGTCTTTAAGGAAGTTGCGGAGAAGATATTGGACGTTCCCCGGAGGAGAGGTTCCCGGCCAACCAGCGTATGCCTTAAACTGGCTGAATGCGTAGAGAATGGAATAGCTTTCCACCATGCGGGTTTATTTGATAAGCAGAAGGAGATTATCGAGGATGAATTCCGGGCGGGTAACCTGTACATGATCACAGCAACTCCCAGCCTGATGTACGGAGTCAACCTCCCATCAAAGAGTGTTATAATAAGGGATTACACCCGCTGGACATCTCAGGGTCCCCAGGCAATCCCTGTGTTTGATTATGAGCAGATGTCCGGTCGGGCGGGTCGTCCTGGTTATGATAAGGAGGGATACTCTTATTTAATTGCGAAAAGTCTTGATGAGGCCTATAATCTGAAGGAGCATTACGTTTATGGGGAGATAGAGCCCACCAACTCCAAGTTACTGGAAAATAAGGACGCAGTTTACCGGCAGATCATCGCCCAGATCGCATCTTCTCTCTCCAAAACCCCGGATGAGATACAGGAATTCTTTAAACAGACCTTCTACGGGTACCAGATGTGCAACAACCAGTACCTGAGTGTGTTCGGTGCAGACAGCATGGAGTATGATATCAATCAGGCACTGGAGTTCCTGGTGGGGCATGGTTTGGTACGGCCCACCCCGGAAGGTTTGAAAACCACTCCCCTGGGGAATTTAGTGGCTAAAACTAACTATTCCGTGGAAACCGCGGTGAGACTCAAGGAATACCTTTCCACTATAGAAGGGCTGGATATTTATAGTCTCCTCTATGAGATATCCAAGACACCGGACATCATACCCGTATCATTTAAGGGTAGGAAGAGTAAGGAACCGGTAAGGGAGAAACTCAACAACAAGGGAGTGTTTGTGGTGGATATCGGCAACTCAGAAGCCACCGCAGCTACCCTGATGGAGTGGATTGAGGAGCGGACCGAGTATCAGATAGAAAATGCCTTTCATGTTTACGCCGCTGGTACTCG
Source organism: Methanobacteriaceae archaeon (assembly GCA_011620845.1). Taxonomy (GTDB): domain Archaea; phylum Methanobacteriota; class Methanobacteria; order Methanobacteriales; family Methanobacteriaceae; genus Methanobacterium_A. The sequence goes on from WOYJ01000175.1 coordinate 12,516, forward strand.
GAGGACGGCATACGATGCCTCGTTGATGGTGAAATTCTTTAAAGAGATGTGTGAGGTTCTAAATATTTATTCACACACCCAGGACCTGGAAATCCTCTCGGCACGCCTTTATTATGGTGTGAAGGAGGAGCTCATACCCTTAGTGGTGGGTGTTAAGGGACTGGGCAGGAAAAGAGCCCGGGCGCTGGTGGGGGCATTTGGCACAGATTTAAGACATGTATCCCGGGAAGACCTTCAAAGAGTGGAGGGTATAGGCCCTAAAATTGCCGATGCTATATTTAGGAGTTATCAGGATAAATGATTAAATGATTGATAATAATTCTTACCTAGTAAGTTTTGATGATGTAAATGACCATAGAAGAAATTGAAGAGTTAATTAACCTTGAACAAAACGAGACATTGAGTAAGAATGATCTTTTCCCTATTTTAAAAAAAGAGGCATCTTCGATAGATATATGGAAGATTATGAAGGCCACTGATTTTTTAAAGGAAGATGCCAAGTATATGCAGTCACCCTACCGGGAGGATTATATAGAAAGATTTTCCAAGGCATTTTTAACCAGAATAAAGGATTTGAAGGATGACAAGGATGATTATGAGGGTGATGTGGATGTGGCCAAACTCAAAGACTTTTTAAAGGTATTAGAATTACAGTGGGAAGAGGCAGGAAGTGTAAATGAGCAGTGCTTTTTAAAAATTGCCCGGGTAATAGCACTTTACAGTACCTTCATCCGGGAAGAACCCGTCCATCCAGTGGGAACCAGTTTCCCTGGTGGGTTTAAATTAAGACTGGTAGATGGTCAATATCTATGTCCGGTGAAGCAGAAACAGCTGGATACTCCCAGTGCACTCTGTCGGTTTTGTGTTTCTGTGCAGGATCCTGATGTGGACTGATGGTTTAAGATTTTGGTGTAGATTTGATGAATTTAAGGATTTGGTGTAGATTTTGTTTTAAAAAAATTAGTCAGCCGACGATGAAGTCGTCTCTAAATAAAAAAATCTACCATTTTTATTTATTTCCCGAAATTGTGGGGTAGGCATATCCGGGAGTATAAATGAGGTTAACAGTTTTATTTTCAACTTTCCCCAGTCTGATTTCTTCCATCAATTTGATTTTATTCAGGTATCTCTTCTGGGAATTAGACTGGATGTTATTCCAATTTTTAGTTGGATTTTTCCCTGATTTGTGGATATATGCTGATTTTATGACTGTTCGATCCTGGTATGTCTTGGGGGATCTGATCCTGTTTACCCAAATTCTAAAGTCATTTTTTCTATCAGGAAGTGATTGGACCACTATTCTCCTACCCATAGTATCAACATGATTATTATAAAAGTTCAGGGTATATATACTTTTATTTTAACATCTATCCAGAAAACAGGAGGCCATGTCTCTGGTCTTGGGACTGGAACTTTCAAGTTGTGATTTTACAAACTCCCGGATGTTATCTTTATCTTGGGCATCTGGATAGATCTTCATCAGGGCTTCTATGACGTATGCCCTGACCAGGTCCTTCTGCTTACCCTGATGGATATTTTCAATGTCCAAGAGTAATCCAATTATTTTCGATTGCAACTCTGGCTTGTTTTTTATGATGGTTGGTGAATTCAATGCCACGTGGGAGGCGTTCATCACCTTCTCACCTCCAAGTATTCCAAAGTAATCATCGAATATTTCACTGAACTTATCTTCATCATCAGCCTGGGTGAGGTTGGCCAGGATGTAGATGGCTATATATCTATGGTAATTGTTGGTGCTCAGGAGCAGATCATGGAAATAATCCCATTCTGGATATAGAAATTCGGGTTCATCCTTGCTTACAATGAGCAGAGCCTGGAAACTGTTGGATCTGACTGTGTTATCCTTGGATTTGATTCCGGAGAGTAATTTTTTAAATAAATTCTCATCAGATATAGCATCCTTTGCTAAATTTTTAACATCCAATTTTTTATCTTCTAGGTTATATTCCGACATGATAACTACCCACCAGTAATTCTCTGGTATTTACCGCATGATAGAGGAATGTATTTCCAGTTCCTGAAAAATAGAAAAATCAACGTTATTATTCACCTTATCCCCCAGAAATCCATTATTTCTCTAATTAGCCCATGTATTTGTTAAAAATAATTTATCTGTTTAAAGGATTATCCTTAATCTGGGAAATAAAAAAAAGAATTTAAGGGGAGGTTTATCCTCCACCATCACAGAGCTCGTTACTCATATCCACGTCTTCCAGCTTCTTCTTGAGTTTAACTGCTTTTTCAACGTCTTTTCTTGCTTTAGGTGTCTCTTCTTCTTCAACACTTTCTTTGAATGGTTTTCCCCTGAGCTTGATTCGTTTGTAATCACGCTGGTTAATGAGCTCCAAATACTCGCTATTGTACCAGAGATCCGTGGTGTCTATTTTTGCCCAGGTTCCTTCGTCATCTGATTTTACATCTAATACTTCGCCCGCACTACCGGTACCTGTGTAACGTACATGCGAACCCTTTAAGATAGTTTTTCCAGTTGCATCAGCGACTTCCATATCGATTCCCCCTTTTTATTTTAGACCATTTTAGGTAAAAATTCCAGGGTGGTTTTTTTATTCTTTCTCTTCAAAATCTGAATCCTTAACTTCCCTTATATCGGATTTTTCATTCTTCAAGAGCACATAATCCCCCACTTCTTCTATCTGAGAAGGTGTAATAAATAGATCAGTTCTTCTTAAACCAAAGTCACCAGTAGATATTACGATTCCCTTAATCACGGCTGTTTCAGGTTTTATAATTAGATCGTCAACCTTACCAATTTCGATAGCCTTCCTATCCACCACTCTTTTACCTAGAAAATCTGTTACCTTCATATTCTGCACCATTTTATATTCTGTTTTTGTAGTTATATATTTTTAGGGTCTTAGATTTTTTTATGTTTCTGAGAGTTTTTGTAGGGCTGTTTTTGA
>WOYJ01000184.1 GCA_011620845.1 Methanobacteriaceae archaeon
AGATTATATTAATTCATGAAATTTATGGTGATTTTATAAAAGTTGAGAAAACTAAACAATTTATAGTTTATGTAGGTATCGATGATACCGATTCCAGTAGGGGAATGTGCACTACCTATGTAAGTGCCGTATTACTGGATGAACTTAAAAGTTATGGTTACCCAATCAATGGTTATCCCCGTTTGATACGTTTGAACCCCTTCGCACGATATAAAACCAGGGGAAATGGAGCTGTTTCCTTCAAACTGCTGGTTAAATCTGGAAAAGAATATGAAGAAGTTAAAAATATTGTTTTAGATCGGGTTGAGGAATTGTCACACCTCCAGGAAGAAAACACCAATCCGGGGGTTGTATTTTTTAAAGTTGAGGTTGATGAATCAAGCGTTGAAACTGATGGTTCAAATTTTGGAGATTTAGAGATAAAATTACCCCCTGAACTCGAAGGTTTCGCCCTAAACACTATACATAACATTGTTACCATAGAAGATGCAGAAAAATTGGCAGATAAAATAGGGGCTGAAATTTACAAGATTAAAAAAGGGAGGGGTATCATTGGGGCTCTGGCAGCTATAGGAGCTCCCCTTGATGATAGGACGTTCGAACTTTTAGCTTACCGGATCCCGGATAATTACGGTACAAAAAGAAGGTTAAACTACCAGTCCGTCCGGGAGATGGACGCGAAAACCTATCCCTGCACATTCGACAACTTGGATGAAAGAGAAGGCTACATCGCCATCGAACCACACACCCCCTGTCCCATACTGTATGGTATAAGGGGAGAAACCCCAGATGCTGTAACAGAAGCCCATAACATGGTGAAGGCATGCGAACCAGTGGAGAGAACCGCAATTTTTTTAACTAACCAGCATACCGACCAGCATCTGGTTCCAACCCATAGCATCTCCCAGATGGAGAAGTGTAAATGCTACATAGTAACTGGAAGAGTGGCAGATACTCCCCACGTTATCGAGGGAGGTCATATCATCTTACCCTTAGAAGACGACACTGGAAGTATCGAATGCGCAGCCTACGAACCCACCAAGGAATTCCGCGACGTTTTCAGACAGTTGAGGAAAGGAGATGAAATAAGGGTTTACGGTGGGATAGGAAAAAAAGGAACCCTGAATGTTGAGAAATTTGAGTTATTAGAACTTTCAAAAGATTATGAAGAAATTAACCCCATGTGTGAATGTGGTAAGCGGATGAAATCCGCTGGGAAGAATCAGGGCTTTAAATGTGTAAAGTGCGGCCGGAAACTCAAAGACGGAAGTAAAGTTTTAGTCGAAATAGAAAGGGGCATTCAAGAGGGTTTCTATGAAGTTCCACCTTCAGCGAGGAGGCATTTGAGCAAGCCGCTTGTTCGGTTCCGGGGGAAGTGTAAACATATATAACGGGTTTGAAAAATGATCACCTCAAAATTTACCGAATTTATACAATCCGCCAGCTATGAACAGCTCCCAGATGGCGTGATCCAGAAGGCCAAGGAATGTTTCACTGATTTTCTGGGCGTGGCTTTAAGAGGATCTCAAACTAAAAGTGGTGAAGCCGTTAAAAATATAATCCAACCATGTGGTGAGTCAACAGTCATCGGTCAGGGAAAATCCAGTGCCCTGGAAGCCGGCCTGGCCAATGGAATATTCGCCCACTCAATGGACCTGGATGACGGCCACAGGAGGGCTATGCTCCATCCCGGGGCGTGTGTAATACCCGCTGCGCTTTCCCTGTGTGAGTCTGGAAATCGGACTGGGAAGGAATTAATCGAATCCATCGTCGTGGGGTACCAGGTGGCCATAGCATTGGGTATGATGGTCAACCCGGGACACCGCCAGAGGGGTTTTCACAGCACAGGCACCTGCGGAACCTTAGGAGCTGCCGCAGCCGCTAGTAAAGCCACAAATCTTAACGAAGTAGAGATCACCAATGCATTGGGTCTCGCTGGAACCCAGGCAGCAGGTCTCTTAGAATCAGACCACTCCGGTTCCATGGGAAAACACCTGCACGCCGGGAGGGCAGTTCACTCAGGTATTTTATCCGCCCTACTTGCAAAGAATGGTTTCACCGGAGCTCGAACAATCTTAGAAGGTGAGGAAGGCTTCCTAAAAGCAATGGCTGATGTTGACCCCCATGAAGTAGATTTACCTATAGAAGACTATCACATCTCAGAAGTCTATTTCAAGATCTACCCTGTTTGCAGGCATCTGCACTCCAGTATCGATGCTCTGTTGCAGATTGTGAATGAAAAACAGTTTAAACTGGAAGAAATCGAGAAGATAATCATCAACACCTATAAGATAGCTGCAGAGCACAACGATTACCATCCCACGAGTACTGAAGGCCTGAAACAAAGTTTACCCGTGTCGATGGCTGTTGCACTTTTAAATCATTATCAGGGGGCTGATGGTATGATTGAATTTAACTATTCCCCCCGAAATCAGATGGAGATAGACGAAATATCCCGGAAAATCCTCTTAAAAACAGATGCTATTCTGGATAAAGAATATCCGCAGATTAGACCATCTGAAGTTTCCATATTCACTCGAAAAAGCGTATATAAAAAAAGAGTCGATTTACCTTATGGTGAACCAGAAAATCCCCTTAAATGGGATATAGGGTGGAAGTTCAGGAATTTGAATCCTGAAGTGGATGTCCGAGTCCTGCAGGTGATAGAAAACATGGACTCCTATCAGGATGTGAAGGAATTTACAGATGATCTAAATTCATTTTTAATATACTAATAAGATTTATCATAGAACGTTTCATTTTTATATGTTGACAAGATTTAATTAGGAAATTTAATTTTTTAGGGAGTGGATTTATTTGCGATCAACGGATTTTCTAAAAACACTGGGAATAACTAAAACAAATGGGATCGAGGAATCTGAGCTTAGATTTCCAGATGGTGCCCAGTACCGCTTCGAAGTACCGGGTATCCAGAAACCCGAGGCTATGGCATCTCTCCTGGATGCTTCGAACGATTATGGTGTTACAGTACACCGGGTGACCCAGACCAAGGGTATCATGCTCCTAACCGACTCGGAGATAGAAGAGATGATAGATATGGCCCGGGATGCTAAGATAGGGCTTTTTTTAAGCGTTGGTCCACGGGCAACCTATGATACCAGCGCTTCTGCCCAGACCAGGGAAGGTGCAAGGATAGGCTACCGGTTAAGGGGATATGATAACTTATTATACGCTATAGAGGATGTTAAAAGAGCGGCAGAACTGGGTGTCCGGGGAATACTGCTCTACGATGAAGGGCTCCTGTGGGTTCTGGGTAAGATGAGGGAGACAGGTGAATTACCGGAGAATATGCACTTCAAGGTTTCTGCCCATACTGGACATGGAAACCCCGCCTCTGCAAAGTTGCTGGAGGAGTTAGGTGCCGATTCGTTCAACCCGGTCCGTGACCTGCAGATCAACATGTTATCCGCCCTCAGAAAGGCCGTAAATATATCCATCGATATTCACACTGAAAATCCGAAGTCTTCGGGAGGTTTCATTAGGCACTACGAGGTTCCGGATATTATAAGGGTAGCTGCTCCGGTGTATCTTAAAACAGGGGGCTCAATTGCCAAACAGCACAGCCACGACACCACCAGTAAGGAAGCTTCAGAGCGGATAAGACAGGTTTATCTGGTTAAAAATATGATTAAACGTTACTATCCTGATGCGAAAACATCTGATGTAGGGGCGAAGGATTTGGCTATTCCTGAATGAAATGATCTAGCTATTCATGATTCAATTTATTCTTAAAAAAAGGAAAAGAAAAATATGGATCTAATCAACCAGATTAAAATGGCTGTTATAAGAGCCAGTACAGAATTCCGTGAGGATCAGTTCAACGCTTACCAGAGAGCCCTGGAAGTCGAAACTAATCCTCAGGCTTCCTGGGTCCTGGAGCTTTTAGTTGAAAATGCCGAGTTAGCCCGTAAAAATAAAGTTCCCCTATGTGACGATACTGGTATCCCCCATGTACTGGTGGAAGTGGGAAAAGATGTCAGTCTACCAGCGAATTTCATGGGAGATGTAAGGGAAGGTATTAAAGCCGGTTTAAGGGAGCTCCCAGGAAGACCCATGGCAGTAAAGGGTGATGATGTAGAGAGAATCGAACAGAAAAAAGGCCTCTTCCATGACCCGGGAGAAGTCTTATCTGCCCCATTTTTATTCGATGAACTGGATCCTGAAGTGGGAAGTGAAAAAACAAGAATACACATCCTCATGCTGGGCGGCGGCCCCGAAATAAGGGCCAGTACCTACCGGGTCTTTCACCAGAGGGATCACCGGGAAATATTAAAGCATGTAACAGACTGGATGGATCAGGAAATTCCCAGATTAGGCTGTACCCCATGTATACCTGCTATAGGAATTGGTAGAACCCATTTTGAGGCGTCATCTTTGATGTTGAAGGCCATGGCCTATGGTAACCTGGCTGTGCAGTCTGAATTGGAAGAGGACATAACCAAAAATTTAAATAGTTTGGATATAGGTGCTTTAAATATAGGCGGTTATGTAACGGCTCTTGGTTGTCTAATCAATATAGGACCTCAAAGAGCGAGTGGAGTTCGTATTCTCTGTATGAGACCATGTTGTTGCGTTGAACCAAGAGTATCATCATTTGATATCTCAAATGACGAATTCATTAGCTAAGAGTATAACACTTTGATATCTCAAATGACGAATTCATTAGAGCTAAGAGTATAACACTTTGATATCTCAAATGACGAATTCATTAGAGCTAAGAGTATAACACTTTGATATCTCTAACGATGAATCCATAAATTATGTTCTGGAGTGAAATTTTATGGCAATTGGAAGAAAAAGCATAGAAGAATTGCTTAAATACGTGAAGCCTAAATGGAAGACTTCCATTACCAAGGTAGAGCCCAACCGAATCGTTACCCGTGGTTATCCCCAGCAAGACCTCATTGGTAATTTATCCTTTCCTGAAATGGTGTACCTGCTGATGCACGGTAATAAGCCCAATGAAAACGAGTCTAAGATGCTTGAAGCGGTGCTGGTCTCTTTCTGTGACCATGGGACCACTCCCCCCAGCACCCAGGTGGCACGGCTCATGGCATCCACTGGATCTCCCCTGAACACCTGTGTATCCGGGGGTTTGATGGCCTTTGGAAAGCATCATGCCGGGGCTTTAGAGCAGTCCATGAAGCTCCTTCAGGAAACTGTTCGAAAAGGTGTGGAAAAAGAGGCCAGTGAAGGTGAAGTGGGTACTGGTGCCATTGAGTCCCGTAAGGATATCAAGATCAATGCCATCGAACTGGTGGAGGAATATCTGGAAAAGGGTAAGAAGATACCCGGTTTCGGACACCGTTACCATGATGAAGACCCCCGGGCACCCCGGCTTTTGAAGCTTGCCAAGGAATATGGGGTGTACGGTGTTCACACTCAACTGGCCATTGCATTGCAGGATATCTTATTTGAAAGGAAGAACATTCTTTTAAACGTTGATGGGGCTAACGCCGGGATTCTATCAGATATGGGATTTAACTGGCAGGTTGGCACTGGACTTTTCATGATAGGAAGGCTTCCCGCTTTAATTTCACATGTGAATGAGGAGCAGAACCAGGAATCTCCCTTTAGGAAGTTCATCGAATCTGATGAGATCTGCTACGATGGTGTGGAGGAGAGAAACCGTGATATATTGTAATTTTTTTAATCTTCTCTTATTTTAGAGTTTTTTCTCCTTTTAAAGGATTTTTTGAAGATTTTTTTGGCTATTTTGAAATATTGATCCATGGATCATTACCAAAATAATCTGTCTCATTTTTGTTTAACCCCCGTATCCCATCCAAAATACGAGTTCAATACATCGTTTAATACGTGCCACGTTTAATTAATCAGGTGTCCGTTCAAATGGAATTATTTCAGTTATCATGCTTTCAGCTGGATTTAAATGAAATATAACGATTTAAAAGCCATAATAAACAAGAAGGATTAAGATGTGGAGAATCAAATAGCAAAAGATATATATAACTCGAGAGAAATTTTGGATTATCATGGTGATTTATATGACAACGATATCGGAAGCTATTACTACCATTAAAAAGGCTGAAAATGATGCCGATAAATTAATAGAGGATACAGAGAAGAAATCATCTGAATTGATTGATGAAGCTGAATCCAAATCTAAAGAGATAGTAGAAAACACCAAAAAGGAAGCTCAGGAAGAAGCCGAAAAATTACTTTATGAAGCGGAAAACAATGCAAAAAAGGAAGCGTACCAGATAACCAATAGGACTGCCGGCGAGGTAGAAAAGAATAAGAAAAAAGCTACCGATAATGTTGATGAAGCTGTAGAAATCATAGTTAAAAGTATTTTATAAGTGAGTACCATGTTCAAGCCAGCCAGGATGAAAAAGCTCAGTATAATCACCCTGGACAAGTATGCTGATTCTGCGGTGAGTTCACTTCATGAAGCAAGCATAGTACAAATCCAGGATGTATCAGAGCGCATACAACAGGATGCCGAGTGGAAGCAGATCCTTAAACCTGCACATGCCACCCCTTTTACCGGACGACTTTCCTCCCTTTTGATGAAAACCACCGGTACTATTGATTTTTTACATTCCGTTCGAAAAAGGGAAAAAGGCATGCTGAAGATGGTTAAGGGATTCATCAACCCTCCACCAATCGAAAAGACAGAAATTGATGAGATCGGTACCGAAGAACTGATCCATAAGGCGGAAACAGTTCTTGACCAGGTCGATTCAAAAACCAAACCTTTAGAAGAAAAATTAAGCCAGCTGGATGCTGAAAAGGCACAGCTGGAAAATGCACATAAAGTTGCAGAAAATTTAACTGATTTTAACGTTGATTTAGCTGATCTAAGAGAATCAGAACGGGTCTCAATTATCGTTGGTAAGATCTCCAACCTTTCTTATGACGAATTTAAAGAAAGTGTAAAGGGTATAACTGATGAAATTGAAGTTTTCGATACTGATGCTCTGGAAAAAGAATTTAAAATTCTCATCGTCATTACCAGTAGAGAGTTCGCAGATGAAGTTACCAGTGGACTCCGGAAACTAGAATTTGAAAGATTCGAATTCCCGGGAGTAACTGGTAAGCCCAGCGAGATTATCAGTAGCTCAGAATCAAGGATTGAATCCATAGAACAGGAAAGAAAAGCAGTATTAAGTGACTTAGCAGAAATATCAGCAGAATGGAAGCCGCAACTTTTAATTTTAAAAGAGCAGCTGGAGATAGAAAAACAGAGAAGTGAAATCTACTCCTCCTTCGGAGAAACCCAGAATACAGTGATGCTGGAGGGCTGGGTAACAGCGAAGAAGTTGGATAAAGCACTAAAAATAATTGACAACTCCACTGAAGGCCATTCCATAGTAGATGTCTCTGACCCTGACGTTGAGAAGGATGACATTCCAGTTCACCTGGACAACCCCAAATTCGCCAAACCCTATGAAACCTTTGTACACATGTATTCCACCCCGACATACCGGGAAGTCGACCCTACAATCCTGATGGCAATTATATTTCCCTTTTTCTTCGGATTCTGTCTAACAGATGCCGGTTACGGGATAATAGATGCCCTCATAGGGGTTGTTTTATACAAGGGAATGGGTAAAAAGAGTAAATTCATGGGTAGTTTTGGATTGATCCTGATAGCCTGCGGTATATGGGCTTTCATACTGGGAATGATCACCAATGGTTTCATTGGAGACTTTTTCCCCAGATGGATACTGGGTGGAGTACCAATACTAACAACCATCGCCCTTGTCGATGCCTTTAAGCACCCGGAAATTATCCTTATTATCGCCCTAATAGTGGGAGTTATCCACATAAACATGGGACTGGTTATAGGAGCTTACAACAACATCGTTCGAGGAGAGAAGAAAGAAGCCCTGGGAGCTCAGATAGTATGGATACTCCTGGAAATTGGAATAGTTCTGGCTGCCGCTGGTTACTTACTGGGCGGCTCCATGACGCTGGCCATACCCGGAGCACTGGTAGCAGTCGCTGCGGTGGGTTTGATGGTATACATCAACGGTGCATTTGGAATCATGGACTTAACCGGATTTCTAGGTAACCTGCTATCATATGCTAGGCTGTTAGCCCTGTGTCTATCTACAGGGGGAATAGCCATGACTGTTAACATATTAGCAGGACTTGTTGGGGATATGATCCCATTTGTGGGAATAATAGTAGCAGTTATTATATTCCTCGGCGGTCATATAGCCAACTTAGCTTTCCAGAGTCTAGGAGCTTTCATTAACTCTTTGCGTTTACATTACGTTGAATATTTTGCACAGTTTTATATAGGTGGAAGTCAGAAATTCAGAGCCTTCCGTACAAAAAGAAAATATACTGATTTAGGAGATTTAGGAGGTAAATAATATGGTAGAAGTCGCTTTAGGAACAGCTTTAGCAGCAATCGGGGCAGGAGTAGCCATCGGTTTTGCTGGTTTAGGATCAGGTATTGGTCAAGGAATAGCAGCAGCAGGAAGTGTAGGTGCTGTGGCAGAAGATGAGGATATGTTTGCCCGTGGTATCATATTCACTGCACTGCCAGAAACACAGGCTATCTACGGTTTCCTGATAGCTATACTCTTGATGGTATTCACAATTATGGTCCCTGGAAAAGAAGTATCTGCCGCATTAGGTCTTGTAGCAATAGGTGCAGGTGCAGCTATAGGATTTGCTGGTTTAGGATCCGGTATGGGTCAAGGTATTGCAGCATCATCATCTGTAGGTTCAGTAGTTGAAGACCCAGACATGTTTGCCCGTGGTATCATATTCACTGCACTGCCAGAAACACAGGCTATCTACGGTTTCCTGATAGCTATACTCTTGATGGTGTTCGGTGGACTCTTAGGAGGATAAGACATGAGTGCTGGGACAGAGAAGATAGTCTCAAGTATTATGTCTGATGCTCAAATTAAGGCTGATTCCATTCTAGGAAAAGTTGAAGAGAAACGCAACTCCATACTGGCAGACGGCGAAAAAGAAGCCCAGATGGAAAAGACTAAAATCCTAGAGGACGCCCAAAAGCAGTCCAACATGAAGTATCAGCAGATAATCTCTGAAGCTAAGATGAACTCCAGAAGGATGGAGCTTGAGGCTCGAGAAGAAATTATCGAGAACGCATTTAACAAGGCTTTAGAAAGACTCAAAGAAATAGCTTCTTCAGATGCAACCGAATACAAGGAGTCACTCACCCAAATCATAACTGAGGCAGCTACAGAGATTGGAGGGGGAGAACTTATCGTTCTCCTTAAAGAGTCAGATGTGGCCAAAGTAAAGGATTCTATTAGAGCAATAGCAGAAGACGTTACCGGGAAGACGGGAAAGACTACAACCCTGGAAATCGGTGAAAATATTAAGACCATTGGGGGAGCTGTAGTTAAAACTAAAAATGGTGAAATTGAAGTTAACAACACTATAGAAGCAAGGATGTTACGTTTCAAGAAGGATCTCAGGTCAAAGGTTGCAGCCGTGCTTTTCAAGTAAACATGGGGAGATTTCAAAATGGTAGAGAACATCAGTACAATAATCACTGGATTGGGACTTCCCTCAGGCGAAGCTTTTCTCGCCCTGGTAGTTGTGGTGTTGGCCATCATAGGACTTATAGCTGTGATATCAGCCATAAGACCTGTGCTAAGCATGTACCCATATACTTATCCCCTCGCCAGGGTAAGGGCCCGGAAAGGAAGGCTGTTCACCGATAAACAGTACACAGAGCTTTTAGAATCCCAGACCACTGAAGAGGTGAAAAATTACCTCAGAGGACTGCCAGACTATGCTAAATACATCGATGAATACCCACTCGAGAAGGCGCTGGACACTCAGCTTGCAGAAACCTACGACCTTATAGCGAGAATAGCCCCCGACAACACCAAAGACCCTTTCACCTTTTTAATGAAGAAATGGGACATCAGGAATATAAAAAGCATCATCATAGCCAAAGAAGTCGGGTTAAGTGAAGAAGAAACCATGAACCTCGTGGTTCCCTTCGGTGAATTAAGTGACAAACTGAACACACTCATCGATGCAGACAACGTGGACGAAATCCTGAACAACCTTGAAGGAACAGATTACGCCCCCATCCTGGAGGACTCCATCCCTGTCTACAAGGAAACAGGTATATTACTACCAGTAGAAGCTTCTCTGGACAAATATTTACTGGAAAATCTCTTGAGAACTGCCGCCACACCTGAAGATGACAACACCGCATATCTACATGAATATGTGGGTAACCTGGTGGACATCACCAACATAAAGATGATCCTGAGGGCCAAGGCAGACGGACTCAAATATGATGATATAGAACCATACATGGTCTCAGACGGATACCAGATAAGGGAATGGAAACTAAAAGACCTCATGGAATCAGAAGATGTGTCTGGAGTTGTAAATGGACTGGAAGGGACTGATTATGCCCCTATGCTTACTGAAAGTTTAACAGATTACACAGAAACCGGTTCCATCCAGGCGTTTGAAAAAGCGTTGGACAACCACATAAGCAAGGTCGCCATGAGGATTTCACAGAAAAACCAGTTCGGTATAGGGCCCATGATAGGTTATCTAAATAAAAAAGAAAACGAGATCAAGAATTTGAAGATAATCATTCGAGGAAAAAGAGAACAGGACTTATCTGCATCAGTAATTAAGGAGATGTTAGTATGACATCAAAAATAGCAGTTATAGCCGACCAGGACACAGTCACAGGATTTATGCTGGGAGGCATAAAGGAAGGATATCCCGTGGAAAACACAGAGGAAGCAGGTGCAAAACTGGAAGATCTTGTTCGAGAAGATTACTCTGTTATAATAACTACAGAAAAAATTGGAGATGAGTTAAGAGAAAAGATTGTTACTTTAACCAGTGAACGTGCATTACCCATGATAATTGAAATACCAGATAAAACAGGCTCAATTGAAAGGGAAACCGACCCGTTAAGAGAGCTTATAAAACGAGTAATTGGGGTTGAGATGGTAAAATGATTACAGAAGGAAAAATAATAAAGATAGCAGGTCCCGTTATAACCGCTGCAGGTATGAAAGGGACTCAGATGTACGAGATGGTCAGAGTCGGTGCAGACAAACTCATCGGTGAGATAATTGAACTCGAAGGTGACACTGCAACCATCCAGGTATACGAAGAAACAGCCGGTATGAAACCCGGTGAAATAGTTGAAAGTACTGGAGGACCACTCTCTGTGGAATTAGGACCAGGAATCATCGGTTCTATCTTCGATGGAATTCAGAGGCCACTGGAAAACATCAAACTTTTAACTGGAAATTACATTGAAAGGGGAGTGGCTGTACCAGCCCTTCCTAAGGATAAAAAATGGAAATTCACACCCATCGTAAAGGCCGGTGCAGAAGTACAGGGAGGAGACATACTGGGTGAGGTACAGGAAACTTCTGCAGTGGTGCAGAAGATAATGGTACCACCAAACGTATCCGGAACCCTCAAAAGTATAGTCGCCGAGGGAGAATACACCGTTGAAGAGGACATAGCAGAGGTAGAAACTCCTAAAGGAACCGAAAAAGTACAGCTAATGCAAAAATGGCCGGTAAGGGTTGGAAGGCCATACAAGAACAAGTTAGACCCAGACATACCACTAGTTACCGGTCAAAGGGCACAGGACACCTTTTTCCCAGTGGCTAAGGGTGGGACCGCAGCCATACCAGGACCATTCGGATCAGGTAAAACCGTTACCCAGCAGCAACTAGCAAAATGGGCCGACGCAGATATCATCGTTTACGTAGGTTGCGGTGAACGTGGAAACGAGATGACCGAAGTGTTGAAGGAGTTCCCTGAACTCGAGGACCCAAAAACTGGTAAGCCTCTCATGGACCGTACCGTACTTATCGCTAACACATCAAACATGCCGGTGGCAGCAAGGGAAGCCTGTGTGTACACCGGGATCACCATAGCAGAATACTTCCGAGACCAGGGATACGACGTAGCACTCATGGCAGACTCCACATCAAGATGGGCTGAGGCTATGAGGGAGATCTCCGGTAGGCTCGAAGAGATGCCTGGTGAAGAAGGATACCCCGCTTATTTAGCATCACGTCTGGCACAGTTCTATGAAAGGGCCGGCCGAGTGACCACCATAGGAACCGAAGATAAAATATCCTCGGTAAGCGTAGTGGGTGCAGTATCACCACCTGGCGGAGACCTCTCCGAACCAGTAACACAGAACACCCTGCGTATATGTAAAGTGTTCTGGGCTTTAGATGCTTCACTTGCAGATAAAAGACACTTCCCATCCATAGACTGGCTACAGAGCTATTCGCTCTACGTGGACAGCGTGCAAGGCTGGTGGGACAGCACCGTCGGCGGAAACTGGAGGAAAGCCCGTGACGATGCCATGATACTCCTACAGAAGGAAGCAGAACTACAGGAGATCGTGCAGCTGGTGGGACCAGACGCACTGCCTGACCGTGAGAGGATAACTTTGGAGAGTACCCGTATGATCAGGGAGGACTTCCTGCAACAGAATGCATACCACGAAGTAGACACTTACTGCTCCTCAACCAAACAGTACCAGATGCTTAAGACCATTTTATTGTACCAGGAGAAAGCTACTGAAGCCCTGGACCGTGGAGCACCATCCGATGCACTGACCAACCTACCGGTTAAGGAAGAGATAGGAAGGATGAAATTCATACCAGAAGATGAATTCGATGAAAAGATCAAGGAAATCCAGGATGAAATAGTTAAACAGACTGAAGAGGTGCGAAAATGAACACTAATATAAAAACACGGGAATATACAACGGTAGCTGAAGTAGCCGGACCACTCATGATAGTGGAAGGTGTAGAAGGTGTGGCCTACAGTGAAATTGTGGATATCGAAACCCCTTCAGGAGAGATGAGAAGAGGAGAAGTCCTGGAAGTTAAAGGCGACCTGGCAGTTGTACAGGTATTTGAAGGTACTAGAGACTTAAACACCTCCACTACCAAGGTCAGATTCACCGGTGAAACCGCCCACATCGGAGTATCCCTGGACATGCTCGGAAGAGTGTTCAGCGGTACCGGAAACCCCATAGACGGCGGACCGGAGATCATACCTGAAATGGAGTTAGACATTAACGGGGCACCTATGAACCCCTCAGCAAGGGAATTCCCTGCAGAGTTTATACAGACCGGTATATCCACCATAGACGGGATGAACACCCTGGTCAGGGGGCAAAAACTACCAATCTTCTCCGGTTCTGGATTACCTCACAACGAATTAGCCGCCCAGATCGCAAGACAGGCCAAGGTTCTCGCGGAAGAGACAGAGTTCTCCGTTATATTCGCAGCCATGGGTATCACCCACGAAGAGGCAAACTACTTCATGCGTGATTTTGAGAGGACCGGTGCTCTGGAGAGGGTTACCGTGTTCATGAACCTGGCAGACGACCCAGCAATTGAACGTATCATCACCCCGAGGATGGCTCTTACAACCGCTGAGTACTTCGCATTCGAACACAACATGCACGTACTGGTCATACTAACCGATATGACCAACTATGCGGAGGCGTTGAGGGAGATTTCAGCTGCACGTGACGAGGTGCCTGGAAGAAGAGGATACCCTGGTTACATGTACACTGACCTGGCCGGTATATATGAAAGGGCAGGCCGTATAATGGGTAAGGAAGGTTCCATCACCCAGATGCCCATATTAGTTATGCCCCAGGACGATATAACCCACCCCATACCAGATTTAACTGGTTACATTACCGAGGGACAGATCGTGCTTTCTCGTGAATTACACCGTAAAGGTATCTACCCACCAGTAGACGTGCTCCCATCATTATCACGACTAATGAGTGGTGGTATCGGTCCGGAGAGGACCAGAGAAGACCACAGTGGTGTTTCAGACCAACTGTATTCTGCTTACGCTGAAGGCCGTGACTTAAGAGACCTGATGGCTGTAGTCGGTGAAGAGGCGCTCACTGAGCGTGACCGGAAATTCTTGACCTTCGCCGATGAATTCGAGGCCAAGTTCATAACCCAGAGCAGGGATGAGGACAGGACCATCCAGGAAACTTTAGACCTTGGCTGGGAGTTACTGAGCCTCTTACCAGAAGCAGAGCTTAAAAGGGTCCGTGCAGAGCACATACCCAAGTATCATCCCGCTCATAAAGGATAAACCTTTAATTCTCTTTTAGAGGGATAAAATGGCACAAGAAATGATAGAAGGCATAAATCCAACCAGGATGGAGCTTCTAAAACTAAAACAAAGGGAGAAATTGGCAGTTAAAGGCCACAGCCTTCTTAAGGAGAAGAGGAACGCGTTGATCATGGAGTTCTTCAACATCCTGGACCGGGTTAAAGGATCCCGGGAGAAGGTGGCAGATAACCTTAAAGAAGCCTATGATGACCTCACAGCTGCCCAGATAGCCATGGGCGACCTGGCAGTTAAAAAGGCCGCCATGTCAGTTAAAAAATCCGTCGACATCGATGTGGACTCCCGAAGTGTTATGGGTGTAGTTGTACCAGTCATGGATTACGACATCCGAAAACGGACAATCGTCGAGAGGGGATACGGATTTATGGACACATCTGTTAAACTGGATGATGCCGCCAGTAAATTTGAGGAATCCATGGCTTTGATAATAGAATTAGGTGAGATAGAAAAGACCATCACACTACTTGCAGTTGAAATAGAATCAACAAAGAGAAGGGTGAATGCTTTAGAGCATATCATCATCCCCAGACTCCAGAACACAGTGAAGTATATCGAAATGAGGTTGGAGGAGATGGACAGGGAAAACTTCGTAAGGCTCAAGATGATCAAAAAAACCATGTCGGAGGGTGAGGCC
The DNA here is from genome assembly GCA_011620845.1 of Methanobacteriaceae archaeon. Lineage (GTDB taxonomy): Archaea > Methanobacteriota > Methanobacteria > Methanobacteriales > Methanobacteriaceae > Methanobacterium_A. The sequence continues at coordinate 14,795 of WOYJ01000184.1, forward strand.
TGATGGTCAGGATAATAACCCGGCTGGACCAGGTGAAAAAGGAGCTCGCAGAACACAGCCACCGCACCCTTGACTTCAACATCGGCACAATATCCGGTGATCTAAGGGCCTTAATAGCTGCTGAGGATAAGAAGTTCAAGGCCGGTGAGATCAAATCCATAGAGATCAAACCCATCAAGATAAAGGGTAACACGATATGTTTCATGAGCGCCTACGCCTCAAATATCTACGGCCACGCCATGGCAGTCGGTGAGGAAACCTCACTCCCCATAAGCATGGAGCGAAGTGCGGACACAGCACTCTTTGCCGCTGCACTGGATTGCAAGATAGAAGAAAACGATTTATTGGGTGTTTTAATCCTTTTACCCGTTAAACTGACCCATTAAATCTATTTTTTATTTTTTTATTCTGTTTTTAGTTAACTCATCTAAGATTATTTATTTTTATTCTGGTTTTTTTTTTAGTCTCAATTCCATCTAAGAATTTTTTTTATTTTATTAATTACATAAACATTAAAAAAACAAGCATATGAAAGCAACTTCTACCTTCGAAAAACTGCTAATCCCGTTGAATTGCAAATTCCAGCAGGAGATACAGTTGAATGGCAAAATACGCAGG
>WOYJ01000009.1 GCA_011620845.1 Methanobacteriaceae archaeon
ATTTAAGATATAGCGTGGGTGTACTATGAATCAAAATTTGCTACTGATGACCGACAGCTATAAAGCATCACACTGGTTGTAATATCCAGAGGGGACCACAAAGATATGTTCTTAATAATTATATTGATGATATAAAACTGAAATATTTAGATTTTCAAGACATTAATCTCATAGTAATAGAAAAGTCCAAAGAGGCCAGTTCAATCTGATCCTGTTTTTGCAGGAACTCTTTAACTTAATCCTCATGCTTCAAAGAATCACCTTCACAACAAAGTCTATCTTTTTGATTATTTATAATTTCAGAGACCTGGGGCACTGTTTGAGGCATTATAATAAACCTAATTCCTCTCTCAATTTTATGTCATCATCCCTATATTCATCAGGATCTTCAAAAACAACCTCGTGTGGGTCGAAATGTTCCGGATCAAATTCTCCTCCCAGCCATTCAATCATCTCTTTATATTCTTCATGATCAGGATCTTTAATGATTTTTAAAAGTTTATAATATCCTGGAACGCTTCCACAATCCTCAGGAGGACTGGCTCTTTTACCTTTGATACATACGGGATAGTTGACATCATCTTCACGGGGAAGTATCTTCTCCAGTTGTATTTTATGGTCCCAGTAATCTCCGAAATCGTAGACATAATTTGCCCGGGGATTAGCCGGGTTTAACCAGTCAGATATACTTGTCTCTTCTTCGGGAGTTTCTAAATCATCTTTTCGTCCGGTGAAGGGGTTGGTGACGTAAAATCCATGCAAATGGCCGCCACACCAGTCCATGGCATTTTGAATGGCCACATGCAGATCATAGAATGTGTAGGTTTCGGGAACCTGTATACGGCGCCAGATTGGCGGTCGGATGTCAGCAAGGTCAATTCGGAATTGATAAACATATCTGAAGTTCTTTTTCATTATTTTATCCCACCAGCCAAATTCATCGGGAAATTTACGGTAGTTCTCCTCAAACCAGTTTAGAACCATATCAATAAAGTATCCATCATCGGTTAGAAACTTTTCATCAAACTCCTGATGTGTCATGTTCATTCTGATTGAGAGAATGGCTATTCTAGCACCTATATCATCATCAGGGTCCATATTGAGGAGTCTTCGAAGTAAATCCAGTGCCTGCTCTGTTTCATCTGCTTCCCATAGTGAAATGGCTTTATGATAAATACTGTTAACAATGTGCTTATTTTCTTTCCGCATAGAATCCAGTTTTTCCGGCCATTCTCCATCATCATCGATAATTAAGTCCAGTGCTCTTTTGTAAGCCTCATCCAACATTTTTATTGCTTCGGGCAAATCTCCTTCTTCATTCAGTATAAAATAAAGCTGGATATAGGTATTCAAATAATCAGGATCCTTTCTCGTGAGTTTTTTTAACTCTGTTTTCATCCTTAAATTGTCATAATCCTTTTCAAGTAAATCATTGAACTCATCCCTGACGTCTCTTTTCTTATCCAGAAATTCTTGTTTTTTAACGGATTTATCATTAAACAGGGTGATTTGCTTTGTAGGTGTGTATTTGTTATTTTGAGCACTTCTTGGGTTTTCATCAAGAATTTCTACAGGTATATCTGCATCAGTTACTGCAGGTGGTTTTTCCTCAAGTGATGCATCCAGTTGTTCTTCAAGTAAAGCTTTAAATGATTCGTCTTTCAATAAATCAGAGAGTGATTCATTATCTAAAATATCTAAATACGAGTCACTTTCCAGCATATTTTTGAATTCATCATTTTTCATCAGAACTCCCAGAATATCATCCATCAGGTCCTGATCAAAATTCGTAAATTCATCCTGGATTTCTTCTGTGACCTCCAGGTCATCTTCCAGTGAAAGTTCGATTCCCAGTTGTGAGGTGATGGGTTTAATTACCTGGTAAATTTCCTCTTTTTTAACCAGAATCTTCTGTGGTAGTGATTCTTTTTGATGGTTGATCTGCTGGAATGTTTCTAGAAATGTGGAGATCCATTCATCAGGTCCAGCTATGCCAGTATTCAATATAAGACCTGTGTCTCGGTCTGCCCAGGTTATATACTTTGGAAAATATGGTCTTTCATCCCCTTCCTGTACCACTTCCAGTAAAGTTAGGTAGTCTGCTTCCCAAACACCATCATGTTTTAGTTTCAGCAGATCATCCAGAATATCATCTTCTACATATTCTACAGGTATTTCTCTTTCATTGTCAAATTTCCCGGGATCTAACCATCTATCCTCCCATTTGAAACCATTATTTGTCTTTTCAGCTTCTCTGACTAAAATTTTAGGCTTATCAGGATGGTTTAATATAGCGGGATTTTCCTTAAAGCTTTTGCAGACTTCGATGGCCTGTTCCAGTGCAACTGTTAGAAATTTTATTTCTTTACGAGTGAGGTACCATGGATAGTAACCTGGAAGATAACTTCTGAATAATGGCCATTGGTTACGTCCTCTGAATCTTAATCCCAGTGTCCTTATTATTTCATAATCTGGCTTTTCTATATCTTCTCGGTTTTCAAAGGATGCCATGAGACATTTTTGACTATATAATGTTTCGGGGAAATCTGGTACAATTTCACCGGATAGCATACTTGAAAGGTTATCTAATCCCTCTCTACCCAGGTAAACTCCCAGTGCAAAATGTTCCCCTGCCCTGCCCATCACACAGCAGTAACCAATTTCACCGGTCTCCGGATTTTGAACTCCGAATATATCAGAATCATACATCCATTCCCAGGGTTTTAATTTCTTAAACTTTACTGCTGCAGAATATAAATCTTTCCATTGGCTAATAGACGGTGCATCATCTTTCATTTAATCATCTACCTGTATTATTTTTGGTGAGTAATCTATATAATCCCTTTACAGATTCTGGAAAGCTCTATCTGAACTGTCTCTTGACATTCTACCCAGAACCTTATTTCTGGCTCGCTCTGGTGATCTTCCTGGGATTTCGAGAAGCCACTATTCCAGGTCATTTTATGGTGCGAGCTGTTTTGTAACAGTTTGCTGCTGATTTTCTTGGACATTATTTATTCCCTTCCCTGGTATGAGATTTACTGGTTTATTTAATTTAAATGTTCTTCTGGTTATCAAAAAGTATTAATACAAATAATTAATATTAATTTTCTTTAAGCTTGTTACGCTGAAGTAAGAATCTAAAATGAATCAAAGAAGTGAAGAAAAGTAATCTTCCC
>WOYJ01000140.1 GCA_011620845.1 Methanobacteriaceae archaeon
ATTTTCTAGCCCTGGCAACTTTCTTGGCAGTTACCAGTTGTCCGATTGCAATCAGACCCACGAAGAACTTCTCCAGGCCACCAGTTGCCCAGATTGCCTCTCCAAAGGTTGCCTCTTTGATACGGAATTCATATTCTTCTGCGGTAACATTTTCTCCAGTCCTTCTGCGGGTGACAATGGCTGATGCCTCCATGAGTTCATCCCAGCTTACTCCCTTAAGTTCCTGTTCCATAGCCTTAAATATTTTATACACTTTAATTTCGTAGAGTTTAGAAAGGGTTTCCACTATATCGAAGGACCGTACAACCCCTACCACCACCCCATCATCATTTAACACCGGGATGCTCACGAATTTGTTATGGGATGTCTCCAGAACCGCCAGTCGGGCGGGATTATTTTCATGGACGTGGACGATGCTGTCCTTAGAATGCATAACTTCGCTTATTTTCTCATTTCCTTCTCGTAATCCTTTAATCAATTCAAAGGATGTGATCCATCCTACCAGGTGCATATCTTCATCCACCACTGGTGTGGTGAATTTTTTCCCGTTTTCCATGATTATTGATACTTCTTCAATACTTTGATCATGGGTTATGTAAATAAATTCTTCATCCATTATCTCTTTTACTTTCAATTAGGTTCCCTCCAGTTTCAATGCTCCAACTGGACATTTAGTTGAACAGACATTACATAATATACATTTATCCTCAGAAAGCACCACTTCATCGCCCTCCAATTCTATGGCTTCCACCGGGCAGTTCTCTTCACATACCTGACACTGGACACAGGTTTCCTGATCTATCAGGAGTTTTTTGGTTTTAATTACCGGTCCTAACTCTCTTTCCAGTTCTATAGCATGTTTTGGACAGACATTAACGCAAGCACCACAACCTATACATAAACTGGTTTTTACCACGGCTTTCCCTTCTTTTATGGATATGGCGCCGGTGGGACAGAACTTAACACAAGTTCGGGATCCTTTACACTTTTCAGGATCCACAGTAATATTTTTAAGTTTTAATTTACGGTGAGGCACCTTAATTTCCTTCACACGGAATTTAACATCATCATTTACATCAGAAGTGGTTTCTAATATTTTAACAGCACCAACTGGGCAGGTTTCAGCGCATATATCACATTTAACACATTTATTAGTGATTTTTGCCTGTCTATCTGATCTGGCCCCTGCTATTGCATCCACCGGACACTCCTCTGCGCAGAGATTGCATCTTACACATTCTGGAGAGATGGTTATGAATTTCTGTTTCAAGGAGCATTCTTCAATTTCAGGCTGGAAATCCTCATCTATATGCTCCATTTCCATCGATTTAATCTTAACTTCTCCCTGAAGGTCTCTCCTATCTTTTTTGAAGGTTACGTCCATAATAACTCCATCACTTGACTGACTTTTTTTTATTATCTCTTTAATTTTTTTTGTTTAAATCCTTTAATAAACCTTTTAATTTTAAAGCGTCGGGTAAATTTGTGGTTCCACCGAAATCTTCCACACACTGGGCAGCCACATAGTTTCCCATAACACATGAACCTTCCAGATTTTCCCCCTTTAAGTATCCAAATATGAATCCAGCATTAAAGGCATCCCCAGCACCGGTGGTATCCTTGCAATTGGCCGGGAAAGTCTCTACAAAATATGAGGATTCCCCATCTGTGGCATAACACCCTCTTTCTCCCAGTTTAACCACAATTATATCTATATCGAAGTTTTTCAAGGATTCTATTTCTTCTTCCATTGTTTTATATATATACCGGGTTAATAATTTAAGTTCCGTCCGGTTCAATAATAGTATATCGGTTCTCTCCAGGATCTCAGAAAGATCTTCCAGGCCTTTTTCAGCGTAGATCCTTCCCGGGTCTAAACTGACCTTGACACTGGGTGGGAGTTTGTCTAAAAGTCCTTCCTGGGCATGGATGGAATCTCCCACAAAGGATGTAAGGTGAAGTATCTTCGTATTGAAGGCCAGGTTCAGATCAATTTCTTCCAGTTTTATTTCATCGTTTACTCCAGAATCAACGTATAATGCTCTTTCTCCTTCTTCATCTACATAGCCCATTACGCTACCACTTCTCCCCTCTGGTGAGATGATAACCCCCTCTGTATTTACCCTTTCATCCTCCAGGTTTTGGAGTAAAATTTCCCCTTCCCTGTCACGTGCCACTTTACCAAGGAAGGCTGTCTTCAGGTTAAGTCTGGATAGTCCAATGAGGGTGTTGGCTGCACTACCACCGCAGGATACGTTCAAATCCTTTATAAAGGATTCATCATCTTCCCCTGCTATTTTATTCACCTGGTAAAGTTTATCCAGGTTCAATGCACCGAATCCCACCACATCAAAGGCCATTTATTTGCTCCCTTATCTCTAAACTATTCCTTACCTAAACAGCTCCTTTATGTAAATCTTATGATCACCCAGCTGGCCCTGGTAGTTACCGGCTGAAACCCTTAAAACATCCTCGTCATCGAGAACTGCCAGTATACCTGCCTTCATTGCTTCACAAACTGCTTCAGCGTTTATCCCGTTAATCACTATTTCCGGTATGTAGGCTACATCCACCGGGACTTTAGACTCCTCATCCAGTACCAATCTCAGGGATGGACAGTAGGGGTGGTTCGTGGTAGGGCCGATCCATGGATAGTTGGTCTCCGGCTTTGAAGCTGCAGAGCAGATATCGAATGGGGTGATAGCACCTTCAACTTTTTCTATAGCTTTTAGCGCTTTTCTACCGGTATTTAAAACTGCATCTTTAGTTTTACACATGTACCAGAAATTGGCCCCCATTATTCCAGTGGAATAACCTAGTTTACGTTCGATCATGAAGTCAGGTATGGCTATGGGCACCACTATCATATCCCGGCCGAACAATTTATCCATCCATTCAAAGCCATCTCCGCAGTGGCCTACCTGTTTCATGGTGTCGATGTATCCTTCCGGATTTATTGATGCATCGAATACCCTGGTGAAAGGCTTAACCAATATGTCCTGTCGGATACGGTAGGATAACTCCACATCAAACTTCTCTATGTCCCGGTTATCATACCAGAACTGGACTATCACACCCCTCCTACCGTCAGGGGTTTCTTTTTCATCCAGCCAGGATTCTATACCCCCTTCTACCCTACCAATTACTGTGCCTGGTGTGGCAGTAGCATCGTAGGCTGCCCTTTTCAAGGTTTCTTCATCATCGGCGGTGATGATCATCCGACAGTAGGTCCCGGTGAATGCTTCGGCATAGGTAGCCTCAAGCTTTGACTCATAATCTAAAGTAACCATCTTATCCTAACCCCCCTATAGATTCTCCCCGAACATTCTTACGGTATTTAAGGCTTTCCTCTTTTATCTTATCCCTGTTTTCATCGTCCACTACATCCATCTGGATATTAGACATCTTGGGATATTTAAGGGCTAGCTGTGAATCCACAGGGTAATCATACAGAGCACGCTGTGGTTCTTCTTTAAATTGGTTTACGAATTCAATTACCTCTTCCCTACCTCCTTTGTTAAAGAGTTCTGCCAGGATAGATATAGGGAGAGTGTTATCGGCCATGATCGCTATTTCTGTCTCATCAATAGCGTACTGGTTACCATTAAACGCTACTGATAACCCGCCTTTTTCTAAAGCATATCTTAACGGCGGGACATCGGTTATACTGTCCCCTACATACATCAGATCAGAAGCCTGAAACTGGAATCTTTCCATGATATGCTTTACAGCTTCCTTTTTTCCCTCTCCGCCAACTGGGTCTACATCTTCTATGATTCTACCTATTGACATTTGGGGTATTAATTCCCAGAATATCTTCTCCAGGTTCTCGAAGCTTTGATCATTCAAGACATCTTCCCGGAGCTCCATCAATCTGGTTTCTTCTCTTGGGGTTAAAAAATATTTATCCATGTCTAACATGGTGGAATAGGTATTTTCATAGGGAAACCCTGTTAAATTGCACAGGGCCTGTATATACTGGTGGTAACTGGTGCTTACAATAAAGGATGGCATGGTGCAGTACACGTACTGGAGGGTGTCCCGGGCCCCAGGGACCAGGAGGATAGTTTCCTCAGAGAACCGGGTTATATCCTCGTTAGTAGCACCATACGCTTTTAGAAAGGGAAGAATCAACTTTAAAGTCCCACCAGCGTTATATCCTGGCCTTTTGATTTCATCTGCCAGGATATCATCGTATCTACTGACTATCTGGAAAAATTTTTCTCCATCCTCTATGTATTTGGCTGAAAGTTCAAAGGCATTGTCATTTACAGATAGTGGACCTTCACAGTCGGAAACAAAAAATCTCCGGTTCAATTTTTGTTCCTCCCTTGTTAAAATTAGATTATAGAGTTAGTTTTGCACATCCAATTTAATGGCGTTTAGTGGACATATTCCTTCACATTCTGCACATAAGATACATTTGTCCTTATCAACGACCAGTGTATCATCTTCAAAGCTTAAGGCATCTTCCGGGCATCTATTTACGCACACACCACATTGCTGGCAGGCGGTATTATCTATCACTACTTCTCCTTCTCTGGGGCCTTTGATCTTCTCCCTGGTGAAGTATATCCTTCCATCCCTGGTAACGAAGTGTTCTTCAGTAATATTTATAGCACCAAATGGGCAGGCTGTAACGCAGCGTCCGCAGAAAACACATCCTTCTATTATATGGATGGGGAGTGGTGCGTGAAGTTTTATACAGTTTATGGGGCATTGATCTACGCAGACACCGCAGGCTATACAGTTTTCATCTATAACTGTTTTTTCCCTTTTAGGATGGGTTTTCTCTATTATCTCACCGATATCCTCTATTTCAAGGCCTCCGTCCACCATGCCCTTGATTTCATCTTCTACCAGTTCGGTTACGTCCTCTTCAAATTCTTCTTCGTCATGGCCGGCGCTTATTTCACGGGAAATTTTATTGAAGATGTAGTTTGCACGGCTTGCGTTTTTTGAAAGTTTACTCGCGTCTTTTTCCAGGATTTCCGATACTATCTCCATGGTTTTAATCTTATTATACTCCTTATAGGCCCTCTTCCTGGAAGAATATTTTATAGCCGTGCTGGGGCAGACGTTCATGCATTCTTCGCATCTGGCACAGTATGCCGGGTTTATGTAGGGTAGTTTACTTATCTCACCCACGTTTATAGCCCCTTTGGAAGGACAGACCCTGGTGCAGGTCATGCAGCCTATACATTTTTTCTGGTTCACCACCACGGCCTTACCACCCACCACTGATCTGGGCAGTATTTCACCGTACTTTATGGCTTCTGTGGGGCAGACCCGGGCGCAGTAGCCACAGCGAATGCATTTATCTTCATCTATTACACTATGGGCCGCTTCGGTACCTGTGGATTCCAGGTGTATTGCTCCGGTTTTACAGGCCTGTACACATGCTCCGCACTGTCTGCATAGTTTTATATTAATGTTGGGGACGTTCTCCCTTATAGGCTCTGCCAGGGTGGTCTTCATTTTTATAGCATCGTAGGGGCAGGCTTCCCGGCATAAAACACATCCTACACATCTGTCGTTGATTTCGATATGTTTATCTGGAGGTATCTCGGCAATGGCATCTACTGGACATGACAAAAGACACGGTCGTTCAGTACACTCCTGGCACTTACTTTTATCGACCTCATATTCTACATCCACTTCCCTGAGTGGTTTATTCAGTCTTCTGGAAGTCGTTTTAGTGTTTTTTACACTTGTTTGTGGAATTTTAATCAACTCCTATTGGTAACTGTGAAGGTTTCACGGTGATTCTTATTATGCCGTCTTCAAGGGCGGTCTCCGTTAACAGGAATCTTGCCACGTAAAAACCTGCCACACCGAAGGGACAGGTCTGGTAACAGATACTGCATCTGAGACATTTATCCGGATTTCTCTGCACACCCTTTTCTTTATCATAAGTTATAGCTCCAGATGGACATTCACCGACGCATAAACGGCAGTTGGTACACTTTTCATCATCCCAAGTTACTATTCTCATCTTCAGACGGTCGGTTACCTTTTTTATGCTATCTCTGATTAATTCATCGTTGGGGATGATCTTCCGGGCTTCATCTACAAGTTCATCAAGAGGGAAATCTATCTTATAAATTTCTTCTGGTTCTAATTTCATTATCTTATCCTGATCGGCTTCTATCCTGGCCTCCAGGACATCCACAACCATGTTGATTATGGCCTTCTGTTCTTCCACATTTTCTATGAATATACCTTTAATAGCTCCTTTAACCGGGCAGTTCTTGATGCAATCCCCACAGCCTATGCATTTGGATTGATCTATCACCGGTTTTTTATCCACTTCTGATATGGCACCAGCTATCTCGCTGCAGGTTTTTATACACTTTTTACAGCGTATGCACAGGTAATCATCGATTACGAACATCTTATCAACGGGTAGTATGGTGAATTTTTCCCGGATAAGATGGTTTTCACCGCAGAGCAGGGTTTTAGGATCGGTGGGGCATACTTCGGCGCAGAAACCGCATCTGATGCATCCCCTGGTGTTTATAATAGGATAGGTGATACCCTCTTCATGGGCGCTGTCACTGGTCCTCACCAGTTTAATGGCCATAGGCGCTGGACAGGCGGCCGTACAAGCCCCACAAGCAATACAGTACTCTTTCCTGACCTGGGGAAAGTCTCTGAACCTGGAAGGAGTTTCCATTATCTCCTGGTCAGTTCTGGCATTTGCAAATTTTTCTGCCCATGATTTTCTGGCAAATTCGTATAGATACCATATTACTGAAGACATAAGACATCAATTTGGGAATTTGGTTAATTTTTTTTTTAATCCTCGTTTTTATCTTTGAAAGAATTAATCCTCTGTTTTATCTTTCAAGTAGGGAATTTTATAATCTGGATAGACGTATTCCTGGCCTTTACCAGTTTCATCCACTATCATTACCCTCTCTGTGCAGGCAATGCATGGATCTACACTGGCGTAAGTGGCTAGTGCATCGGCAACAGTGGCCACATCCTTCAACATGTACTTGGCGCAGGCGTCTATGTTCATAATGCTGGGTGTTCTGATGGAGACGTTTTTTATGAGGTTTCCATTGGTTTCTATCATGTAGGTAACCTCTCCACGGGGTGCTTCATTTCTCCACTCAGCATATCCTGCTGGAATATTAATCTGTTTTCTTACCTCTCCTTCAGGGAGGTTATTTATGACCTGTTTTATGAGCTTTATGGATTCTGTTATTTCATCGAACCTGTTCATGGTACGGGCGTAGTTATCCTGGTCTTTTCTCCAGATTACTTTCCAGTCGAAGTGATCCTTGTAGGTATGGTGCTGTTCTCTCAGATCATGTTTTAACCCGGAAGCTCTTCCTATAGGCCCAACTGCCCTGGCTTTTATGGCCTCTTCACGGGTCATTTTCCCCACATCATGGGATCTGAGGCCTATCATTGGTCCGTGGTCGAACATCTCCACATACCTGTCATATTCATCCTCTAAATTCTGGATTATCTTGAGTATACTGTCCAGATGTGACTGGTTTACGTCCATCTTCACTCCGCCAACCACGTTCCAGCCCATGTTAACCCTGTTTCCAGTGAGTAATTCGATGGCGTCCATTATCGGCTCTCGAAGGTATAACATGTACATGAAGAGGGTTTCATGTTCTAAGATTTTGAAGTAGGTTGAGTTGGCCAGGAGGTGGCTTTGGATCCTGTCGAGTTCATTGGTAAGTACCCGCAGGAACTGGGCACGTAGTGGTGCTCTTTCTCCAGCTATCCTTTCAAAGGTTTCGGCGAAGGTCTGGGTGTGGATGTAGGAACAGATTCCACAGACCCTCTCAGAGAGGTATATTCCTTTCTGCCAGGTTTTACCTTTCATCACCCTTTCTATACCACGGTGAACGTATCCATAGTCAATTTCAGCTTCTAATACTCTTTCACCCCTGGTTTTAAGTTTCAAGCGGAGGGGTTCCTTCAACGCAGGGTGGACCGGTCCTATGGGTAATATCATACTTTCTCCTCCCCTCCTTTCTGACTCGCTTCAGCTTTTTGATTCAGTTCAGCTTCCTCGCTTGCTTCAGCTTTCTGGTCCCCTTTAGCTAGCCTTCCTTTAGCAGCTATGGCATCGGGTCCGACGGCTAAGATGGCTGCTAATATCTCTGATGGTCGGGGTGGGCATCCGGAGACTTCCGCATCCACCGGTATAAAGTCGCTTACTGGTGCGTAAACACTGGAGCCCTCCTGATTAAATACATCACCAGATAATGGACAGTTTCCTATAGCAACCACTACTTTAGGTTCAGGGGCTTTAGCGTATATTCTCTGCAATTTCTCTCTCCATTGTTCGGTCACTGCACCGGCGATGAGTATAACATCTGCTTCACGGGGGTTGTTATGAAAGTAAATTCCATACTGCTCTAGATCGTATCTTGGGGAAAGCAGTGCCACTATTTCAATGTCACAGCCGTTACAACCCCCAGTACTCACTAAACAGGCGTGAATGGAACTTTTTCGTATGATGTCTTTAAGGGAATCCAACATTTTACCTTTACTACCTCAAATTTTTTTTCCACATGATTGAATTGAATTTTTATTGACAAATCTGTTTCCATGATTAAAGTTTTTATCGTAAATTTTTTAAGTGCAAAGCATCGTTCTTTAAGTGCGAACTATCGTTTCAAGTATTCTACCAGTTCTTTTCTACCTTCTTCCAGGGCTTCTTCGTAAGATTTATCTTCTTTGAAGATTTTGAAGGCTACTTTATTTTTCATCTGTTCTGTTTCCTCTTCTGTTAAAATATCCATAACATCAGAAAGCCAGCAGAGTTTTAAATCGGAATGTATCTTTTCTTTGGTGCATCTTAGCCTGGATGATTCAAATCGGGGTTGTAATGCTTCCAAACTGGACATGTCCAACCTTTTCATCAGGATCTCTTCCAGTTCTTCTGGTGAAATTTCAAGTTCCTTTGAGAAGGGGATTATTATATCTTCCTGCCATTTGTAACTTCTAAGTATCCTCATTTTCATTCTAAGGCGTAGTTCTTCTTCACTGGCTGCCGGTGCTTCCTTCTCGAATTTGATTTCTTCTTCAAATTCTTCCTCTATTTCTGGGGAAATTTCATCTACTGAGGAATCTATTTCCTCCTCTTGGAGATCTACTCCCTCATCGGAGGTGTACACCTTCTCTTCTGAAGTGTTCTCTTCTTCTTCAGAAGTGTTCACCTTTTCTTCAGAAGTTTTTTCTCCTTTTGAGGTGTCTTCCCCTGAAGTATCTTCCCCTTTTGAGGTGTTTTCTTCCTCTTCAGTGGTCTTTATTTCCTCATCACTCTGATTCATGATAAAACCATCCTCAGTATCCAGATAATTCCAGCCACTGCAAACCCGATTACAGTTTCATATCTTCCATAACCTGGTCTCATTCCAATGACCATGGCAATCAGGAACACTCCCACGGTTATTGAGATGTAGTATGGAATTACAGGGATGAGTGCGAAATTCAAAGCCAGTACCCAGCCGATTATGGCTATTACAAGGGCTGCGGTATCTATATTTTTTCTTATAAACGGTTCTGTATACTTCTTATAACTGAGCACCAGGCCTATGATTGACCCAATTACAAAGGCAAGTACATAGATTAAATAGAATATCTGATCCATTTGATTTTCACCTTAAGCTGGTCTGAAAAGATATATAAACGATACTATAATCGCGATAAGGGTCGCTACCATGACCCAGGTTTCTAATTTCTCCGAGAAATGGATGGCCTTTTTTCTGGTTAAAAGTGCGGTGAGAACCATGATGAGGAAAACCGCTATAGTTAATGGTAACACCCCTATCCAGTGAAAATAGGCGGCTAAACCACTGGCCAAAACCCCTCCAAAGGCAGCTAAGACCATTAAGAATAACATATCCTTTTCTTGCTCTTTTTCCATTTCAAGTTCCCCTTACAATATATGTTTTCATTTAATTTTTTTTTTTTGAATAATTTTTTTTATCAACTTTTTTTAGAGGATTTTTTTTAGAGGAAGAATATCATCAGTAGTGATCCGACTATTCCTATAAAGGCAAGTGTCACTTCGGTCATTACGGAATGGTTAGGGTTCAGGATAGGTGTAACGGCGTTGATCAGGCCCACTATAGCTGTGAGTATCACCATAGCTATCAAATATTCTATTGGAGTCAGGGCTCCCAGGAATACTGTTAAGAATATCCATAACAGCATGTACCAGGCTATGGCTTCTGAAATCATTATAAATCCACGAAGCGTTCCAAAGTGTTCTGTTTCAAAGCCGGATACAATATCCCGTGCTAAAGTTATGTTTAAGGGTGAGTAATAGTAGGATTTGGAGATTATCAGTACGATGAATATCATAGCTGTAAGTGGCAGGGTAAATAGCAGGGCGCCGTGTTCTGCTTGGTATGCTATTATTCCATTCAGGTCCATGGTTCCGGTTTGAATAAAGACTATAATTAAAACCGCAAATAGAGGTAATTCAGCTGCTGCTGAAAATACTGCCCTTACACAGCTAAGTTTACCATAGGGTGAACCTGATGAGGATCCTGCGTTGTGTTCCACGATCTTGTGAATGGCGAATATGGCAAAAAGCAGTAACAGGGGTCCGTGGGTTACTGGTCCTATTATTACTGCAGCGACCCATATTGCGCAGAGTATTATAGTTATGGCCACATAAAATGGCATGGCCGCTGTCCTGGGAAATACGGTTTCCTTAATGAAAAATTTAAGTGTGTGTAGCATGTGCTGGATTATGGGTGGTCCGGGCCTCATCTGTATACGGGCCATGACCTTCCTTTGGAGTCCTAAGAGGATGCTGCCCACAAAGAACGCTACAGTGACGTTCAACAGGATATCTGCCATTAAATTCATTTTCTTTTCACCGATTAAAGTGAGTGTTATGATGTGTCTTCATTTTTTTATTCGAAATTCAATAACCAATGAATGGTTCCTTTATCTTGTCTTCTTCATCTTCTTTCTTGCCCCGGGCCATGGATATCAGTCCCAGGGAAAGGATGAATAGGGGTATAAATACCAGGGAAATTGTATAAACAATCCAACTGGCTGGATTTAATATTAAGGCGTACAATATAGCTGCCGCTGAAACTATGAAAATTATCCAGCTTACGGTTTTTAATTGATCCATTATCTATTCACCTTTTGTTATTCCAAATGATTATTCACCTTTATTATCATTCCCAAATGATTATTCACAGTTTATTACCATTTTCAACGGTTTATTCGCCTTTTTTATATTCCAAAAGGTTTGTTAATTATTAAAAGTATTTCTATGATCCTCACAATCACCAGTAAGGAGCTTAGGTGTATTATCACTAAAAATGGTGACCCAGCGGTTCTGAACATCTCTGCCTTGGTTGCGAAGAACGGAGCTACACCGGATTCGCCTGCTACACCTATAAATAGGAGTATAGAGCTAAATAGCATAAAGGCGCTGGTGGGTATGTTAACAAGCTCCAGGAGACTGATGGTCCCTGTTGTGGCTAATATGGATGCTGCCCCTCCAAACAGGGGTAATGTGGCTATCATAGCTATTATACCGTATTGGAATGCCGAGTCTAAAACATCCACCTCTTTTACAGCCGCCACTATACCTATATTAACTATACCGATTAAACACACGAAGAGTGTGAAGTTAAAGAGATCTCCAGTTATCATGGCTCCTGCAGTGGCCAGTCCACATACAATGGACAGGAACCTGCGGATTTTAAACTCATCCTTACTGACCTTTTTTTCTCTTTCATTCAGGGTTCCAAATTCAGCTTCTACCTGACTTTCAGTTCTGCTCATAGCGATGATGGCTGTGAAGACCAGGGCCGCCCCAAACATGAAAAGATTAAAGGTGGTTAGATAAAGAACAATATCTCCCAGGGGAATAGTGCCTAAAAACTGTCCACCTAAAGTTGATAAATCCATTTAATTTACTCCTTATCCTTCTTGAACTCTTCTCGGCCTATTACGCCGATTAATCCCACTTTAAACGCGACTTTTATGAATATTCCAAATGCAGCCAGGAACAGTGCCAGTAACCAGTAACTGGGGGCTACAAAGAATATCAGAAATCCGACAATCCAGAGACACCAGGCAATAGCCGAAGCTCCAGCTACACCTTCCCATGTGTTGGATGGGACTCCCCGGGTCATCTTAGAAAGTACATAGAAGAGTATACCTCCTCCGGCAATGGCTCCCCCTGTAAATCCACTGAGGAATGCTCCGTAAATTATGAGTATTATGGCTAAAAATGTTGGTGCAGTGTCTAATATCTCCATATTAAAACTTAGAGGGAGTGGAATTAGTTCCACCGTCTTATCCATTTTTCTCATCTCCCTGCTCATAAGGATCTCGGAGATGGCCAGGATCTCTGCCAGCTCAACCACCAGTCCAGGAAGTATTAACGCTTCTGCCAGGTCGGTTCCCACCGCAGCTACCAGGATAAGCATTCCCAGACTTACGATGTCGGTGAGTATTAAGGCGTGAAGATCATTTTTCTGATAGGATATGGCTAAAAGGCCGATCAATCCCACCAGTAACCCGGTAAATATAGCCGGTATATATAGGGAAACCACCTCTGGTGATACAACAGTGGGTACCAGGACAGACGCTGTCATTTTTATTCCTCCTTCCTTCTCATGGTGAAGTGCAGCGCCACCCATGAGGCTATGACGAATGCCATCATCAGGATGCTGGACTCTAGGATTGTGTCGAAACCCCTGCTGTAATAGAGTATTTCATCTATTAATCCTCCCGGGGAGGAATAGATGGATGTACCAAAGTACAACGTGGTGTTACTTACACCAATGGCTATTGGGGATAAATAGCCCGTAACCATACCTTCTGATAGTGCAAACTGTGGATACTGGGCTTTAACTATACCCGGCTCTTCCAGTGGTATCCCTCCCCTATTGTATGGTGCAAGGGGGTCTTTTTCACTGATCTGTAATTGTGGGGTTGGTCTGGGGTATAATTGGTGATCGTTATAAGTTAATGGTACAATAAAGCCAGTTAAAAGTACCAGTCCCAAAATTATAGAGAAAAGTTTTGGTATATTCTTGGGGGTAGCCAATGAATTCCAGATTCGTCCCAATTTCATAGTTCAGCCCCCAGTTCTTCCATTCTCACTATGGCTCTCAAGAGTATCATCATAATTATAACGGTTGCAGCTATGAAGGTTAAAAGTGCGATGGTGTGGTTGTAGGTCAGTAAGATTAATGAGACTCCTACAGATGGTATTTCAGTGTTGAGGGTCCTTACTATGGGGTCTTTTACTCCAGGACCTATGGCTGTGGCTATGCTGCCTAATATAACCAGTAATACACCGGTATAAAAGTATACGTAAATATCAAACAAGGAATCCTTCCTCCTGTGTTTGTTTCTGTTTTTTCTTCCTTATCTCATCCAGTTTAGTTATCCCAATTAGAAGGATTACTGTGGAGATAGGGTCGAATATGGCAGCGGCCATGGCCACATCCAAGTATCTTGCAGCCGCGATCATACCTATAAAACCGCCCTGGAGCAATCCAAACATTATAACCTTGTCAATTGGTTTAGGAAGTGCTATTATACCTACTGAACCTATGATAACGACAGCAGCCGAAACATAGGTTATATTTATGAACTCTAATACTGCCATTGGTTTTACACCTTCATTCTTGATACAGTTAACTTCACTTTAAAAAACCAAACCCCCTCTTAATTGGCATTTAAAATATTCTAGTTAATCATCTAAAATAATTTCATTTTTAACTCTTCCAATGGAGTAGGCTATGGCGTTGGAACTTAAGGTAGATGCCACGAAGTAAGTTATGGCTATTATAGCCCCAAATGGCGTCTGTATATAAAGGGCAATGAGTGCGGACATACCAAAACCTATTACATTTAAATATAGCATACGTTCTGATCTGTCCTGGGCAATAAGGGTCCTTACTGCTGCAAACAAAACAATGATGCCTACTATTTCTGTTATCATATATTTACCCTTAGAACTATTCTTCAAATTGCCTTAATCTATTTTAATAATTATGAATATATATTCTTTATTATTTCTCTTTATTATTTCTTGGATCTTCAATATTCTTAGATCTCCAATATTCTTAAATCTCCGTATTTCTTGGATCTTATTCTATTTCAGTATATCTGCCCATCCTTTGGGCTATTTTACCCAGTAACTTCGATGATGCCGGGTGGTACAATCCCTGAATAGTGAGTATTGCTATCATCATCCCGGCAATAAACATGATGGGAGTTAAACCGATGTAGGATGTAAGAGCGATCAAAATGGTGATGGTCAAAGCACCAGTGGTTCCAGCATATCCAGGGTCAGCGCAGAGTCTGTTACCGAAAAACACCAGGACAGCAGCTATTAATCCCCCTTCAGGAGTGCCTATTAAGTAACATCCTATAGAAGCCAGTAGAGTTCCTGCTGATGCATCGGGAGAACAAACTATGTTTCCCTGGAAAAATCCGCCGGCCAAGTCTCCACCTCGTTTTTTGATGTTTCGGCCGATGACTTCCGCACCCTTTACACCGGGGGCTTCGGGTAAACCCATCCATGTGTCAATCAGTACGAAGTTGAGCCAGGAGATTACTGCCGCTATGATTATTCCAATTACCTCATTCATGGGGATACCTCCCGGGATTCATCGGTAGATTCTTCCTGTAAAGGTCGGGGAAGAATTCTCTCCAGTATAAACTTAGAAAAGATGGCGGTAAGCACTCCTATCGCCAATGCTATCAGATAGTCTGAATTAGCAGAAGTCAGGTATCCTAACTTGGATACCATAGCAGTGAATCCAAGAGCCAGCACTGTCGTAGGAAATATGACACTAGTGGTCCAGGATTGTCTCATGGGTCGTTCGGGAAGTAGGGGAAGCTTTAATATTAGCCCTAAAATCATGGCAGACCCTATAACTATGATATAAACGATGTAAAGCATAATATTACACCTTTAGCATGAATAATCATGATAGATCACATGGCTATATAAATGTTTCCAATGGAAGTTCTTACAGTCATTTCTAGTTAACCACGATAACATATTTATTATTATTTGTAAATGATTAACTGTTTTATTTGTAAATGATTAACTGTTAAGAT
>WOYJ01000038.1 GCA_011620845.1 Methanobacteriaceae archaeon
AAAAAGAATGAATCTCACCAAAAAAATGAATTATGGGACAGTCCCATAAATATACTTTTGAAACTGGTGATATTGGAGTATTGAGTTATGGAGGAGGCTAGTGAAACAGCCACCATAACTTTTTTTTAACCATAAATAGTCACAGATACTCGGCTAAAGCTAATAAATAGCACTAGTATTACAATTAGGATTATCAGTATTAGAAAGAGGAGTTTTGGACTTAGTGAAATATTTGCAGGTGATGTTTCAACCGTTCTTTTCTCCATTGAGCTTCCACATTCACCACAGAACTTAACTCCTTCATTATTTGGGCGTCCACAGTTGGGGTAATATTTTGTTTCCATAGTAATCACCGGATCTTTATAGTTTGAGTATTATCTTCTTTCTTCTTTTGGAACTCTTCTTCGGAAATTATCCCTTTATCTTTTAATTCACCGAGTTTCTCTAGGTACTCTAACTGTTTAAATTCATCTTTCAATGATTCATTTGGCATCTCTGGTTCCACATTTTTAACGTTATTTTTCGTACGACTTTTACTTATAAAACCATCTATATCTTTTATAAATCCTTCTCCACCCTTTACAAATGTTTTCACTACATCAGCAATAGAGCTTTCTCTACTGAGTCTTTCATCCGGTGTCATTTTTTTTGTCCATTGATTTGGTAACCACAACTAGTACAGAATTTATCATCTTCTAATAGTTCTGCAGAGCATTTAGGGCATTTCTGTATATTTTTTTCAGCATCCACCATTTAATTCACCTTCGATCTGATGCTATTTATCTCTCATAACAGCCCCTACTATCGCAATTATAGGAGCCACTATTATTAATTCCAATATAATAGGAACGACTATATTCAGGGCGTTTACGCCGATTAAAATGTGAGATACATAATAAAATACACTCCCAATTATACCAAGGATCACAGCGTTTATTATGATTCCAACGTAGTGCTCTTCATATAACAACCATCCCAAAAATCAGACGCCAAAAAATATAGCAACTAAATCGTTACCTAACAATATCTGTAATAAAAAAGTTACAACAACAGGTATAATTAGGGCACTAGTTCTAATTGTATTGGTATGCACTTCACTATCCATAAACTCACCGTACTCTTATAGTGGGATCTTTTTGATAACCAAACTGTTCTTGACTGTGCGTTTGAGAAATACGAAGGTAAAAAAAGGATATTTAAAGATGGCAGCTACGGATGCCTTCCTTTTTTGGATAAAAAAACCAGGATAAAGGAAATAGAGATTAAGGAATAAACTGGAACAATCTCATTATCTATGACCCTTCCTAAATCCACATATAAACCAGCAGAATATCTTCTATATTTTCGTAAAACAACATCTTGTTCACTTAATATGCTTAAAACCACTCACAAATACCCAATTTCATATATACAAACTGCATTATTCACTACAACTTCACACCACTATCCCGACACCTCAATATCTAAATCCATCGCTGTATGTACTCCTTAATCTATTTCTACAGTAATTTATTGAGTTAAAATGAAAAGATTTATGGTGTATTGTTACAAACTTTAATTTGAACCTAATTCTCAAGGTTTAGGTGGGGGTGTTGATGTGTTTGGAGAAGTTACCCACTGTGGTTTTTCAGATGAATCAAAACATGGTAGATATCAGTCAATTGGTCTGATTTCATTTCCATACAGCTATTTAGATGTATTGGAATCTGTTTTTGAAAGTAGATGTAATAAATATGGATTTCGTGATTTAAGAAAAGTAAAGTGGCATAAGTTATCAAGTGCAGATTTACGTCTTTGTATGCAGGATTTATTGGATTTGGTTATAAAATGTGTAACTGATCATGATTTGCGAGTGGATGTTCTAATTTGGGATAACCAAGATAGCAGGCACAATATCCAAGGGCGAGATGATGCAAAAAATATGGTCATTATGTATTATCATCTTTTATTTAATGTGGTTACAAACCGCTGGCCTGAAGGATCTGTATGGGAAATATGTCCCGATCGGAATAATGAAATGGATTGGGGAAGTCTTAGGGACATACTGAATAATCAAGGGACTTATACATTAATTGATTCAGATGAAAGTGGTAAGATAACAATTAATTTGACTGAAAAATATAAGATGAGTATAGCTCCAGCTACTCCTCCAGATAGTCCACTTATACAATTAGCAGACATTTTTGCAGGCATGGCCACATATTCAAGAGCAAATTTTGAAAAGTGGAAAGTATGGGAATCCCGTGGACAAAGTCGCTTAATACCATTTGAAAATGAAATTTCTTTGAAGAGACGTGATAGAGAAAGATGTGCAGTTATGAACTCATTTAAAAACTCCTGTGATGAAAATAAGTTGGGGGTAAGTTTAAACAGTACCCAAGGATTCAGAACAAGACAACCTTCAAATCCAATTAATTTCTGGCTTTATAAACCACAACACGAAAAGGATAAGGCTCCAATTCATTAGATAATGAATGGACATTTTTTTAGATGTGGAAGAGGGATTCGAACCCTCTGGCTGCAAGAGCGTGACTAGGATCCCTTCATACAACAGCGAAAGCGGAGTAGGCTAATTTCTCCACACATGCAGCCTTCTCCATACCTATACTGTTCCATATTATACTGAGTATCTCTTTAACTATCATGGCATCACCTTGAACTATTATGAATACTATAGCTATCAATGCCGCCGTAATCAAGAACCCTTCCACAAAATGAATTAAAGAACTTATTAAAAGTAGTATGTTAATCACTATTAAATCTTTTATTCTCTAAGAGATTTTTGGGTCAACATCCCTTGCTAAATCCATCAATACACATATAAACCAGCAAAATATCCTTTACTTTTCGTAAAACAACATCTTGTTCATTCAAATATGTTAAAAACGCCCACAAATACCCCATTATATATATACCAAACACACTAATTACTACAAATTCGTACCACTAATTTAACAGCCCTCTGTCCAAATCGCTCCCTGTATTTATCTCTAAATCTATT
>WOYJ01000041.1 GCA_011620845.1 Methanobacteriaceae archaeon
GAATTTATTTTAAATAGAATGCATTAAGTATTTCAATTACATCCCGTTAATTTTAAAGATCAATATAAAGGTAAGGTGATTTGAATGATTAAAATAAAAAATTATTCTAAATATAGCGGCCAGGGAGAATATATCGGAAGATACAACTATTATTACGGGCTTGAACCTTCCCCATTAAGTAATCCATATGCCGGGCGGGCAAATTATAAATCAAAGTTGAAGCTGGTTGATAAGTTTAAAAAATATCTAAAATCTCTTCCAGAAAATAGTCTCCAATGGAAGGAAATCAGAAGATTACAAAATTTATATGAAGATGATGTAGAATTAACACTTCTTTGTTGGTGTGATCCTCTCCCCTGTCATGGAGAGGTAATAAGATCCGCTATACTTGGTGATATACACCCTAAAAGTGTGTATGAATAATTATTGATGATCTGATACACAGATAAGAAAGAACACTCCATCAAGATAATAAAACTTATTTCAATTCTAATTTAGTCTAATTTTAGCTGTCTGACCTTCAAATTACAGGAAGAATTTTCTTTTAAATCGTTCTAGTAGTCTATTAAATCGTTTCTAGTAGCCTTCCTACTTTTAGGGCTGGGTGGTTTATTTGTGACCTATCTAAGGTGTTCATGGATAACAGCAAAAAAATGGGTATCAACAATATATTCTGAATGAATATAAAAGAAGTTCTGAAAGAATACAAAAAAGTGCTTCGTTATAGAGACGTTTAACGAAGTAAATTAAATCTTATACGCCTATTAATTTAACATATCATTTTGAAGTTTCCAACCTCAAGGAGTTTCCAACTGCAAAAAATAGTCTTTTAAATAAATCCTTTATAAATGAGATTCTGAATTTGTGCATAATTTGTGCATAATCATATATACTAGCCTCGACACATTAATGTTAGTGGGAGGTAAGGTCTAATTTTTATTAGCTGCCCCAAAATCCATAACTACCTCTATTTTGGATTACCTTACCTCCTTCCACGCATTTTATTTTAAAAGTTACTAATTTTATGATTTTTACTCAATTAAGGTATATTTATATCTTATTTTAAATTTTATCATCTTCTCAACCAATATCCGTCTCTGATTTTCCAAAATCCCGGCTTATCATGTCAATTAGAATCTGTTTGCATGTTTATGTGATAATTATTGAAAAAATGGATTAAATTTTGTGATGATGAAAAAGAAGTGATATAATCCCAGTGGACTTGATAAAAATTATATAGTAAAGTATTATTTAACCTATTCGAGAAATATTTATTCAGTTAGTACTGAATAAAGTTCATAACTGAATAAAAAAAACGGGGGTTTATAACATGAAATGTCCGGAATGTGTTACAGATAATCCGGAAGGAGCTGAATTTTGCAGTGAATGTGAAAAAAAATTACCAGACTCCCCACCAAGTACCCAAGAGACCAAACCTGTAGAAACTGAAAGTAGAGTAACCTCACCTCCCCCCAAGAGCAAGGGATCGGGGTAGGTACAAAAGCTATTTTGATAATTATTGTAGCGATCGTTATTGTAGGGGCGGCTGCAGCTTTCTTCCTGTTGCCATCACTTTTCAACGCCTCACCTCAGGCAGCCACTTTTAGTAGTACCAGCAGTCTCTGGAGCTGCTACACTTACCCTGTATGGTAAAATATCTCAGTTACCGTTGATTACTACGCTTTAGGCAGTGGATCTGGATTTATTGTAGACTAGGAGGGATACATCGTAACTGCTGATCATGTTGTTTCTGATCCTTATGATCTGACCAATAAAAATGAGATAAGGAAGATGGAGGAAGATGATTACAAGTTTTACTTTGCTCAGGCTCAATTTATTTATACAGGAAACAGTACAAACCAGAAAACCTGGCACAACTTACCCAGGATGATCTGGATCAACTAACTGCTGCTATACTAACCGGTGTAGTTACAGTATCAGAGGCAAACTACGACATATACCTTATTGGACCTGCCTTTCCAAACAGTATGAACAATGAAAATTACGTAGCCCCGGTATCAGACTTCGCAGCCACAGACAACCAGGAGAAAGATTTAGCCCTGCTTAAGGTTGAAAATCCACCGTCCAACCTACCAACAGTGAAAGTCAGCGATCAAAAACCAGCTACTGGTGATGATATCGAAATCTTCGGTTATCTTAAAGAACAGCGGGACTTCTTCAAATATATAGAATCAACCGGTAATCAGAAACAGTACTTGGAAAGTGTAGTTAACGCCACATTAACTAAGGGTATCGTCAGTGCAGAAAGAACCAGTCCCAAAGGAACAACCTACTTCTCAACCGATGCAGCAGTTAACAATGGTAATAGCGGAGGTCCTGTTGTAAATGCAAACAATGAGGTTATAGGAGTTCTGGTTCTTGGATTCGGTGATACTGGAAGTTAAAATTTCTTCCTGTCATCTGAGTACATCAATGATTTACTGAAGAAAAAATGGAATTGGATCTTAACTCCAATTTTTTTTATTCCTTTTTTGATTTGAAATTAAACCAGGATTTTTTTTACAGGTAATTTTACCTTAACCATCAATTTTTTTTTACAGGTAATTTTTATCAATCAAATTTTCAGATGAAAACTGTTTCCTGAACTATTTTCTAAATAAAATTTCAAAAAAGTATTAACTATTAGAAATCACCATATTTTCTATGTTTAGTATATACCTGCCAGAGAAAATAACTACAATTCTACGATTTTTGATTTCCTGGTAAAATGTGGAAATGGACTTATAAGATCTTAACCATAAGAATTGAACTTTAGATGAAAAATTGGAAACCAAAATTTTCTAAAATTGATCCGGGAACTCGTATGTCGAGGCCATGGAGAAATTTCTCAGTTAGATCAAAAATTTACATAAACAGATCAAATAATTTAAATTTCGAAAATAACCATCAAAAAGTTGGAATTAAAAAATCCATTAAGAATTAAAAAATCAATAAAGGAATTAAAAAAATCTATGTATATTTAAAAAAT
>WOYJ01000117.1:0-4759 GCA_011620845.1 Methanobacteriaceae archaeon
TCCAGTACTAATTTCTCTGGAATATACATCAAAAACTTAACCACCGGTAAAAAGGTATCCTTGGCATCGAAGGCAATCAACGGGAAAACGTTAACGGTGAAGATGACCTACAGCCGTTTGAGGAATAACATCTATCAGGTTTATATACCGGCAAGTGCAGTGAAGGATGCTACAGGAAACAATCTTAAAGCCAGTTACAGTTTCCAGTTCCAAACAGTTAAATAAATTTACATAAACATCTATTTTCAAATTTAAATAAAATAACAATCTAGATATTTATTGAATATAACTATTTTACCATCATTTTCTATTTAAAATCAAAATAATGATTTAAAGGACCTAATACTAAACTTTAAAAGGCAATTACTATATAATTTAATACAGTGGTACGATGGGATTGTTAAAGAACGAGGACAACGAACAGTTGAGGCAGCTGGTGAAGGCCTGTCTTCTGGAGATAAGTAAACTCAAGATTGAGCTTAAGAAATGCCAGAAGGAATCATCTAAAGCTGGTGATGAAAGAGCTCTTTTAGAACTTAAAGAAGACGTGGAAAGTAAATTACTGGAAAAGGAAAAGGAGATCAACAATCTCCAGGAGTTACTGGAGAAGAAAGACCAGAAGCTGGAAGAACTAGAGATAATCAGGTACCACTTCAACGCCCTCACTGCCAAACCCAAAAAGGACCTGACCTCCTTCCAGTCGCAAGTATACCAACTTTTGCCCAAAGAAGAGGACACCCTGGAAAACCTGTACAGCCATATAACTGAAATCGGTTTCAGTGAACTTTCCAGTGAAAATTTTGAACATGTGATGCGTAACCTGGAGAGAAAAGGTTACTTTGAGTCTTACCAGAAGGATGATGAAGTATACTGGCAGAAGATAGACAAATAAGTAAAGTTACCACTCATTTTTTAATAAATATCTGGTTTTAATTTTTAATATCCTGTACCGGGACGAATTATCAGTTCCCCATACTTTAGGAGTTATTAATTATTGTTAATATAATCCCCTATACGCAAACTATTTATATAACCTTTAACCCATCGTTAACTTACTATACAAAAGAGGTGATTAATGTGGCACAACAAGGTGGCCAAGGCCAACCAGTTTTAATTTTACCAGAAGGTACAAACAGATTTTTAGGAAGAGACGCACAGAGAATGAACATATTAGCAGGAAAAGTCCTAGCTGAAACCGTGAGAACAACTTTAGGTCCTAAGGGAATGGATAAAATGCTCGTAGACAGTTTAGGTGACATAGTAGTTACCAACGACGGAGTAACCATCCTCAAAGAAATGGACATCGAACACCCAGCAGCTAAAATGCTGGTGGAAGTTGCAAAAACCCAGGAAGACGAAGTGGGAGACGGAACTACCACCGCCGTCATCATAGCCGGGGAACTCCTCAAGAAAGCTGAAGGACTCTTAGACCAGGATATCCACCCAACCATAGTGGCCATGGGATACAGACAGGCCGCAGAAAAGTCACAGGAAATCTTAAATGTGATATCCATCAATGCAGAAGACCATGACACCCTACTTAAAGTAGCTATGACCGCCATGACCGGTAAAGGAACTGAAAAAGCCAGAGAACCACTGGCAGAACTCGTGGTCGGCGCAGTTAAACAGGTAGAAGAAAATGGGGAAATTGATAAGGACAGCATAAAGATAGAGAAAAAAGACGGAGCAACAGTAGAAGACTCCACCCTGGTACAGGGAGTAATCATCGACAAAGAAAGAGTACACCCTGGAATGCCTAAGAAGATAGAAGAAGCAAAAATAGCCCTCCTAAACAGTGCTATTGAAGTTAAAGAAACCGAAGTAGACGCAGAAATCAGAATCACCGACCCAGCACAGATGCAGGCCTTCATAGAACAGGAAGAAGGCATGATCCGTGAAATGGTGGACAAAATAGGCAATGCCGGAGCAAACGTCTTATTCTGCCAGAAAGGTATCGATGACTTAGCACAGCACTACCTGGCCAAAGCAGGAATCATGGCCGTCCGCAGAGTTAAAAAATCCGACATGGAAAAACTGGCCAAGGCCACCCAGGCCAAAGTGGTAACCAACATCGAAGAATTAACCCTGGACGACCTGGGAGAAGCAGGACTGGTACACGAGAAGAAGATATCCGGAGAAGACATGATCTTCGTGGAAGGATGCAAAGATCCTAAAGCAGTAACCCTCCTGGTACGCGGTTCCACCGAACACGTGGTAGACGAAATCGGAAGGGCAGTAGAAGATGCCATCGGAGTAGTCGCCGCTACACTAGAAAATGGAAAAGTAGTAGCCGGTGGAGGAGCAGCAGAAATAGCCATAGCCAAAGGACTCAAAGAATACGCTGACACCATCAGCGGCCGTGAACAGTTAGCAGTAACTGCCTTCGCAGAAGCACTGGAAGTAGTCCCTAAAACTCTCGCAGAAAATGCAGGACTGGATAGCATCGACTCCTTAGTGGACTTACGTGCCGCCCATGAAAAATCAATCTACATGGGATTGGACGTCTTCAAAGGCGAAGTACGGGACATGTACCGCGCCGGTGTAATCGAACCTCAGCTGGTCAAAAAACAGGCCATACAATCTGCAGCTGAAGCCGCAGAAATGATCCTGAGAATCGACGATGTAATAGCATCCAGCGGCGCTGGAAAACCAGGACCTGAAGACATGGAAGGCATGGGCGGAA
Organism: Methanobacteriaceae archaeon; assembly: GCA_011620845.1. GTDB lineage: Archaea > Methanobacteriota > Methanobacteria > Methanobacteriales > Methanobacteriaceae > Methanobacterium_A. The sequence goes on from WOYJ01000117.1 coordinate 2,684, forward strand.
TGCCCGGCGGAATGCCACCTATGATGTAATTTTAAAGGTGTAATACCTTTATTTTTTCTTTCATTTTTTTATTTTTAAGCTACTCTTTTGGGACTGATTCAGTATTTGACCACTATTTTTGATTTAATTTTAGGGATAGGGATGTTCTAACCATCTCCAGTTTTAGTCTAAGATAATTTGTGACTCATTTCACCATAACTGGTTTTCAGGCGTACTGTTAATTTTTAACCCACCGTTAGTAAAAAAGCGTTTTAAGCGTAGAATAGTCATACAAAACCTTAACGAAGGGTGAAATTGGAAGCCGCAACGGTGAAATTTATTTCACAATCTTTATAAAGGATGTGATATTAATAATATTAGAATTAAGCATAATAGGAGGGGAAAAGATTTAAAAGACAAATAAATACCAATCAACGTATAACTAAAATTTTAATTTCTTTACTGTTTTTAAGCTTAACCGTGGTGCTAAGTGCTGGGGCTGTTTCAGCGGCAGATATCTATATATCACCAACCAATGGTACCATCAGTAACGCTGTAACATCTGCAAGTGCCGGGGATACCTTGCATTTAGCAGACGGAACCTACACTGGGGCAAACAACAGGAATATAACCATCAACAAAAATTTAACCATAACCGGCCAAAGCAGTACGGATACCGTAATAGACGCTGAAGGCATGGACAGGATATTCATCATAAACAGTGATATAACCGTTATAATCCGGAATTTAACATTTACCAATGGAAATGTAACTGGGGACAGAGTAACTGGTAGTGGTGGTGCCATATATAATAATTTAGGTAATTTAACTGTACAGAACTCCACCTTCACTGGAAACACCGCAGGTTACTATGGTGGTGCCATACACAATCAGTATGGTGTTTTAACTGTACAGAACTCCACCTTCACCGGTAACACAGCACGTCACGGTGGTGCTATTTTTAATTTTAACGGCAATAGTACCTTAACTGTCCAGAACTCAAAGTTCAACAACAACACCGCAACCACTGGTGTTGGTGGTGCTATCTACAATTATGGTACTACAACTGTTCAGGACTCCACCTTCACAGGCAACACTGCAACAGGTCAGGCCGGTCAGGCTGGTGCTATCAACAATTATGGGCCCATATTAACTGTCCAGAACTCAACATTCACCGGTAACAGTGCACGTTATAGCGGTGCTATCAATAATTATGGTGATCAAGTAACTATCCAGAATTCCACATTCGCCGGAAACACCGCAGATTATGGTGGTGTCATCGATAATGAAGGTTCTTTAACCATAACTAATTCTACCTTCACTGGTAACACTGCAGATTATGGTGGTGCAATTGAAAATTGTAATACTGTTACCGTAAATGGCTCTAATTTCACAGGTAACCATGCAAACATTAATGGTGGTGCTATCTTCAATTGGGAGGGTACAGTAACTGTGGATAATTCTATATTTACCAATAACACCGCAGTTAGTGGTGGAGCCATCTACAATGCACCGTATTGTTCTTTGAATGTGACAGGCTCTATCTTCACCAACAACACTGCACCAGATTCCAGGGGAGGTAACGGTGGTGCAATCTATAATATGGGTAATTTAAGTGTGAGGGGCTCTGCATTTACAGGTAACGAAGCAAATGGCCGTTATTATGGTGGTGGTGCCATCCACAATACGGGAACCTTAAATGTGACTGACTCTGACTTCATAAAAAACGAGGCACATTATGGTGGTGCTATCTACAATTATCAAGGTACTTTAACTGTAAAAAACTCCACATTCACCGATAACACCGCACACAATGGTGGTAGTGCCGTCCATAATGCTGGAACCTTAAATGTAACTAATTCTACCTTCACAGGTAACACTGCAGATTATGATGCTGGTGGTGCTATCAACAATAATGGTACTTTAACAGTACAGAACTCCACCTTCACCACTAACGAATATGGTGCAATCTACAATTATGGTACTGCAACTGTGACCGGCTCCACATTCACAGGCAACATAGATAACATCTACAATATTGGTGGTACTTTAACAGTACAGAACTCCACCTTCACCACTAACGAATATGGTGCAATC
>WOYJ01000117.1:4859-14402 GCA_011620845.1 Methanobacteriaceae archaeon
CTCTTAATTTGATCAACTCCACCTTCACAGCAAACCATGCAAGTTATGGTGGTGCCATCTACAACAAGGGTGCTCTTAATTTGATCAACTCCACCTTCACAGCAAACCATGCAAGTTATGGTGGTGCTATCTTCAATTGGGAGGGTACAGTAACTGTGGATAATTCTATATTTACCAATAACACCGCAGTTAGTGGTGGAGCCATCTACAATGCACCGTATTGTTCTTTGAATGTGACAGGCTCTATCTTCACCGGAAACACGGCAGATTATAATGGTGGAGCCGTAAACAACGATGGTAACTTAACCATAATCGGTTCCACATTTACCGGAAACAGAGCAGTCTATGGTGGCGCAATCGCAGATCACACCAATTTAACCATCCACTTCAGCCGCATCGTTGGAAACACCGCAACCACTGGAAGTGCAATTTACACCACTGACACCGCAGATGCAAGATACAACTGGTGGGGCTCCAATGCCAATCCCAGTAGTAAAGTTTCAGGCAACGTGACAGTCGGCCCATGGATTGTCCTAACGGTTAAAGCAACCCCAAAAGACATCCTAGCTGGCGGTAAATCCACAGTTACGGCGGACTTACTCCATGATTCCAAGGGTGTTTACCACGACCCTAAAAATGGACACGTCCCTAACGGATTACCAGTGACATTCACCGCTACTAATGGAACCATCAGCCCCTCACAGAGCATTATGGTTAACGGTGGTAGAACATCCACTTTCACTGCAAAAAACCTGGGTAACGCCACTGTTAAAGCCACAGTTGATAACCAAACAGTATCTACCAATATCTCAGTATACCCCAACCTGGCCTTCATAGCGTCAGCCAATGGGGGAACACACTACTACGGTGACACCATACACTACTACATAACAGTTAAAAACAACGGCCCAACCAGTGTAGCCGGAATTTCCGTATACGACAAGCTGCCATCAGGATTAAAGTTTGTTAGTGCAACAGCAACCAGAGGATCCTACAAATCCAACACCTGGACCATTGGAACACTCAAACCAGGACAAACAGCCAAACTCGACATCAAAGCCACGGTAAACCAGATAGGAACAGTTACCAACAAGGCAACACTAACAGAGTCCACCTGGAAAACACCAATGGGCATAATAACCATCAGTTTCAATGTGCCTAAAGCAGTACCACTTTCAGAGCTAATAAAAGCCTCCAGTCAAATCAAAAAGTACTATGAGAAAAACAAGAAACTACCAGCAAACCTTAAGGTAGCAGGACAAACCCTGACCATGCCCCAGCTACTCAAACTGCTAACCACAGCCACTTTAAACATCAGCAAAAAGAACCTGAAACCCATTAACGTAACCACCGTGGGAAAAGCACCAAAGCCACAGGGATACTACCGGTCCGGCGGAGTGAGTAACTACCTCACCGTCGCCCAGAACATCAAAACCTTCATAAACAAAAATAAAAGAGCGCCTAACTACGCAGCAACCAGATTGGGAAATATACCCTTCAGCAAATTAGTCTACATGTACGCTAAAGTGATAAACTACTATGGACAAAACAAGAAACTACCCAACTACGTAGCTATATAAGAGGAAAAGATAAATTCCTCTTCTTTTAATTTTATTTTCAAAAATAGAAAAAAAATAGATCTTATTCTTAGGCTTTCTAATTGGAGAATATATGCACCGCAGCAGTTCCGCCGGTTCCACCAATGTTGTGAGTCAGTCCTATTTCTGCACCATCTATCTGTCTCTTACCGGCTTCACCACGTAACTGCCAGACGATCTCAGCGGTTTGGGCTATACCGGTAGCTCCCAGTGGGTGTCCCCTTGATTTTAAGCCTCCAGAGGGGTTGATGGGTATCTTCCCATCACGCTCGGTTAAACCTTCTTCTACGGCTGGTCCACCCTGTCCTTTTTCTACAAATCCCAGGTCTTCTATGGCCAGTAAACCGTTTATACTGAAACAGTCATGCACTTCTGCCAAGTCCATGTCCTTTGGTTGTAAGCCAGCCATATTATAGGCTCTCTTTGCAGCATGGACTGTGGAGTCGATGGTGGTGATATCCCTTCGCTCGTGGAGTGCTATGGTTCCAGAGGCCTGGCCAGACCCTTTAACATATATTGGGGTGTCCGTGTATTTATGGGCATCTTCTGCCGGACAAAGGGCAACTGCCGCTGCACCGTCGGTTACGGGTGAACAATCCAGTAATCTTAACGGGTCTGCTACCATGCTTGAATTTAACACCTGATCAACTGTGATCTCCATGGGAAACTGTGCCAGGGGGTTGAGCGCCCCATTTTTATGGTTAACCACACTAAACATGGCCAATTGTTCCCTGGTGGTTCCATATTCATACATGTGCCTCCTAGCCATCATAGCATAGAGTGATGGAAAATTCGCTCCCTGCTGTACCTCCCATTCCTGGTCTGCAGCTGTAGAAATTACCGGTGTAGGATCCACCACGTCGGTCATCTTCTCCACACCCGCGGATATCACGATGTCATGGTATCCGGATGCAACCGCCATGATACCGTTTCTAAGGGCCAATCCTCCAGAGGCACAGGCTGCCTCCACCCGGGTACAGGGGATGGGGTTTAGACCTACCTGATCTGCTATGAGAGATGCGATGTGTTCCTGTTCCACGAAGAGTCCCGCGGACATGTTACCTACGAACATGGCCTCCAGATCCCTCCCTTCAATACCGGCATCCTCTATGGCCTTCAAACCGGCCTCACTTATCAAATCCCTAAATGATACGTCCCAGAGCTCTCCGAATTTAGTCTGGGACACGCCTATAATTGCAACGTCTCTCATCAAATTCCTCCCTAAAAAGAATTAGTCTTCTGTTAAACCTGCCATTCGTAATTTTCCTTTAAACTTAGCATAAACCGCGTAATCAACGTAGTGTTTCTTCTCCACCATATCTTGAACTTTAGGTGCCAGTTCCCTCTTCTCTTCAATGTTATCGTTTACTGTGATAGAGAATGCATCACTTCCAGCACCGGAACCATAGGAAACTGCCATTATTCTATCACCTGGCTCTGCTATATCCAGTACCGCCGCCAAACCTAACGGTGTTGCACCAGAGTAAGTGTTTCCAATAACAGGGGTTAAAAGTCCTGTTTTGTACTGTTCTTCTGTAAATCCTAATTTTCTGGCAGCGCGGATGTAGAATTTTCCGTTTGGCTGGTGGAAAATTGCGTAATCATAATCTGAGGCTTCTGTACCCATCTGGTCGAAGAGGGTTTTTGCACCGGATAATACGTGTTTGAAGTAGGCGGGTTCACCGGTGAATCTGCCCCCATGTTTGGGGTAGGGTTTTCCCTCACGTCTGTAGAAGTCAGGGGTGTCTGTGGTGTAACTGCAGGTCCCCTCGAAGTCAGCAACTGTATCCTCTTTTCCTATTAAATAGGCAGCTCCTCCTGCGGATGCTGTATATTCTAAGGCATCACTGGGAGCGCCCTGTGCTGTATCAGCACCTACGGCAAGTCCATATTCTACCTGGCCAGAGTCAACCAAGCCCATGCAGATCTGCATACCCGCGGTTCCTGCTTTACATGCAAATTCCAGGTCTGCCGCGGTGAGGTTGGGTGTGGCCTCCACTGCATCGGCTACGATGGTCGCCGTTGGTTTGACTGCATAGGGGTGGGATTCTGATCCCACGTAGATTGCACCGATTTTCTGGGGGTCGATGGAAGCCCTTTTAAGCGCATTTCTTGCGGCTTCGACTGATATCGTTGCTGTATCTTCATCTGGTCCAGGTACAGATTTTTCCTGTACAACCAGTCCCCTTGAAATAGCTGCTGGGTTATCTCCCCATACCTTGGCTATTTCTTCAACTTTTATCCTGTATGAAGGAATATAAATTCCATATCCTACTATTCCTGCCATTAAATCACTACTCTTTAGAATTAATTCTTGATTAATCTTTTATACCTTTGTTTAATTCGGATTGAATAATTTTGGGATGTTATTTTTAAAATCTAGAAGAAATATTTAGAAAATATTAAATGTATTTTACTGCCTCCATCCTTATAAATATTATGGGAAATTTCCTAACAATTTAATGTTTAAAACTTATTTAATCTGTAAATGAGGAATATAAATGGATGATAAAGGGAAATTAAGGGAAGAAATCTGGAATCTCCTGGGAGAGAGGGGATTTACCCACCGGAAAACTGATTATGGTAGAATCCCCAATTTCAAAGGGGCACTTAAGGCTGCTAATATGCTCAGGGACACTCCAGAATGGAAGGATTCCCGGGTGGTGTTCTCCAGTCCGGATCAGGCCCAGAGAAAGGTGCGCGAATACGCCCTCCGGGATGGCAAGGCACTGATCATGGCATCCCCTAAGCTAAAGCATGGATATCTATACATCGGCCCGGGTGATGCTTCTGGCCGGGAAAGCAGGGCTTCCACCATTAAAGGGGCTTTTGAGATAGCCAGGAGAGTGCAGGATTTTCCCACTGTAGACCTGGTGGTGGAGGGTTCCGTGGCGGTTGATCTTAATGGAGGGAGGCTGGGAAAGGGCGGTGGATATGGGGATCAAGAGATAGAGCATCTTTTACGTGAAGAGGCGATTACTGAAGAAACACCGGTAGCAACCACAGTTCATGAAGCTCAGATCATAGAAAAAGTACCTCTGGAACCCCATGATAAGAAAATAGACATGATCGTTACCCCGGAAAGGGTGATAAGAATTGGTCACACCTAGAAGTATTCCAGTAAAACAGTTAAATCTAAATCCTCCACATCCTCCAGGTTAACTAACCCGTACTTGTCAAGCAGGCTTTCTGTATCCTGATCTTCAAAGATATCGATGAAAGAGATATCTTCAACTCTGGTCCCTTTAAGTTCCTCTACCTCAATGATACACGTTTTAAGAAATTCAACCGAATCATCCATCTGTACCAGTTCTTCTATCCACCTGTTCTTATACTTATATGGCCTTTCCAGGTTGCAATCTTCAAAAAAGAATTTTTCATACAGCTTCTCTTGTGTAACGAATTTGTAGATGAGTATGAGTTTTTCCTGTAGTTCCTGCAGGTCTTTTTCTTGGATTTCCATGTTAATCTACTTTAGTCCTGTATTTTTGAATTTAGTCCAGATATTTTTGAAAGTTAGAGAGCATCACCAGCAGGTTGTAACCTTTCTTGGTTATCATGTAGTCTCCCCGTTCATGTCTCTGGATGATGAGACTGTTTTCCATTAGTTTCTGAATGTGGAATAACAGGTTCCCTCCGCGGAGTCCGGTTAACTCGGATAGGGCGGTGAAGGTCCTGGTCTCTGCGGCCATGGATTTCAGGATCTGGAGTCTCTGCTTATTGGAGATGGGTTCTAAGACAGTTTTGACCATAGTTTCATCAGGAATGGATGCTATTTCCATTTTATCTTCCGGGTTATCGTCGCTATAGATCTCCATGGAGCCAATCAGGTTCAGTTGCTTGTCGAAGAGTGATCTTACCTCAGAAAAACAGGCTTCACATCTGTCGTAAGGGGCTGTTTCCTTTATATCGTTTAGTTCCTGCCTCTTCTTTTCTATGGCTTCTTTGGTTACGTTTGTCTCCTTTATTAGTTCAGCATTATCCTCTAAGAATTTGCTAAACCTGGATTTACAGGTTTCCCGCATATTACAGGGATCCACCATGTTTCTCTCCAGTGTTCCCTGGATATCTTCGGTTATGTAGGTGGTGATGGAATCGATGATATCCTCTTTCATGTTGTTTAACATGATATTTAGGTAATCCTGGTTTGATTTTTCGATTAATCGTTTGATATCCTGGTGGATGGCTTCGAGTTTTGCTCTGGTGTCGTAGATCTCTCTTGTATCCAGCTTGTTTACATTTTCCATAGTATTCTGTTATATGTTTAGGTGTTATTAAAGGTTTCTTTCTTAACTTAAAAAGTTATACGAGTGTATTAAACTATACTTTGTATATTCTAGTGACGGTTTAATATATATTTCTATTCAGCACTATGTAATATTGTAAATTAAAAAATCTAGGAGATGAATGAAGATGGGAGTAAAAGAAGAAATACACGCACAGATCGTCGGAGCACTGGCCGGGGCAACTTTCCCAATTGAAACACCAGAAAAATTATTAGCCTCCTTCCCAGATGGAGCAGAAACCACCTGCCAAGCTGGAGATGTTAAGTTAAAAGCTGGAGACGCCGGTCAGGTCCTAACAGCTGATGATTTCCCATTTAAATCAGCTAAAGAAGTAGCAGATGTAATTGTAGAAAGAGCAGGGCTATAAAGTAACCCTCCCTTTACATCTTTTTTTAAAAGGTAAATTAAACTGTTTAAAACAATTGAAAGTGGCTTTAAATCAACTCATCAAGACTTTGCTTTTTCTGGTAGGCCAGTCCCTGGAATACCGCAGCCACTTCACCCTCCTCATTAAAAATATCGATGGTGTAGGTGGAAAGCTTGGGGTTCCTTGATATTTCCCGGGCCACAGCCGTGATTTTTCCCTTAGTTATAGCGACCATATAAGTTATACTGACATTGATGGCCACCGTGGCTGCGCCGTAAGAGTTTGCAGCCGCTCCAAAGGTGAGATCGGCCAGGGTAAATATGGCACCGCCGTGGACTGTGTTTAAACCGTTTAAATGTTCTTCTTTAATTTCCATTTCCGCCCGGGCACTTCCTGGTGAAACTTCAACCAGTTTGATACCGCAGTGCTCTGCGAACCTATCCCTTTTAAAGAATTCCTGAATATCAACCAATCAAATCACCTTTTTTTTTAGAATCTGCAGGTTTTTTGGCCTCGCTTTGCCAGGTACTGCTGATGGTAATCCTCCGCCTGATAAAAAGTGGTGGCCGGTACAATCTCAGTAACGATCTCCCTGTTGAGTCGTTTTTGCACTTTTTCCTTTGATTTTAGTGCCAATTCCTTCTGTTCATCATCATAGTAAAAGATCAAAGACCGGTATTGACTCCCCACATCAGGACCCTGCTGGTTAGGCGTGGTGGGGTCGTGATTGTTCCAAAAAACAGCTAAAAGCTCGTTATAGGATATCAGGGAAGGATCGTAGACTACCTCCACAGTCTCTGCATGGCCCGTTTTTCCGGTGCAGACATCCTCATAGGTGGGGTTTTCAAAGTCACCACCCATATACCCAACCATGGTGGATACAACGCCATTGAGGCATCTGAATGCTTCTTCTACTCCCCAGAAGCATCCTGCGGCGAAGTTCGCCCTTTTAAATTCTTTATTTTGCTCATCATCTGACATCTATTGTCCTCCTCAGTCTATTTGTTGTTTTTTAAGAAATAAATAATTTCCGAGAGTTTTTGGTAAATTTTTCCAAGCTGGTCAACCTCCTACCATCTCAAAGGAGTTCAATCATCTTCAATAATTTCTGATGGTACACCCTCCACATTGAGATGGCTTCTTCCTCCCATAGAAGTAGTAGATAACCAATCCAATGGCCAGCCAGACCACGAATCTCAGGTGGGTGATGGTGGGAAACTCCGCCACCAGGAACAGGCAGAAGATTATGGACAGGATAGGTACCAGGGGTACCAATGGGGTTTTTGAAGGTACGTTCCAGATCCGGCCTCTGCCTTCTTAAAACAATTACCGATGCAGACACTATGATGAAAGCAGCCAGTGTTCCGGTGTTAACCAGTTCCGCTATATCAGTTATGGGAAAGAAAAGTGCTATTACCATGGCAACTACTCCCCCAATGATTATACTATTTATGGAGGGTTTTGAAGTTTTTATGAAGCTTTGAAAAGAAAGGGGGGGGAGTAGGCCATCCAGGGACATGACGAAAGATATTATGGCCGCCCCCTGAAACACCCCAGTCCAACCATAAGATAGGAAGGGATGGTAATTTGCCGGGTTGATGTAGTTTACCCCTATACTTATGAAGATGAGGATAATCGCGAGTTTAATCATCACTATAACCGTGTTAAAGCAGGAGCTTTCTTTACTACCTTTAATCAATAACAACAATAAAAATCCGATGATTATAACCGCCGGTAAGTTAATAAGCCCTCCTTCTACTCCCGGAGGATTGATGAACTGTGCAGGCAGGTTCAAACCCAGGGTGGTTAGTAAACTCACGATGTAACCCGACCACCCCACTGCTATTACGGCCACTATAACCAGATATTCCAGCATAAGGTCCCATCCTATGATCCAGGCCAGTAACCCCCCCAGAGTAACGTAGCTGTAGGTGTAGGCACTGTCTGCCACCGGTACCAGGGATGCAAACTCCGCATAACAGAGGGTCGTAAATAGGCAGGCCGTCCCGGCAATTGCAAAGGAAACAACCAGGGCAGGCCCTGAATAATTGGCAGAAGCAACCCCGGTTAGTATGAATATACCCACCCCTATAATAACACCCAATCCCATTAAAAGCAGTGCAGGTGTTCCTAACACCTTTTTAAGGCCTTTTTCGCCCTTACTTACCTTTTAAAGATGACTGATGGTTTTTTTTTCGCAAAATTTTTTCCAGGACATGGTATCATCCGAAAGCTTAGTAAAAGAGGAGAGCGATCGATCCATACTTATGTCCTGTATGGAATTTAATTTTCTGATAAATCGGTGATCATACCATATCTTCCTGTAATTTAGATAATATCCTGGCCAGGGTGATAACGTCTATTTTGTTGTGCTCTACTATGGGAACTAAAGGCCCTATGTTACCCGTCTTCATGTATGTCCTGTAGAAAGCTGGCACCTGGCTGCTGGGGACGTCTTCATGCCTGTGCAGGTCAAAAAGATGTTTTTCTAGGGTCTGCAGTCGGCAGTTAGGTAGTGTACCGCCCCAGGTGCGTCTGGAGAAGTACAGGAGATCTAGGTGGTGGTGACTCAGGTTTCGGCGGATGCCGTGGTGGTACGCCCTGGTTCTGATGAATGGAAGGTCGAAACCTCGGCCGTTGAAGGATACGAACACTGTTTCTTTATTTAAGTCTTCCAGGAAGTTGCCGATTACAGGTTTTTCATCATCTAAACCTGTTGCCAAATATTGGGTGACTTTTATATGGCCGTCTGTGATACGGGCCGTGCCAATGAGGATTAATGGCTCATCTTTAAGTCCCAGGGTCTCTATATCAAAAAACAGGAAGTCATCCACTTCCCTGAAAGAAGATGAGTACAACTGTTTGGGGTGGCTGCCGTTAAAACAGTCCCTTATACAGTCCAGGGGAGACTCGTCGAGTTTGCACAGGAATTCCTCCGCCTTCCTGGCGTGTTGGGGGTGGTCTACCAGGTCTTCTATGGTTTTGTAACCCTTACTCTTAAGGTTTTGTTCTTTATAATCTCCTATCCCATGTAGGATTTTCAAATCACATAAGAGTGCCTTTTTAGCTTTATCCCTTTCTATACGTTTGATCTTGAACTTCTTTGATTCTTCTATTTTATAGCAGGACCCCTGTGGTGTTTTACAGGTTTCTCCCTTGAAGATTTCATCCAGATCCTTTCCTTCGTGCCTCTTCAGTAGCTCTTTTTCTAGCTTACGGGCATCTTCAACTTCATCGTGGTGCATGTAGTTGGAAGTTAGATTTTGAAATAATATAATTTTATGGTTATTTC
>WOYJ01000168.1 GCA_011620845.1 Methanobacteriaceae archaeon
AAAACCTTTTATAGGGCACCTTAAATCCCTTAAATTAATAGAGGATATCCTTTAAATTAATAGGGGATACCCCTTAAATTAAATTATTGTCCCTTAAACCTGGTTCTTAATATTCTCAGAGCGATTATCACCGCAACGATGATAACTAAAATCGCAACAATATAGTAAGCCCATATGGATGTTGGTGAGTCCTGTTTTTCTATATTCACTGCGTAGAGATATCCATCGTTACTCCCAAAGTAGGTCATATTTCCATAGGAAGCAGGCGAAGATCGGATGGGTGCGTTGAATAAATAGTATCCTGGCTCGTAAGTCCAATCCACAGTACCACTAAACTTGTTGACTACGTACAATTTTCCATTGTCTGATCCAAATACCGTACGGTTGCCGGAGAGTGCTGCGGTAGATTCAATTGCTGTACCAGTCTGGATTGACCATTTATGTTCCCCGGTTCTGGTGTCCAGGCAGGAAAACTGGCCGTTATCTGCTCCGATGTACAGGTTGTAGTTGAACTCATCTATGGTGGGTGATGCGGAGACGGGTTTTCCCATGGAGTAAGTCCAGTTAACAGTTCCGCTGGTTGTATTCAGGGCATATAGTTTCCCGTCATTAGAACCTACGTATAATGTTCCGTTGTAGATGGAGGGTGATGATTGGACTTTATCACCAGTGGTGTAATGCCAGATTAAACTCCCGTTCCCGGCACCTAATGCATAAATTATCCCATCATCAGATCCTACATATAATGTATCGTTAACTACTGCTGGTGATGATTTGACTTCCTTTCCAGTCCCGTAATTCCATAACAAAGTTCCGTCATCAGCATTTATGGCGTAGATGATTTTATCATCAGATCCCACATAAAGTGTCCCATTTACCACTGATGGAGATGATTCAACTGCACCACCAGTTTTGTATTTCCATTTCAATTCACCATTGGCTGTATTAAGTGCATATATATTGCCATCTGAGGATCCTATATACAGCGTATCATTAACCAGGGCTGGAGATGAAATTACCGATCCTTCTGTTTTATATTCCCATGTTTTAGTACAGTCTTCCATATTGACGGCGTATATTATTCCGTTGTGGGAGCCGAAGAAGATTGTTTTGTCTTTTATGGCTGGTGAGGATTGTATAATGTCGCCAGCGTTGAAGTTCCAGATAGTCGGGGAGAAATCACCCGGTTGTACTAAAGAACCGGTATGATCAATATTCTGATGGAATATGGGCCAATCAGCAGCTGCTACCGGTGCGAGGGTAATTACGGAGGCTAAAATACCAACCATAATGAGTCCAATGATCTTATCATTTTTTCCAATCATTTTATAATCACCTATTTTTTCTATCTAATTCATTAAATATCTCTGTTAAACCTGAACACGCCCATCAGGAAGAATAATGCAGTGAACCCTAGAAGTACAGCTATATCAACCCATATATCTCCTATGCCTGCTCCTTTTAACATCACACCCCTTAATGCGTCGTTGGCATAAGTTAACGGTGCTATCTTAGCTACTTGTTGGAATATCCAGGGCATGGTTTCTAGTGGATAGAATACTCCCGATATGAACATCATGGGCATGCTGAAAGGCATCACCATTTGTACATAGTCCTCCTGGGTGCTGACTCTGGCGGAAATCATGATTCCAAACCCTACAAAGCAGAGTGCAGTAACTATCAGCAGTAATATGGTGAGAACCATACTGCCGTTAATTGTGATTCCAAACAGCGCAATGGCTGCACCGAGAAGTATCAGGGCACTTATAATTTGTATAACCAGTCTGGATGCTATTTTACCACCTACAACTGTAGCAATACTGGTGGGTGTCATGAATAGTCGGGCTAATTCCCCACGTTCACGTTCTCCTGCAATTGATTCACCCATACTCATCATAGCACCCATCATAACGGTCATAGCTATAATTGCAGGTACTAAATAGTCTATATACTTAATATCACCGTACTGTTTCACAATCTGGAAGTTTATAGCACTGGTTATCCCCTGGTAACTTATACCCATAAGAGCAGGATTTTGGGTCATTTGTGCAGTGGCCTGAATTTTTGCAAGGCCCATTTCAGTGGATATCCTGGTGAAAAGTGCTTCAGTGGAAGGAACCAAAACCTGTGTGGCCATTTGATCCGATGAATCCACATATATGGTCACAGCTTTAGCCTGCGAACTACCCATATCCTCATAATCACTTGGAAGTATTATAGCGGCTTTCGCCTGCCCATCTCTAACCATCTGCTTACCTACATCTGGGTCATTTATGATATCCTTCACATTGTACAGTTCCAAACCTTTAATGGCGCTCAATGTCTGGTCAGTTACTGGTCCGTCGCTTTGTGCTACAACCACGACGGGGAGGTTATCAATTGTTCCACCCATACCATAACCAAACAGAGCGATCATCAGTATGGGGAAAAGGAGCATGGAAAGTAAACGTGGTTTGTGTCTCCAAAGGACTAGAAGATCCTTTTTGAGCATCCACATAAATTTTTTGCCTTCTATCATTTTTATTCACCTTCCACTTCGTGTCTGGTGGTTACTTTCGTGAAAACATCCTCTAAGGAAGGGTCTTTTGTTGATATGGATGAGATGTCACCGTCATTTTTTATGATGGTATTTAGAACGGCGGTAACTGCATCAGGGGAGTTGCTGATTTTCATACTCACCCTTCCAGATTGATGGGGGGTTATTTCAAATATAAATGGAAGTTTTTCGAGTTCCTGTATCATGGGATCGCATAGGTTGTCGATTTTCATACTTATTTCCCTGGCATTGGCCATTTCAGCTTCCAGCATGCTCCTTTTAAGTTTACTGAATGAGGGAACTTCTGCTACATTTGAGTTCTCTTCCAGTTCTTTCATGATCTTGCTGATATTCATCCCGGTTGTAGAACCATTATCTTCAAGTATTTCATCTTTAAGTCTTTGTGGCGTATCATACGCTGCTAAAAGACCTTTATCTATTATGCCCACATGATCACAGAGCATGTCTACTTCGTACATGTCGTGGGAGCAGAGAATTATGGTGTGACCGGTATCGTTCAGTTCCTGAATCAGTTCCCAGAGCACCGCTTTGGTAGTGGGGTCCAGGCCTATGGTGGGTTCGTCTAAAAACAGGATGTCTGGTTGGTGTATCAGACTGGCTACCACAGAAACTTTCTGCTTTTGCCCCCCGGAAAGCTGTCTTACCAGCTTGTTCTGTGCATATTTGATGTCCACCAGTTCCATCAGGTTGTTTATCCTTTCTTCTTTAAGGTCTTCTGGCAGTCCATAGTAGTCTGCGCATAGTTCTGCATTTTCCCGTGCGGTTAAATCCCCGTATAAACTTACTAGCTGGGGGACCATCCCTATCTTCTGCCTTACATCATTTGGACTGTCTACCACATCATATCCAGATACTTCAGCTGTTCCAGATGTTGGTTGTATAAGGCAGGTTAGCATCTTAATTGTTGTGGTTTTCCCGGCACCATTAGGGCCTAAAAAACCAAATATACTTTTGTCTTCTACTTTAAGGTTTAATTCGTTGACTGCCAAAAAATCTCCGTATTTTTTGGTCAGGTCGAAGGTTTCGATAGCATATTTCATGTTATATTCCTCAATTTCTTGCTACTCAATTTTTTACTTTTTTAAGGGAAAACATATCTTCCATGAATTCTTGATATAGGTTGGTTTCACCCGGGTCTTGCCTTTTAGAAATTAGGTTTTTGATTCTTTCCAGACTTTCTTTTCCTTCGGAGGTTATTTCATAATATTTTACCTTTCTCTTCCCGTGATGTTCCCAGGTTCCCTTTATCAGTCCTTTTCTTTCTAGACCATGCAGTACAGGATAAATCATACTGGCACTGGGCATTTTAGTATCAACAGAAGCGGCATTATGAAGTTGGGTCATTATTTCATATCCATGCTGTCTATTTTTACTTATAAGCCACAGGATAATGATTTTACCAAAACCTCTCATGAATCCTCTAATCATCTTCTTATCAGTTCTACTCAAATTTTTGATTTCTTCCTTGAATGTTTTTTTATCGGTTTCAATATTTTCTAAAGAGTTATCTCTTAGATTCGATCCATCGGGGGAATTAGAATCTTCTCTCATTAATTTTCACTCCAGAATTATATGACGAAAAAATATATATCAATTTTTGATATAGATTATCTTGATATATCGTTTTATTATATAAACCTATTGAATCATGAATAATAATTATAGAAAATTAAAAGAGTCAAAAAGATTAAAAGACGATTGTAACAATTAAAACAGGAGTTCGATGATGAAACTAGGTTTTTCTACACTTTCTCTCTTTATGAAATCATTTGAAGAATGGCTGGAGACTGCTTCTCGTGATGGGTTTAATATGATGGAGATACTCTGTGAAGGGCCGCATACCTGGCCCCGGGTAGCGTTAAGCTTTGGTCCTGAAGCTTTTCAAATATTTGAATCCTACGACATCGATATTTACCTTCACTCACCCACCATTGACATGAACCCGGCCAGCCTCAACCCTGGGATGAGGGAGGAAACGTTGATCCAAACAAAAGAGACCATTGATATAGCCGTAATGATAGGAGCAAAGGCAGTAACCACCCATCCTGGATTAATCCACAGGTTGGAGGATAGGGTGAGGGAAATGGGGAAATTTTATTCTGTAGAAACATTAACTGAAGCCAACCAATATGCAAAAGACAGAGGTGTACTGTTATCGGTGGAAAATATGCCCAACAGATACGCTTACTTCTGCAACACTGCCCAGGAACATTCATATTTCATTAAAGAAACGGGTGCACATGCAACTGTCGACCTGGGACATGCCAACACTAATGGAGATGTAGAACCCTTCCTGTCCCTGGAAAATATCAGTTACTACCATTTAAGTGATAACAACGGGGAAAAGGATCAGCATCTGAGTTTGGGGGAGGGCAACCTTAATTTAAATTTATTAAAAGGAATAGACAATGTTATAATTGAACTCAACAATTATGAAAATGTTTTAAAAAGCAAAGAAATTTTTATAAATTCAAGGGGAGTAGTCCATGTCCAGTAAAGTTTATTTTGCTGATTTAAGGTCCAGAAGCCAGCATGAAAACAAGGTAAATAAAATAAAAAGACTCTTCGATGAAGGCGGTCTTGATAAACTGGTTGGTATGAATGATTTAACAGCCATCAAACTCCACTTCGGTGAAAAAGGGAATGATTCCTTCATCAAACCAATCTTCATAAGGGCTGTGGTGGAGAAGGTATTGGAAAACAAGGGTAAGCCATTTTTAACCGATACCAACACGTTGTACTATGGGAGCCGGCATAATTCAGCCGACCACCTGGAGACAGCTATATTGAACGGTTTTGATTACTCAGTTTCTGGGGCTCCCCTGATTATTGCCGACGGATTACAGGGTGAAAACTGGAAACCGGTGGGAGTGGGTTTAAAACATTTCAAACAGGCTAAAATCGCAGGGGACATCTTAAGCGCTGATAGCATGATTGTAATGTCACACTTCAAGGGCCATGCCATGAGCGGGTTTGGGGGTGCGCTTAAGAACCTGGCTATGGGTTGTGCAGCTGCCCCTGGGAAAATTGAGCAGCATAAAATGAATAAACCAGTGATAACCGATGCGTGTAATGCATGCGGTGTTTGTATAGGTGAATGTCCCACCTATGCCATGTATCTACATGATGACAAAGCCCAGATAGATCACGATATGTGTATCGCCTGTAACAACTGCCTGGAGTTATGCCCGGACTCGGCCATCACCTTAAACTGGGAGGATATACCCATATTCATGGAAAGGATGATGGAGTACTCCTATGGAGCAGTTAAAGACAAGCCCGGTAAGGTGGGGTACATCAACTTCCTCACGGATATCACGCCAGACTGTGACTGTGTACCCTGGAGTGATGCTCCCTTAGTCCCGGATATCGGTATTTTAGCATCGACTGATCCTGTAGCCGTAGACCATGCCAGTTTCAACCTGGTAAACCAGCAAAAAGGATTTAAACACTCACTTTTACATGGTAATTATGAGGAAGACGCCGATAAATTTAAAGGTGTCTGGAAACAGGTCGACGGGGTTATCCAGCTGAAATACGCCGAAGAGATAGGTTTAGGATCTATGGATTATGAGTTGATTGATATGGAATAAAGATTACATGTAAACATTTTCTACAGTAGATAATGTAACTGAATATAGAGCCATGAAATCAGGTAATACAAACGTTTCAATGACCAACACCAAACGTATTGAGACTTTGGTAGATGGTATTTTCGCCATAGCCATGACGCTTCTGGTTTTGAGTCTTAATGTTCCTCAAATTCCTTATCCTGCCACCAACGCTCAAATTCTAGATGTCCTCAGCGGGATGACTCCCCAATTTTTCATCTATATTTTGAGTTTTCTTCTTCTGGCGACATTCTGGAGAATCAACCATTCACAGTTCAATCTCATTAAAAAAACAGACCAGAATTTACTATGGATAAATGTATTTTGGCTTTTATTGGTGGCATTGGTACCATTTTCCACGAACTTAGTGGGAGATTATGGTTATCTGGCCGTTCCAATGGTATTTTTTCATTTAAATTTATTTTTAATTGGGGCACTTTTTAATCTGAACTGGCATTATGCGGTTAGACATAATTTCATTGATGAAACTGTGGACGAAGATTTCATAAAATCCCAAAAAATTGTAAATTTAACCTTACCTATTTGTGCATTGATAGCCATAGGATTAGCTTTTATCACACCGGAATTTAGTCCAATGGTTTATATAGCTACTTTCTTTGTTAAAAGGATTCATTTTTAATTGATTTTTCATACTTCATCTTTCTACTGTAGAACAAGTTACCGGCTAGTTTTTCTACTGTAGAAAAACCATGTAAAAATTTAAAAAATAAGACAAAAAAAATTTTAAAAATCAATATCCAGAATATCCTTTATATTATAAACAACCACATCTGCCATGTTGTACAATTTTTCCGGGACATCTTCCCCTTGCTGAAGAGTTAAAACACCCACATCTGCTTCTTCAATTGCAAGTAAATCATTGGAACTGTTACCCACCATCATAACCTTGTAATATTGTTTAAGATGTCGGACGATGTCTCTTTTGTCCCATGAATCAGCAGTACCGCACACATTATCACGGGGGATATGTATATACTCTGCCAGTTCCTCTAATGATTTGGTCCGATCTCCTGAGGCAACATAAATTTCAACACCCCGATTTATGAGTTCTTTAATCACCTGGGGGACTTCTTTGAAAATTTTCCCACCTGCAGTTATGGTGAATTCAATTTCTCCACTATCGACGTTCATTATGAATCCAGATCCGCTGCAGATCTGTACGTTGTAATGTTTTTTTATCACCGCGTTTACAGTATCCTGGATATCGGATACCCGGGACTGGTCGTTTTTAAGGATATCCAGTATTAACTCTTTATCGATATCCTTACTGGAGTAGCTCACATCGATATCTACTTTATTTTTCTCTAGAAAATGGCGGATGGTCTGCTGGGGTTTTGCCTTCATCACACATTTTGTAGGGTCAGTTTGCAGTACAACCAGCACCCTATTTGTTGTTTTATAATCAACTATGTCAATGGTACTGATATGATCGCAGATAACTCCTGTTTTAATGTTTTTCACGACATGATACCTTCTAATAAGGGTGCCGGAATTATCGAAGACCACTGCCTTTGCCTGTTGCATAAAATTCACTTGATTAATATAGGTTTTAAAGTTTTATCAATAAAGTCGGAAGTTCACCATATTCAACTGTGCGGTGATAAGGAAGTAGGCGCCTAAGACTATTAAAAATAACCCACAAATTTTCATTATAAGGCTATACTGCTTTTCACTCATAACAGTGGATCCTTTACTGCTGAAAAAGGAAACCGCACTAAACCAGCCAAGATCAGCTGACCAGTGCCCTATTATAAATCCAATTAATCCTACCAGACCCGCCATTTCCACACCCTTGAATAAGAAGGCCAGGCCAATGGTAGCCCACCAGATGAAGAAATATGGATTGGAAACGCTGGTTACAATCCCCTTCAGGACCGATCCATACTTACTGGATGGTTCTTCTGTATCAGAAACATCGTTGAGGTCAACAGTGGATTTTGAAGTGATATAACCCATGTAAATAAGCATTATACCCCCCAAAGTCCCTATTATTATAGCAACTTCTGCAGAGCCAACCAGCCAGCTAAAACCGGCTAAAATGAAGATTATCAGAATAAGTTCCGTGATAAAATGGCCTAAAACCACCAACGGTCCTGTTAAAAATCCCTTTTTGACAGAATCTGAAACAGTCACCGTCAGCATCGGCCCGGGCACTAAGGCCCCTGATAATCCCACTCCAAAAGAAGTGAGAATAAATAAGATTAGCTCTAACATCTCATTTCACTGTGTGTATGTGTTTTTCGCTGGTTTATTCCAGATATTTTCAATAGTTTATTCCAGGATTTTCCATGTTATTTATGATATTTTCTGTCTTCATTCCAGGAAATTGATCGTCTGACCTACACCAGCTTTCAGTGCTTTTTCACGGATATTCCAGGCAGTGACTATGTCCTGCACAGCCAGACCAGTGGAGTCAAAGACGGTTATTTCTTCATCAGATTCCCTTCCTGGCTTATTTCCATTCACTATTTCCCCAATCCGGGCGTGAATATCACTTCTTCGAATGGTCCCCTCATGGACCTGTATGTTTATTTCACCACTGTGGCTGGCCTGGCTCCAGCAATCAATGACTATCTTGGCTTTTTCAATTAAATGGCTTTCAAGCTCCTGCTTACCCGGAGCATCAGCACCCATGGCATTAATATGGGTTCCGTCATCCACCCAGCTTCTTTTAACTATGGGCACCCGACTGGGGGTGGTGGTTGATATGACATCAGAACCTTCAACTGCTTCCTGTATGGTGTCCACCGCTCGGGCTTCAATACCGAAGTTATCCCTGATCATCTTGGCGAAGCTTTCCCGGTGGGTGCATGTTCTACAGGAAACCTTTACCTCTTTGATGTCCATAACCTCTTTTATGGCCATTACCTGTGTTAAGGCCTGCATACCTGCACCAACCAATCCCAGGATTTTTGAATCCTTTCTGGCTAAATATTTAGTTGCCACTCCACCTGCGGCACCGGTCCTCATGTTGGTGATCCAGGTTCCATCCATAACGGCCAGGGGGAATCCGGTTTTTGGGTCTACCAGTTCAATTAATCCCATCACCGTTGGCAGATTATGTTCTTGAGGATTCCGGGGGTGGACGTTCACATTTTTAACTCCCGCCTGGTCCAGGCCACGTATGAAGCAGGGCATAATACGCAGGTCGCCCTCGTATTTGTTGAAAAACAGGTACATCTTAGGGGGCATCTGTACTTTACGGTTTGCATCAACAGAATATGCTGTTTCCACATAGCCGATTATTTCTTTCATATCAGCAAGCTCTTGAATCTCGCTCTGTTTTAAAAGAAGGGTTTCTAACATTTTTTTCTTTCTCCCATGAAAAAATTAATTTGTATTATAAATTGGACTTTCCAGTAAATTAAAGATTTTGACAGGAAATAATATGATGCAAAATAATGAAAATATCAATAATGGGAGAAAAATTCAATGAATTTAAAGGAAAGATTCTGGGAAGTGGATTTTCTGCGCGGCCTGGCTGTTATACTTATGATTACATACCATTTCATCTTTGACCTTAGCTTCTTCGGAATATATCCTTTAAACATCTTTTCAGGACTTTTATGGTATTTTCCTCGTATCACAGCGGGCATCTTCATATTCTTAGTGGGTGTCTCTCTCTATTTAAGTTACACCCGGGCGGAACTATTGCGTATCTATTCCAGTGAAAGAGATTTCTTCTTCAAATATCTGAAAAGAGGGCTTTGGATATTTTCTCTGGGGTTGGTGATTACCCTGGCCACCTGGATATTCATCAGGGCCGAATTCATAGTCTTCGGCATCCTGCACTTCATAGGACTGACTATAATCCTCCAGTATCCTTTCTTAAAATCCAATAGAAATCATAAATACCTGAATTTAGCCGCCGGGCTGATATTTATAGTAGCAGGGATTTACCTCCATACTTTTACCTTCAACTTTGACTGGCTCTTATGGCTGGGTTTTATTCCCCAAAATCTAGTTACTGTGGATTACTTCCCATTACTACCCTGGCTGGGGGTGGTTTCACTGGGAATATTCGTAGGGAGCATCCTGTACAGGGATTACCAGAGGAAGTTTAAATTTCCAGATCTTTCTAGTTACTTACCGGTCAAGTTGTTCACATTTTTGGGTAGACACTCCTTAATCATCTACTTCATCCACCAACCAGTACTCATCGGTTTACTCTATTTATTAGGTGTTTTAGATATCACCTACCTTTTTTAACTATAAATTCTTAAATAAAATTTGGATTACATCTAACTTTTTATACCTTGGCCAATTAATTTATAATAATCTAGAATTCCTATAATTGGAAAATAGAAAACTACTATCATACAACTTAAAAAATGTTCTACCCACAGTTTGGTGTGCCATATGAATCTTTTAGAAAAGTCTGAATTAATTGAAACTAATGAAATAACAGCTTCAGAAAACCTGGAGCAATACATACAGGAAATTGAGAAAAAGAACTCCAGTTTAAACGTTTACCTGGAGACGGATTTTGATAAAGCCCGTGAAACAGCAGAAAACATCGATTCCCGTATAAAGAAGGGAGAAAAGGTTGGCAGACTGGCCGGACTGGTAATAGGGGTGAAGAGCAACATAAACGTGGAGGACTTCCACATCACCGCAGCATCCAAAACCCTGGAAAATTACCTGGGAAGCTACAACGCCACCGTCATTAACAGAATTCAGGATGAAGGTGGTGTAATAGTTGGAATGACCAACATGGATGAGTTTGCAGCGGGGAGCTCCACAGAAACATCCTACTTTGGACACACCCAGAACCCGGCAGCAGAAGGCCGTATACCAGGTGGTAGCAGCGGTGGAAGCGCAGCGGCCATAGCAGCTGGGCTTTGTGATCTCAGTATCGGATCAGATACAGGGGGATCCATCAGAAACCCCGCCTCACACTGTGGGGTGATGGGATTTAAACCCACATACGGCGCTGTTTCCAGGCAGGGCCTCCTGGATCTGGCCATGAGCCTGGACCAGATCGGTCCCTTTGCCAGTGATGCCAGCGGCATAGCCATGATGCTCGATACCATAGCGGGGTTCGATGAAAGGGAATGCACCACCATAGACTGGAATGTACCGGATTTCACCGAGCTTACCGGTGAAGGTGCACAGGATTCACTTAGAGGTATGAAGCTGGGCGTGGTAAAACAGTTCCTGGAAGTATCAGATGACTCCATCGTTGATATAATTCAGGGGAGCATCGATAAAATGGAGGAGGCCGGGGCCGAAGTGGTGGAATTAAGCTTCGACCATATCGATTTATGCTTACCTACATACTACCTCATAAACTATGTGGAGTTCTTCTCAGCCACCCGTAAATATGATGGAAGAAAATATGGGTATAAAATAGAAGATGTCTGCGGCGAAGAAGTGCTTAGAAGAATATATATAGGTTCATATATCAGTCAGAAAGAATACAGCGGTAAATATTATAAAAAGGCCCTCCAGGCAAGGTCGCTTATCAGGAAAGAAATCACCAGACTCCTGGAGGGTGTGGATGCCATTGTGGGGCCCACCGTACCGAAATTACCCCATAAATTAGGCACTGACCTGGAACCCATGGAGATGTACGCCTACGATGTCCTGACCGTCATAGCCAACCTGGCCGGCATACCAGCAGCGAGCATAAAGGCTGGTGAAGTAAACGGAATCCCAGTGGGACTGCAGTTCCAGGCCAAACCCCTGGAAGATGCCAAGATAATGCAGCTGATGGCTGCCTTTGAAGGGCTACAACTTTGATTATTTTTTTGAAATCTAAGAACTTAAAAATCCGAGAGCGAGAAGATGAAAATAGGTATCCTCTACGTGAAAGGTGCGCTGCCTTTATTTGAAGATTTCGGACACTTACCCACCCATACCGTAAATGAAAACGGCCTGGTGAACGGTGTAAAAGCTCATAAAGTATTGGATGGCCTGATAATACCTGGTGGGAGCATCGTTGAATCCATGACCATAAGTTCAGACCTTAAAACCGAAATCCGGAAGATAGCAGAGCAAGGCTCCTTTGTACTGGGTATGTGCTCCGGGTTCCAGGTTCTGGCCAACAGCACCAACATCGGGAGAAAATCTCCCTGTCCCATCATCAAGGAGGGAGTTGGTCTCTTAGACGTTAAGTTCAGCCCCCTGATCAGCAACGACAGGGTGAAGGCGGAGATAGTCGATGACTCCTTTCTAACCAAGGGAATGATCGATGAACGTATAACCGCTTTTCACTGCCACACCTATGGTGATATAAAGGGAGATGCCCCTCCACTATGTTATTCCCTGCTTAAGAGGATGAATTATTCTGATCAAACGCAAAAAATACTCTCCGGTGTAAAAAACGACGACGGTAACGTGGTGGGTGTCATGCTACACGCTTCCCTGGATGAAAACCCACAGATAACACAGAACATACTGGATTATATGGGTGCTGGTGAAGAAGATGTCCTGGATATCCACAGGCAGAACCAGGAATATGTAAAGAAGATCAGAAGGGAAATCGGTGTTAATACCAATATATTCGCTGATTATAATGTTAAATCAGCATCTGGATCTGAGAAAGCAAAATCTAACCCGGAAAGCCCAGTCGAATACCCACCCATGATAATGGTGGCCAGCACTGGCTCTGATTCAGGTAAAACCTTCCTGACCACAGGTATAGTGGGAAACCTCCGGAAGAAGGGATACAAAGTTGCTGTGTTGAAGGTGGGACCGGATATAAGGGATATAGTACCCTCCCTGTACCTTAACAAGGAAAAGATGGAGAAATTTTCCTCTATAAAGATTGGCCACTTAGGTTGGATGGACCTGAAATCCGTCTTAGAAGACCTTAAAACCAGAAATTATGATCTGGTTATTGTGGAGGGTGTTATGAGCATATTCACCGGCCTGCTGAACGAAAAAATACCCTACTCATCTGCTGAGATAGCAAGGGCGGGCAATATACCAGTTTTACTTGTTTCACCCTGTAATAAAGGAGGAATAGAAACAGCGGCTATCGATCTTATCAGTCACGTGAAGATGCTGGATAAACTTGGGGTTAAAACTAAGGGTGTTATTTTAAACAAGTTTTACGACGATGAAATAGCAGAAAACGCCCGGAAATACATAGCTAACAATATCGTTGTGGATTACGTGGAGTTAATCCCCCGGATAAGAATAGAAGCACGGGGCAATATCCCTGAGGTGGAGATGAAGCTGGAAGAATTCTGCCTCCACGCCATGAACACAGTTCTGGATAATATGGATGTCCAGAAGATAATAGATATAGCTGAAAAACCAGTTTTCAGTGATTATTTGTCATTTGAGGATATTTTAAAATCATACTCCTGAAATAAGAACTCCTGAAATAAGAATTTTTAATTTGTACTCCTAAAAATTTGTACTCCTAAAATTTAAAATTGATTTTAACCCGGTTTAACAGCGTCCAGTTCCTTTAAAGCGTTTTTAAACTCGAGTTTTGTTATTTCATCCCGGTCCTGCATGGATTTTAATTCAACGGCAATGTTCTGTAATGTGATCTCCTTTGCTTTCCCCCGTATATTGGCGTAGGCTATGCGTATCACCGCGTTTTTATCGGCCAGATCTTCCAGGCTGGATGGTCGACGTCTGGTTGTTTCATCTGTTAGTTGTGCGCTGATCACTGCCAGGTTAACGTATTTTGCATGGGGATTTAGTGGACTCACCGCTTTAACCGTGACTGAGGATACGTTATCGTTAACTGCGTCACGGAAGGTCTTGAAGTTCACCGAGTAACTGTCCTGCACATTTAAGGGGTCGTTGTTTATCACGTGATTTAAAGTATCGATGAAAGTATAAACCCTTCCCCCTTTTTCCCCGTATATATTACCTGTTTCGGGGTAGTAAGAGGTTACCAGGCTGCAGATCCATTTCCTCTGGTCGTCGTTGTCAGTTAGAATCACATAAAATTGGTAAGATTCTGATCTTTCAATGGACGTTTTCTTGATTTCTCCAATGTATATTTCCCCCGAAATTTCTTCACCAGGAATCAGCTCATTTAAAAACTTAGTTTGATAATCATCACTTTTTCGGCCAATTATACCAATATCCAACATATTACCAATCACCTATGATAATATATGTTTTCGTAAGTTTTTATTATTTTCTACCAGTTCAAAAAATAACACATAAAAAAGTAGGGGTTAGTATTAAATTAAAAGAAAAAGAATTATTTAGAATTAATGAAT
>WOYJ01000016.1:0-12943 GCA_011620845.1 Methanobacteriaceae archaeon
TTGATACAGGGTAACAAACCCAGGGTTACAAAATCCATTATCCCATTGGATTTACGGGGCTGGAGAAACTCATCAAGGTATTCATTGGCTGTTCCAAATGCCAATCCAAAATCAAAGAAGAAAGAATTCTCTTTTCCATCTACTTTAATTTTATTACCACCTATTTCACGGACACCGCCGTAGAAAGAGAGATCTGTCATGTTCTTTATATCTTACATTATCTGGATAAAAAAAATTTCGGATTATTATAGATTAGAAAAAAAACTTCATTTTTTTTGGTAAGAAAATCAGAATTTAAATAAAAAAGAGAAAAAAAATGAGAAATATTAATCCTCATGTTTAGATGGCTACCCAGTTGGGTAATCCCGTCCGTAAACATAAGGCTCGATGATCATTTCAGGTCCTCCTCTATAATGGATTTTCAGGAGTTTTTTTATCCCTTATGGATTGGCATATCAACTCTTCCATTCTTAACTGGTTATTGACCATGAGTAGTTCAAACCTAATAAATTTTTTTGATTCTAGTCCCACCGGAACCTCACCCAAACCGGAGCCCTTGGTGACTTGCCCCCCTTGATGAGTTCGTTGACTTTGATCTCGGCAAATAATGGTTTGGTGGTGATGAGTATCTGGTCCTCCACATCTGGCGGTACCGGCACATGGAGGGGAGCTTCGTTTTGTTTGAGGAATTTCAGTATATCTCTTCTATCCTGGTCACTGAACCCAGTACCCACTTTTCCAAAGTATTCTCCGTTTCTTTCCATCATCAGGGCGCCAAAGGGGATGTTCTCGCTTTTAGTGGCTCCAATGATGTACACGTCTATGGTGTCTTCCCTTTTTATCTTGATCCACTGGCCGGTTCTCTTCCCGGGCTCGTATTTTGACCGGGTGTTTTTAAGGATTGCACCTTCATGTCCCTGCCCTGTGTATTCTTTGAAATGTTCCTTTATAGTTGAGTTGTCCACCAATTTAAAAGGCACCAGGCGGGTGCGTTCATCGGGGTGGAGGGCTTCTACCAGTATCTTTTTACGCTCTTTTAGGGGGTGGTTGATAAGGTTTTTCCCATCGTACTCCATGATATCAAATATGTGGTAGGTGGCGGGCATCTTCTTGGAGAGTATTTTGATGCGTAATTTATCGTCCACATTACGGTTAACCAGCTTGGCCAGGCCTCCCGGCACAGTCAGTTCACCATCTAAAATCCAGCTTTTACTCTTCACATTCTTCTTCAGTGCCTCGGTTAGTTCTGGGAACTTCTTGGCAACTTGGAGGTGTCTCCGGGTCCACATCTTCATAGTGGTCCCATCGTACTCGGTGATTAGTCTCTGCCCATCATATTTGGGTTCGCTGATCCAGGTACCACTCAATTTTATATCTGGATCTTCCAGTTTGGCCAGCATGGGTTCTATCATGGGTCATTACATCCTAGAAAATAAAATAAATTAGAAATAACATTTAATCCTCAATTGTAGCCAGCATCTTCTCCAGCTCTGCCTCTAAGGATTTCACTTCTGGCGGTTTAAACTCGGGTATCTCAATGGGCTCACCCAAGGCTTTCTTCTCTATCAGTTCCTTCACCTGTTGGGTGTAGGTTTCGGTATGGTCTTCCCAGTTGAAATGGAAGGCCATACTATCCACCACCTGAGCCCCTTTATCAACCAGATCAGGGTTTACCTCCGCCCCAATAACTTCCATTTCTTCTGGCGACCGTACCTGTTCATTGTATAGTAATTGCTTTAACAGAAAACCGTCGTGGTGGGGCTGTAGTACACCGATGTACTCGTTGCTTCGGGCCACCCATTTCACAATTGCAACTTTACCCCTCTTCACCATGGCTTCTCTCAGTAGCTGGAAGCTCTGTCCCACACCTCCCCGGGAGGGTGATTCTGTTCCCAGGTAGTAGGACCTGTTTAAGGCAATTACTGGTATCTCATCAAAGTCGCAGAACCCCTCTACCTCCATGGTACGGGTGGCTGCTGGTTTAAGAGCATCGATCTCTTCATCGGTAAACTGGAT
This sequence comes from Methanobacteriaceae archaeon, assembly GCA_011620845.1. Taxonomy (GTDB): domain Archaea; phylum Methanobacteriota; class Methanobacteria; order Methanobacteriales; family Methanobacteriaceae; genus Methanobacterium_A. Next base: position 2,017 of record WOYJ01000016.1, read on the forward strand.
GCATTCACCGGCTATGATATAAGCTTTCCCTATATCCTCACGGGTTAATTCCTCACCATCCTTCTCACATACTTTCTTGTACCGCACCCGTCCGCAGTCCTCCTTATGCACCTGGTGGAAGGGGACGTGTAGATTCCCACTGGCTGCATACAACCGAACCGGGATGAAAATCGTACCAAATACTACGTGGCCTGACCATATGGATCTCATGAAATACACCTCACATTAATAATATGGGCTGGGAGGGTAATAAATTTTCCCTAACCCCATTTTAAGGTTAATAATTCATTTTTCTCTATTTAAAGACACCCATTAGACTTAAATACTATTTTACACAATCCATGGTGATATATGTGACTTATCTGACCTATCCTTGTTCATCTGTCGATTCATGGATTGGTGCATCAAGTTTGAGCAGGGGAAGATATATATTCCAGTTCCTTTTAAGTGTTTATTAAAACACAAAAGGTTTTACATGGGAAATGTCTTACATTTGGAAGTAGGTAGAGAAGGCTCATTTTAAAAACCCAATAGTAAATTAGATTAGGAGATAGACTCTAAAAAATCCATAATTAACCAATAATACTGATAAATCTATTTTAGGTTGAAATCGTGGGGGTATAAATAATGGTAGGGGCAAGTCGTTCGTTAATTCCGGATATAAAGCCGAAAGATAACAGGAATATGATGAAGATTAAAATTTCCCTGGTTATTGTTTTAGTAGTAAGCTGTCTATCTCTAGGTGTGGGCCTAGTTTTAGGGGAGGACAGCACTGAAACTGATTACAAGGTGGTTAAAGTGCTGGTCTACAGCGGTACAGACACCAGTAATATATCCATAGAACAGATAAAAAAGTGTATTGACCAGTCTAACTTGGAGAACATGACTCCTGGTGTTAAATTTGTTTATGATACTTCGAAGGTGATTAACAGTAAAACACTATCCGGTTACGATGTACTTATAATGGCCGGGAGCGAAACAGGTTTTAACTACATAAATAATGACGATGTAAATGTGGCTGACCTTAAGAGTTTCGTAGCCAGTGGTAAGGGGTTTATGGGGATATGTGCCGGTGCATACTCGGCAGCTAATTACACAGCTTACTGGGATAATGGCTGGGGCCTGGCACCTAGCATCGTGAACCTACCCTATCTGGAAAAAGGAAATGTAACCATCCAGGCCACTTCAGAGGGAACAGGGATAATAGGCAAGGATGGTAGGATGATTTCACATATCAACGGACCAGCCATGCACATCTCTGGTTACGGTGCAGTTACCTTCGCCACCTACACTGATTATAACTCCAAATATAATGGTTACGCCGCTATAGTTGGAGACCATTACGGTGAAGGCCGGATCGTTCTAAGTGGCGTGCACCCTGAGTTATCACCCCAACAGGCCGATCTATTTGCTAAATTGATCATGTGGGCCTATAATGGTTCATATGTAAAGGACGCCCGCGATTAAAAGAGATAAAGTTAGGTAATTATATTGGAAAATTGAATGAAAAAATAGAGAGTTGAAAAAAGGACAAAAAGGGATTAACTTTCTCATTCTTCATTGGCTGATTTCATTACCCTTAACCTTCGGTTGCAGTTTTTCAGATTATGGGACACCTTTTCGAGTTCTTTCCATTGTTTATCCAGTTCCTTTTTAAGCATCCAATTTTTTATCCAGAGATAAATGGACAGTGCCAGAAATAGAATGGTTGCAATAGCCAGGAATATAATCATCACTGTGGCGGCCATGGCCTGCCACATTAAAGCAAAACCATAGACCAGGAAAATAACAGCCCCGATAACTCCGATTATTAGGGCGATGATTATTACTAGTTTAATCTTCTTAAGTAGTTCATCATCTACCATTTAAAGACACCAAACCCCTGCTTAAATCCTTTTTCAAATCCTCAATTTGGAATATATGTTAATTACCAAAACAGTTCCCATTTTTGATTTTAGTTTGTAGATTAGTTTATTTATAGATTTGGTATAGTTTTGGGTTTATCTGGTATTGTTTTGGGCTTAAATTTAGGAAAATCGATATTTATGCTCCAATTAAATATTGTAAAACTTTAAGAGTCCCCAGGGAAAATTAACAGTTAATTTGGTCAATAACACTCCATAATTCCCGGGGTAAACCCCCTATCTAAAATATCTTTATAAATAGGTTGGAGTTCAGATTAAAACAGGACATTACACTTTTTATATTTTAAAACAATCCCGTAGAATCTATTTTATGGTTAATTCAGGAGTATTAGGTAATGGTAAAGGCTGAACGTTCGTTAAATCCGAGAAGAAAAGGGAGACAGAACAGACATATTATAAAAAACCAAGATTTTTATTCTTCTGATTATTATTTTAACATATATAAATGATACAAACGGTACTGATACCACTACTTATACTTAAATGCAGATTTTAAGAAAAATAAATTATAAATAACAAAAACCTCTAATAGTAATACATGAAGCTTAGATTAGAAATTTTGCTTTTAATTTCACTCCTTCTGGTAGCTATTATACCGTTAGGCATTTATTCCACTATTCTCGAGGAGAACAACATAACCCAGAACAATACCACCCTCTTAAACGTTCCGGACGTGCGACAACCGAACAATTCCTCCAGCGGAGCAGCAGCGCTCCATTCGGTCCTGGCCTATTATGGTACCGATACCTTCCTGGATACCCTGGTAAATATGACCAACACCACAGAAAACGGGACTTTACCAGAGGATATTGCCCAGGCAGCACGGGATTCTGGTTTCTCTGCAGAGGTGAAGGAGAACATGACCCTCAAGGAACTGCAGGATAATATAAACCAGGGAATACCCACCATCGTACTCTGCCAGGCCTGGGCGGATAACACCACCGGTAACTGGACCAACCATACTAGAGACGGCCATTACCTGGTGGTTATAGGAATGGATGATGAGAACATCTACGTGGAAGACCCAGCTATACTGGGAAGCAGGGGATACATACCCCTCCAGGAATTCCTGGAAAGATGGCATGAACAGTTTGTAGTCAATGAGACAGGAAATAATACAGGAAACGAGACAGGAAACAACACCACCACAACCACACTGAACCATCTGGGCATAGTGATTACCGGCGGGCAAGGAATGAAATTTCCACCATTTATAAAAATAGGATGAACTGATAAGATTAGGATAAATAAGAACAGGATAAGAAAACTAAATTAAGAAAGGGATAAAAACCAATAAGAAAGCGATAAAAAACTAAATTAACAACACAGGATAAAAATTAAAAAGTAGTGTTTTTATTTAAAAAAATCCTTGAAAGGGATTATAAATTATTCAACAAACTGTTGAGTTCATTTATCCTTCTGGTTACGTCCTTTAAGCGGAGACTTAGTTCTTTGTTGTCCTTCTTGAGTGTCTCGTTCTCTTTTTTCAGGTTCTCTATTTCTAGGTCTGTTTTGACTTTGAGGACGTTGAGGCTTTCGTTGAAGGATTCTTCAGCACTCTCCAGTTTCTGTTTTAATTCCCGTACCCTAATAAGATTATCGGTGTGTTCATCGATCTTTCTCCTGAGTTCCACTGAATTTTTAACAGAGGTTAACTCCGGGAATTCTGAACACTTTAAAACCACTATCTCTTCTTCTTCACTGAAACCTTTCTCTTCATCCACAGGAACAATTAACTGGATGGTATCTGTATTCTCCTTTAGATTTCTCTTTAAACATTCAACCTTCGCTTTGATCAAGTTGTCTTTCTTTGACTTTGACATCCTTATAAACCTCCAAATATAGTTAGAAAAATGGAAAAATTCAGTCAAACACTTCTTCTCATATAATATTTTAATCCTCGATGGATATAAATCTATGTTTATGTGAATCAATCACATATGGATTAATATCAATTTTTGAAACTATTAATCCCCTGATTCAATAAACAATGGAACCACATCCAATATAAATACTCGTATTATTCACAAAAATATCCTATCTATGTGACAATTCCAAAAATAACAGTAAGTTATATAAATAACATAGTGTTATAAAAAATCATTGAGTTACTAATCCTAATTCTAATTCTTTCCATGGCGAGAAAATTGTCATATAAAAATTTAAAGGAAAAAGAAAAAGAAGAAAGGCGTGAATACATAATCGACGCTGCAGAGAAATTATTCCTGGATAAAGGATATGAAAACGTTACTATGGGCGATATAGCAGAGGTAGTAGGAGTAAACCGGACAACCCTCTATCTCTATTTTAAGAACAAGGACACTCTCTACTTCGCCGTGCTCCTGCGCGGTCTAAATCTCATGAGAGGAACTTTCCAGAATGCAGTTCAAGAGGATCAAAATGGGCTGGAAAGGCTCATCTCACTGTGTCAGGCCTTCTTCGACTATTACCAGAAATACCAGGGATATTACCGTGAGTTAAGTTACATGCGGGCTGTGAATTTTGATGCAGGCCAGATAGAAAATGCAGACCAGCACGTCATGGTGGTAGGGGAGCTCATGAATGCCCTGAGTGACTCCATTAAAATGGGGATAGAAGACGGCAGTATGAAAAAGAACCTAAAACCAATGGAAACAGCAGTTTTAGTGGTGAATTGCTGTGAAAAACTCGTAAACCCTGGTTTGGACATGTTAGGATTTTTAAAGATGCACAAAATATCACCTGATCAGTATAAGGAATACTCTTTTGATCTTCTAATATCCACCATTCAAAGAGAAACAACCCAGGAGGGTAAAGATGGATAAGATGAACCAGGAGGGTATAAAATGAATAATAGAGAAATCTATTACTTTTCAGGCACAGGCAACTCCTGGTGGTTGCCAGAGATATTACAGAAAGGCTTGATGGAGATTTAATACCTATACATTCCGTGGTAAATAAAGAAAAAATAACAACCGATGCCGATGTAATCGGAATCGTATTCCCTGTTTACTATGTAGGACTGATCAATATTCCCCTTATTGTCCAGAGATTTACGAGTAAACTGGATGATATAGGTTACAAGTATATCTTCGCAGTATGCACATATGGCGGTGGGGCTGGTCCTACTTTGACCATGCTGGATGAAATGATCAGGGCACGCGGCGGCAGGTTAAAAGCAGGTTTCGGGGTTCAGATGCCACAGAATGCCTTCAGTAAACCCTTTGAAAACAGAGAAAAGTTTTACAATAAATGGAAGGATAAAAAGCTCGACTCCATCTGTGAACATGTAAACCATAGAGACCTTCATTTCGACACCGATAACTTCTCTATGAAGATAGTGGGGACTATTCTATTACAGCTGATGAAAAATGAGTTTTTCAGACCCCTCTTTATAAAACCGATGAAAGAAACAGCAGAATTTTCCAACCAAAAGATTCAGATCTTACTGTTCGTGAAATTATACCCTTCATAGACCGGGGTTACCATACGGGTGGAAACTGCATGGGCTGCAAAACCTGCTCCAGAATCTGCCCGGTAAGCAACATCGAAATAGATGATAAGAAGCCAGTATGGAAGCATCAGTGTGATCAGTTTGGTATTAATATCTTCTCATACATCTGGGTTCTTCAGCGACTTAAATTTTGATAAATAATTAAATTAATTAATATAGTTGTTTCTTTTATTTAGAATGAATCTGCTAATCTATGGGGGATGGTATTCTTTACAATTTAATATGGATGAATAATAAACTTTATCATAGGAAAAGTTTTCCTATTAAAAATTTTTAGGAGGTGACTAAGTGGCATTTGACCCAACAACTTTACTGAACTTGATTTTTGCAGTGATAATACTGATCCTTGGTATATGGGTTTATCAGGCAAAGAAAATCATCCTGGCAATATTCGTGGCCATTGGCTTCGGACTTTTCGCCATCTCCCATCTGGCAACACTCCTGGGAGCCTCGAGTGGTGAAATTTCCATCATAGTAGTTAGGACCCTGGCTTACCTGGTGATTATATATGCCCTGGCCCGGGAAGCAATGAAAAAGTAATAGAAATAACCATACACTACAAATAAAAGAGGTGATATAGTAGCTGATGAAAAGGAAGAATCAGTATTTCCATGGGGAGGTGTCATTGGACCGGTAATTGGAGGGGTGATATTAATCCGGGGAGTACTCTCTTCACTGTTTGGATGGAATATCTGGGAGTACTTCTGGGAGTTCCTAATCATTATCATAGGAATAATAATTATAATCGGAGCTATCTACAGAGCCAGAAAGTAATGGACTTAAATTAGCAACCTTTATTTTTATTTAAAAATAATTCAAATTTTTTTCTTTCGGTTCTAAAAAAAATTAACTCCATTTTTTCTTTTTTATTTTAAAAAATTAAATTATAAACTATGATCTGGAAAAATTTAATTTTACTAATCAATAATTCCATAATAAAACAGTTTAATAACGTTAAAAGAACCTAAAAGAAGTAGGGTGCAATTTTTTAAGAATACTTTTTTTTTATAGTATTTTTTATTTATTATATTCTGTTTCTATTGAGGCGGTTAAACAATTTTTTTAATAAAAAACTTTTCCCTATTCTTAAACCTTGCACCCTAAATGTATCTGTATTACCAACTACTATATATAGTTATGCCAGAAACAGGCCACAATGGGTTATAGATATTTTATGTGATAGGGGCGATGATTAGAACCTGTATGGATAATGAGGGATGTTCTTTAATTTATAGGAGAATGATGACTTTCATATATACCCAATAATCCCTATTTATCCTATTACTAACTTATCCAACCTATTCTTGCCTTTAACGGTATGAGTCTATGTAAGATGAGGGGTAAAATTAATAATTCCTAGGGGTTAAAATTATAATCATGGCCCCGTAAAGAAAGTCAGTATCGGAAATATCTGTACAAACCTGTTTTCACCAGGATGAGGGTTTTAATTATATTAAGCATATTATTTATCGTAATCACCATTTATGAAGTGGTGGTGGCTGGTTTTAAAATCTTTCAAGTCATGGGCAGTATCTTAATAGGTTTTACTGGTCGGCATCGTCGTCAGCCGGAGGTACCACTTAAGCTGGGATAGTGAGAGCCAGCAGGTGGTAAGCAACATCGACTGGATCGGCGCTGTAATATTTTATCCTTTACATCATTTTCATGATTGGTAGATCTGTAGTTGTGGGTTAATGGGTCCATGGAACTGCTTATTTCAGTATTATCTTCACCATCACAGCTGGAGTCATGATTGGAAGACTGGTGGGAACCAAACACACCATAAATAGAATAAGAGAAGATTTGAGAAAGATCAGGGAATCTTTGACTTGATTTCCAATAATAAATTTGGTTAATTTTCTAGTAATCACTTGGTACTCCTTGTCCTGCGATGTTCCAAAATATTTATTAATCAAGTAGGATATAAGATATTTAGTTCTATAATATTAGAACTAATTTTAATTAGAATGTGAATTTACTAGCAAGCAAACATTCAGATTCTAGAGGTGATATAGGTGAAAAGATATAAATGTAAAGTCTGTGGCTATATATACGACCCTGAAACTGGCGAACCTCGAAGAGACACTCCCCCGGGAACTTCTTTTGATAAACTGGATGGTAAATGGCGCTGCCCCAAGTGCGGAGCTAACATCAATCGGTTTATAAAGATGTAACTTTCACGATAAAACCAGTTTATATATTATTTTAATTGTAAATTTTTTTTTAAATCTAAAAGTTAATTGAATATCTAAAAGTTAATTGTAAAATCAGTTTTTACCAATGTTAAAGTAATAAAATCAACATGGTAAGGGATACCATACTCAAAGCCGTGCTTAAAAATACACACGCTGCTGTAACTTTAACATCCAGGTTGTAGGCAATGGCTAGGACCATGGTGAGCATCCCCGATGGCATTCCCGCCTGTACCACGGTTACCGAATAATTAAGTCCAGAGAGACCCAAAATAGTGGCCAGGGCAATGGCTATTAGCGGTGAGATAACCAGTCGGATCACAGTGACAAAGGAGGCGAGATTGAAACGTTCCTTAACCTCCTTAAATTCCAGGGACAAACCCAGAGATAACATTATGAGGGGTATCGCCGCCCCGCTTAGATAATCCAGTATGTTGGGCACTATATTGCCCAGGGGTATATTTAGCAGGTTGGCCAGAATACCCAGTGTAATGGCGATAATTGAGGGGAAAAACACAGATTCCCGGAGGATATCCTGGAATTTACCTCCATAGACAAGTATCAACAACAAACCAAAGGAGATAAAGATGATAACACTGCCTATATCATAGAAAACTGCACTTACCATTCCAGCCCCACCGAAAACACCCAGTACTACAGGGTAACCCATAAATCCACTGTTCAACATGGCTGAAGTGGTAACCAGAGTCCATTTGGTCTTCTTGGAATAATTCATTAAATGAGCGAAAATATAGGCTATAACACCGCAGACCAAACCCACCATTAAACAGATGAGCGTGATGGTCCCCAGAGTCGTGATGCCAGATAGATCTGCCCGGGACATGGCCAGAAAGATGAGGGATGGAATGGCAATGTACACCACGATCTTGTTGAGGGTCTTGGCATCTTCCGGCCTTAAAAATTCCAGTCTACGGCATATATAGCCGATGAGAATCAGTACTACAATGGCTATGATGGTTTCATAAGAGTTCATGGTTATCCAGTTAATTATTATAGTCTAAGTGATAATTATAGTATAGTAAATGATTAAGGGATTTAGGAGGCCTATACTTTTATTTAGTAATCTAAAATTTTAGTAATCTATATTATGATGTGGTGAAATGGGGCTTTGTCAGAAACTTGGGGGTTTGGGTGTTGAAAACGTTTTTTTCTGATTTAGGATTTGTTTTCTGATGTTTATTCGTGACATTGTGCCTTCTTTTTTTAATCTTCATTATTCTTTTTGATGTTTTTGGGGAAATGTTTTTTTGGAATTTGTTTTCCAATTTATTTGATGTTGGTTCGATATTTGCATCTAACAGGTATGTGAAGAACGTTTTGAATGATAAAACCCGCCTTCGGCCAGATATTTGCCGGGCACTCTGCGGTGACTTTCATCTGGACTGCCATACCCTATCGTATGGAGTGGAGGTATGGGCTGGATTCCCATAAGATAATAGCCATGGACGCTGGGCATGTAGGGCAGAACCTGTATTTGGCCTGTGAGGCCATTGGCGCTGGTACCTGCACCATTGGAGCATATGACCAGAAATACTTCGATGAATTACTACGCTTGGATGGTGAGGAGGAGTTCGTGATTTATTCCGCGCCGGTGGGTGAAATACAGGCTCATAAATAACACTAGAAGATAGTTCTAAATTTAGGTATAGTAAGTTGTTAAACTATACTAAAAGATAGTTCTAAATTTAGGTATAGTAAACTATGGACATAGTTCCAATCCCTTATTTTAAATTATGAAAATGTAAACGTTCATCAAAACAATAGATAGTACCAGGGCGTTCACATTCCTACTCACACTCTTATCCAACACATCTAAAGATGCTTTACGGGATAACAATGCCATAACCGCACTTACCAGTGGGATGATGGATAAAAGAGCAACCAGCTGGAGATTTATGGGGTAGAATAGATCCTGGGGTAATATGAGGAAACTGGCACAAGCCAGTGCAGATGCGATGACCGTTAATATCAGTGCATTGGTCAGGCCAAAGCGCACTATGAAGGTGTTTTTACCCCCTTTTTTATCTGCTTCCCGGTCGGGTATCTCCACACTGAGTATGAAGAGAGTGTATAAGAGCATGACCGGTATAGAAAATAGTATGAACTCCAGGTTGATAACACTGGTCATGGCGGCAAATCCCAGCCCGGGTATTAAAAAACCACTGGCGATTGTGGCTATCTCTCCCCATCCCCTGTATGTTAACTTGACAGGAGGGGCGGCGTAGAACCACCCCAGTAAATTCCCGCAGATGGTTATGAGAAGGAACACCGGTGAATTAAACAGGTAACTGAACACCACTCCCAGAGACAGGGAAAATGCTATCATGGCCAGGGAGAAATTTCTGGCAAAACTCCTGAGTTCAGGATGGTTCAACAGTACCCCACTTCCCCCTGAAAACTGGGTGGGACTGGAATACTGATCCACTTCCACATCGAAGTAGTCGTTGCTGTAGTTAACCATCAGATGAGCCGGTAAGAGTACAGCGTATCCCAGTAAAAACCTCTCCCAGAAAAACTGGTTGAACAAGACAACCGCCAATAGAACCCCCAGCAGGTAGACTAGAAATCCAGCTACTATAAAATGCAAACGGCCCAGTTTAACTATGAGAATCAATTGTTGAAGTTTCAAAACAAAAAAATTCTCCCTTCTTGGTGTAAAGTGTATTATTAATTTATGGATCTCAAACTAAAAAAAATTTCCTTACAAATTTAACGTTCATCACTGGGGGTTTCATAAAGAGGGATAATATCAAGAAAGTGAAATCTAACCATCACACCGATAGGCGAACAACAACCAAGACCACCCCCGGATCCTTTACACTCCATAAAATGTCCGCCTGTAATTTATTTATAAGAAAATCCTGTTTTAAATGATGGGACAAACCCTGATCCCGGAAGTTAGTCTACTTTTTTATATTTCTTTAAACTTTCAGGATACCTTCCCCTAATACGATCGAACAATCCACGATGGGTCAGATCATCAATTATCTCCCTTAAAATAGTAATTTCATCCCGTGCATCGTCCAGATGTTTCTTCGTCACCTGGAGGCGGTGCATTAATTTCTGGTGTTCTTCCTGGAGTTTTTGGTACTGGCTTAATTTGGCATCTATCAGGTTCAGATCATACTCCTGCAATCGTAATTTCATCTGATTCTTTTCCTGAATTACATCCTGCAGCATATCTTCGTTGGTTTTAAGCTTTTCCTGGAGATTTTCAATGTCAGATTCCCTGCTTTTAAGTTTCTTTTCCAACTCCTTAATCCGGGCTTCTGTATCTTTCATTAAATTTCCTCTAA
>WOYJ01000016.1:13043-14366 GCA_011620845.1 Methanobacteriaceae archaeon
CCTTAATCCGGGCTTCTGTATCTTTCATTAAATTTCCTCTAAAATTATTGGCCTTCGGGGAATTGGTGGGTAGATGTTCATTTAAAAAATAGTATCTGATGGTTTTACTTCTCTTTTTTTGATTTAACTGGACTCGTGAGTTCCAGATATTTCTTTTGAATATTACCAACCTGCTTTTTCAGGTTGATCTCTTTGTCCAGGGATCCTAGGTATTCTGCTTTGTCTTCTATTTTACGGTTGTGGTAGATAGTTTTATGGAGTAAATCGGATGTGGACTTGGTGATATCCTTTAGATCATCCTCTGGTCTTCTCATGTAAATGGGAATATCATTCTGGAATCCTGTTTGCTTTTCTACGATGTGAACCTTCTTTAATTTGGCTTCATCTGCCAGGTACTGGTTGACGTTGGACGGTCCATCCCGGGAACGCCGACGGGCGAGGAATACAGCCAGGAGTATAATAACAACCACTAAAACTGCTATGATTATATAGAGCATGTTTTGATCTAAGGTTACTGTTACCATATCTTTATGTATATATGTAACGGTGTTTAAATTATTTGTGTTCTACGATCCTCTGTTATCCTGGTTTGAAGGGTTTCTAATTTGATAATCACAAGTTTTCTATTCATATTAGAAGAGATATGTTGTCTTTAAATCTATGGTGTCCTTTACTTTTTTTCTCATTTTTAATTTCCAAGAAACTCCACCACCGGAAATGTTATTTACAAAGCCTTATTTTATCATATATTTTTTGATACAATATAAAATCCTAAATAAGTAATCTAAAAAACTTTATTGGGCATAATTGCTAAAATATTGTGTCTAATCTAATTTTAAATCATGGAGAGTCAGTTTTTTTTATCCTGCTGATCATAAATATGTATCATCAGGGGGTAAATAAAATGACAGATGTCATCAGAAGTAGAAGTGGACGATAAGATCCTATGATGAAGACAAGATCAGAAATGCAGTGGAAAATGTCATTAAAAATGCAGGATTTGACGTAGAGGACAAACAACAGTTCATAGATAAAACAGTAAGCAACGTATCACGAAACGTCCAGATAATGAGCGAAGTGGAATCAGAACAGATCAGAAACATAGTAGGGAGAAACATAGAACAGGATAAACAGATGTCAGGTGATTCATCCATATCTGAATCTTGGAACAACTATCTTAAATGATCTTCTGAAACCGAAAAATATGTCTATGGGAAACATTTCCATCGTTTCTTTTTATTGTAAAAATTTATCTATTATTAAAATCTGCATACTATTTTTTTTCAAAAACTTTAATTCTCCCTTTACAGATATTAATACTAG
>WOYJ01000096.1 GCA_011620845.1 Methanobacteriaceae archaeon
CCTTATAATTTAGCAACGACCCACATCTAAAAACTTATCATTAAGTTTATAATCCATTAATTAAGTAAAAGAGTAATAGATTAAGGGCCGGATGTGGGATATTATGAAAACCGTTGAAGAAATAAACCAAAGGATCAAGGATGGAGATGCAGTGGTGGTGACCGCCGCCGAGATGACAGCAATAGTAAGAGAAAACGGTGCAAAACAGGCCGCAGAAGAAATTGACGTGGTAACAACCGGAACATTCGGCGCTATGTGCTCCTCAGGAGCCTTCCTCAACTTCGGCCACAGTGATCCACCCATAAAAATGTCCCGCACATACTTAAATGGTGTGGAAGCCTATTCAGGACTGGCCGCTGTAGATGCTTATTTAGGGGCGACCCAGCCCAACCGTAACCCAGATATTGGTTTAGAATACGGCGGATCCCATGTAATAGAGGACCTTATTCGGGGCAATGAGATTGAACTCGTTGCAGAAGCATACGGTACCGATTGCTACCCTTTAACCGAGATAAAAACCCAGATAACACTGGAAAGTATAAACGAAGCAGTCATGGTCAATCCACGTAACTGCTACCAGAACTATTCCTCGGCAACCAACTCCACCGATGAAACACTGTACACTTACATGGGCACATTACTACCGAATATGGGCAATGTAAGCTACTCCAGCGCCGGGGAACTCAGCCCACTACTAAACGACCCCTACTTCCAGACCATAGGCACCGGGAGTAGAATATTCCTCTGCGGAGCCCAGGGCTACATCATAGGAGAAGGAACCCAGTTCGCCACTGAAGTGGAAAGGAAAAATGGGGTGCCGGTTTCAACTGCCGGGACGCTGATGCTTAAGGGAAACATGAAGGAGATGCACTCCGACTATGTCCGGGGAGCGACCATGCCCAAATACGGATCCACACTCTACGTAGGAGCAGGAATACCCATACCCATACTCAATGAAGAGTTAGCCCAGCAAACAGCCATCAGTGACGAGGAGATCACCTGCCGCATAGTAGACTACGGCGTGCCCCGAAGAAGCAAACCCATAGTAAGGGAAGCAAACTACCACGAACTCAAAAGTGGTGTGATTGAATTAAACTGTGTGGAAGTACCTACCTCACCATTATCCAGCCAGAAAAAGGCATTAGAAATAGCTCTGAAACTCAAAGAATGGATAGATAAGGGAGAATTCCTTTTAACTGTCCCAGTGGAGAAACTGCCCAATAAGGGTAGAACTGTTAAGCCATTGGAGATCCAGAAACCCCGTATACTGGTTAAGGATTTAAAGGGTGAAGCCCTGATACTGGCCCATCCAACGGATGCCATCAGTAAAGTGGCCAGGAAAATGGTGCAAAACAGCATAAACCATTTACCGGTTGTGGATGAGGGAAATAAACTCCTGGGCATCGTGACTTCCTGGGACATAGCCAACGCCGTGGCGCATGGTAAAAATAAACTGACGGATGTCATGACCAAAAAGGTGATAATAGCCCGGGAGGAAGAACCAGTGGATGTTATAGCCCGAAGAATAGATAAAAATAAGATCTCAGGCCTACCCGTAATAGATAGTGACAACCGGGTGAAGGGAATGGTCACAGCAGAGGATATTTCCAGACTGATAGGTGGTGATTAAAGATGAAAGCATGGCTCACATTTTCTCCAAGTATAGTAAATAAAGCGATCATATCCAATCTGGTGAAAAACTACGATATCACTTTTAACATCCTACGGGCAGACATCACCCCCAAGGGGGGTAAGATGCTCATTGAAATCAGCGGAACCCAGCAGAAACAGGCCGTTGAATTCATGGAGGAAGAGGGAATCCACCTCAACCCCATAAATAAAGTGGTTAAAAAAGACGAAGAAAAATGTATAGATTGTGGGGCGTGTATTTCCCTGTGCCCAGTTAAAGCTATCTCTCCTGCTGAAGATTGGACAGTAGAAGTAGATGACCTGAAGTGCATTGGCTGCAGCTTCTGTACCAATTCCTGTCCCACCAGGGCTATAAGGGTTATGGAGTAGTTCTTCAATAAAGTGAGAAGTTCATTTTACCCTTTATCATCGAATTCCTTGAGGATACTTCTCCTCGCTTCACCAATGGTTAGGGGATATGGTTTATCGAAGGGTAGTTTATCCTCCTTTTCCAGTATCTCCATGAGGTGGGCTATGCGGGGTAGTCTTAGGTTGGCTCCACGTATGGTTTCCACATCCTCGAAGACTTTAAGGGGACTTCCTTCTTTGATGATTTTCCCTTCACTAATGATGTACACGTTATAGGCATATAAGGGTACCAGGTCGACATCATGGGTGGAGATGACGATGGTCATGCCTTCCTGGTTAAGCTGGTAGAGTAAGTGCATGATCTGGGACGCGCCCTTAGGATCTAAGCCAGATGTAGGTTCGTCCAGGACCATTATCTCTGGACGCATGGCCAGGATACCGGCGATGGCCACTCGCTTTTTTTGGCCCCCGCTCAGGTGGTGTGGTGCTTTGTTCTCCATTCCCTCCATACCAACTCTTTCCAGGGATTCTTTAACCCTCTTTTCAACCTCTTCATCAGGTAAACCAATGTTCATAGGTCCGAAGGCCACGTCCTCCATTACGGTGGGTGCAAACAGCTGATCATCAGGGTTCTGGAATACTATGCCCACTTTCTGGCGGACCTTCATCAATCCTTCCTTATCATACTTGAGTGGCTCTCCGTTTACCCGGACTGTTCCCTTATTGGGTTTTAAAATTCCATTGAAATGTAGAAATAGTGTGGATTTACCCGCCCCGTTAGGTCCTAGAAGGGCGATTATTTTACCCTTAGATGCGTTGAATTCCACATCTTTCAGGGCGAGAGTACCATCAGGATAACTGTACGTGATATCTTTAGTTTCTATTACATTCATTGGTTCACCTGTGATTGATAATTTTAAATTGAATTTATTTTGATATTGAATCTTATGAATTTAATTTATGGACAATATTTGAATGCTGATATCTTATAGATGTAGGTTTGTTATATATTCAATTATGGGATGTAACAATGTAATCAATCCTATTATAATTATGATGGTCCCACTTACCAGTGGAATTTTATTCACGGTTTCGCTTGTTAGATAACCCTGGATGAATCCTCTTCCTTTAACAAAAAGCACTGAAAGAAGAGTTATGGCTATGGCCAGACCCATACTGAAAACCAGAACGTAGGTGAGGCCATTGTAGATCTGGTTGTTACCGATACTGAAGAGGAGAACGGCCAGGGCAGCAGGACAGGGTATTAAACCTGTGGACAATCCGATTGCAACCACATCTTTCGTTGTGTCTATGTGGTGTTTGTGATGTTGATAAGGATGATAGAATTTCCTGATTATCCAAATACCAACCACTATTAGTATGATTCCCCCTATCAAGCTCATGACATCATGGGTTGTATCCACGTTCAACGCCTCTAAGAGGAATATAGAGGCAACTCCAAGCAGGATAACAACGATCACATGGGAGAAGACCACGGTAAGTCCCAGTAATGTAGCATCTTTCACAGTGGCATCGGTACCCATGACGAACACTGCCATTACGGATTTCCCATGGCCTGGTTCGAATGAATGTAGCGCACCGAGTAGAAATGCAGAAACTATAAATAGCAGATTGGTTTCTTGTGTAATTGCTGTTAATCCTAATGAGAAGTCCATTTTTAGACACATGTAAATGAAAATTTTGTTAATACTTTCTACAATTTTATTTATATACTTAGTAATACCCAGGATCGCTGAAGTATCATGCTCATTTAATACTCTTAGAAATAATCTGAAACTCAGAATACCCGGAAGTTTGCAGTGAAATAAACCACACTTACCAGGAAAACTTCAAACAATACCAGTAATGCTAGATTACGGGCTCCAATGTCTTTTATACTTTCAGTTTTTTTCATGGTTTTTATTGAACCATCGTAACATCTTGATTCCATTGCCATGTATGCTTGTTCGCCTTTCAGCCAGGTTTTTATGAAGAGGTTGCTGGCCAGCATTCCCAGGGAGTTTAACGACTTTTTGAGGGAAGAATATCCCAGGCGTGTTTCCTGGGCGTGGTACATGTTAATGGCTTCATCCAGAAACACGAATATGTAGCGGTACATGAGCATGGCCAGTTCCAGAATGATCTTGGGCATTTTAACAATTTCTAACGTTTTGAAAAGTTCATTCATTGGTGTGGTAAGGGCCAGAAATGCGAGACAGGTGAATCCACCCATTATCCTTGCAAAAACAAGTAAACCCAGGTTAAAACCATCCTGAGTCACTGCTAAATTGAATATTCCCAGTTCCAGAACATGTGCCCCCACTCCAAAAAATATGGCCATGAAGATGAAGGTCAAAAGTGCAAAGGAAAAAGGGATAAGGAGAAATTTTAAATAAAATCTCCAGGGAGTTTTAGCTTTAAGCAGGATTAAAGCTGACATGAAAACTGCAATAATAGAAGGTACAACCGGTGATGTGGATATTAAACTCATTATCATGGTTAAAATTGAAAATAAAACCTTGAAATACGTGTTCATATTTCTAAGGTTGTTGTAGTGAGCGTAACTATCCAGCATGTTTTCAAACATAGTTCATCAGCAGCGTTTTTTGTTCATGAATTCACTCTATTTTCCAGTTTTTTTATTCCTCTCACTGGCCTGGCCCTGATAATATCCAAAGACGTAACCTATTATTATTGCCCCTATAGCGGCCTGTAGTGCAAATAGTAGACTTTCTATTTCACCACTTGGCGGTTCCCATAAGGAGGAAAACCATGGTTCGTAGCCAGTTTCTTCTATGGCATCACCAGCTGCACCATCAGACCCTCCAAAGTAACCCTCATCCTCTCCAAGGCCATTATACATGGCCAGGGGGATGATTACGATTATGGCCACCAATGCCAGTAAAATAATGGATTTTATATCCGCCATTTTAGCCCACCGCCTTTATAGTTTCCCTTATTTTGGGAAATATTACTTTTAAATCTTCTAATATGTCGGGTCTCAGTTTCATGATATATCTGAATATGAAAACTGTTAAGAATCCTTCTGCAATGGCCAGAGGCACCTGGGTGTAGGCGAATATCACTATGAACTTGATGAATGCTTCTCCCATTGTAGGTATGGGGAAAGCTAATGCTAACTGTGTTGCAGTGGTTACATAGGTTAACCAGTCTCCGAAAAAGGCTGCAAAGAATATGGCAATTGATGCATACCAGCCAGACGTGGACAGGTTCAGTTTCATTACACCTTTGTACACCAGCCATGCAGCGAATGGACCTACTATACCCATGGAAACTATGTTGGCACCGAGGGTGGTGATCCCACCATGGGCTAAGAGTAAAGCCTGGAAAACAAGGACTATTGCCGCTAATACACTGGCAACTGCAGGTCCAAAGAGTACAGCTCCTAAACCGTTACCCGTAGGGTGGGAACAACTCCCTGTAACTGAAGGAAGTTTTAAAGATGATAAAATAAATACAAAAGCACCAGAAACAGCAAGCAACGGTTTTGATTCTGGATTTTCGTCTGTAATCTTTTTAATTCGTATTACACCGTATGCAACAACAGGTATCGCTACCAAATACCATAATAAACACCACTCCCATGGTAAAAATCCCTCCATAATATGCATGATCAACTCTCCTTTAATTTTTATCAAGTATAGTTGAATAAATGGGATATATAAATTTTACTATTTTTACTTGAAGAAAATTAAAGTAAAATTGAATCTAGAGATATAAAAGAGTATTTATGAAAAAGAAAGAAAAAAGTGTTAATTAAAAACTCAAAAAAAAGAGATTTAAAATCTATTCAACCACTTCAGCAAAACCAAAGTTTTTTCTGGTGCTGGTTATCCTGATTTTAACTTCATCGCCAACCTTGGCACCTTTGACAAAGACTACGAAACCCTCAATCCTGGCAATTCCATCTCCATCCCTACCTAAGTCTTCAATTTTAACGTCGTATTCTTCTCCTTCATTAATAGGTGAAGAATTTCCCCTGTCGTTGTAGTTATCCCTACCATAATCATTCCTAAACAATTCAATCACTCCACGCCCAAATAATTGGGTAAAAATATATTGGATTTAAGGTATATATAGTTATGTTATAACCGGAGAGTAAGTAAATTTTGAATATAAATATTCTCAAATACCTTCACATAATTTAATTATATTTCCACTGAAATTAAAAAATTCAAAAATGATTTAAAAGAGATTTACCAAAATTAAATTGGATGAAGGTTAAAAATAATCTGATAATTGCACTGGATCTGTTCAGGATGGAAGAGGTGACGCAGTTATTAGTGAAGATATCAGGATATATAAACACTGTAAAAGTGGGTTATCCCCTGGTCCTCTCTGAAGGCCTCGGATCAATTTCCGAAATAAAAAAAGAACATGAAATCAACATAATAGCTGATTTTAAAGTGGCCGATATACCGGAAACTAACCAGAAGATTGCAGATTTAACTTTTGAGGCTGGAACCGATGCTATAATAGTCCACGGATTTGTTGGGAAAGACAGCGTCCAGGCTTCTCTTAATGCGGCACAGGAACATGGTGGGGAAATCTTTCTTTTAACCGAAATGTCACACCCCGGGGCAGAACAGTTTATACAGGACGTATCCCTGGATATAGCCCGTATGGGTGTTGATATGGGTATTAAAAATTATGTAGCACCATCTACCAGACTGGACCGTCTGGAGAAAATCAGAGAAATAGTGGGAGATGAATCCTTCATAATATCCCCTGGCATAGGGGTTCAGGGAGGAGATCCAGCAAAGACACTGGAATTTGCTGATGCGTTAATCGTTGGCCGATCTATCTACGCGGCGGATAATCCCCAGGAGGCTCTCCGCTCTATCATAGATGGTATTGAACTTTAAACCCACCAGTTCATAGGATACCTCAAACGCTAAAAAGTAGACGAAGGTTAACGGGGTGAAAAATTGAATCCCCGCTATTTGTAATTCAGTATAAATTGTAGTTAACGTTCCCAGTACTGCAAATATCAGGATAACTATTTTAAGGGCGAACCGGTACTGGAAAAATTCTTTTACATACCTCCGTTCTGCAGCCCATCTACTGTCATTCCCTATCTCATCCAGGAAGGCAGCAGCTGCACACACCGCCAGGGTAACGATGCCTATGGTGGGAAAGCCCGGTACCATAATAATCCCTACAAAAATGAGTAGGGATAGGATATGGTTTAGACAGTCCACCTTCCAGGCGGCTACCGTTCCAATCAGGATTGCCAGGAAGATACAGGCAGCATCTGCACTGGTAACAGCCAGATAGCCTATGGTGACACCGCATATTACAGCTGCCACGATACCCAGAACTGTATTGTGCTTCTGGTCGTGGGCATCATCGGATACCTTCATGAACAAACCCGAAAGGGAATAAAACAATATTTCCAGCATGTTATCAGATAATTTTGGTTAAAAAGTTTTTGGTTATAAAAAGTCTATTTTATTTTCATGAAATATAAAGTTTTAAAATCATATTATGATGTCTTAACATATTATGATGTCTTAAAAATCAGGTATGTTCTCTCATTTCAATGGAGTTATTTCTCACCCATGATCTCCCAGGCACCGGCCACCATCAGTGGAAATATTATGGTTGCATCTCCAACTACAGTAACCAGGTTCGACCCGCATTTGGCTTTGGCCCAGGACTTAGCTTCTTCCAGGGGCGCGCCGGAGAGACTTCCTGTTTCGCTGCGATCCATGGTAACCTGGATCCCAGCGTCAACCCCTCCTTTAAGCAGATTAGATGCCAATGCGTAATGTTTCGGCAGACCACCTCCTAACATCACCGCAGCTACCTTAGGAGATGCGTAAACCTGGTCTGAAAGTTCGTGCATATCAGCCACCGCATCCAGGGTCAGTTCGTTTTCCTGGGTGTGCATCCACAGCTGCAGGCCCAACATACTATCTATAATTCCAGGAGAGTAGATGGGGATATTTTTACGGGCAGCGGTATTTAAGATGGAGTTTTCATCGGGGATCCGTTTCCCAATTTCATAGAGGAACTTCCGGATACTGAATTTAGTCCTGTCCCTTGAGATCTCGGAAAATAAAAGGGTTATCTCTTTTTCGAAGACTTTGAAGTCCTCTGATTTGGTGTAGATATCCGCAATTCTACCTATGCCCATTTCACAGAGGTTTTCATCACTACCATGGATGTCCCGGTAGTGACGTCCTCCAAAGGCCTCCAGGAGGTCATGGGTAAGGTTAGCTCCGCTGGTGATAAGCAGGTCTATCTGTTTCTCTTCAATCAGATCTCTGATGATCTTTCTAAGTCCACCTGGCACCATTGGACCGGCGATACTTAAAAATACAGCGGTATTTTCATCTGCTATTACCTGGGCCAGTAGTTTGGTGGCGCGGGATAGTCTTCCCGCCCCTAATACTCCTGATTTTCCCATTTCTTCTATGATTTCCAGGACGCTCATCTTCTCCTGGATTTCCATGTGATTGATTTTCAAGATCTTAAGTCTCCTAAGTAAATAAAATTATTTATAGGATTGAATGGGGGCTGTTAAATAAATTATGAAATTGGGTATGAAAAAGGAATATGGAATTTGAAAATTTAAAAAGAAATTTCGTTTATTATCCTTCAGGTAAGAGAGGCGATCTTGTTTAATAGATCGGTACGGGTGATGATGCCTATGGGGTGTCCTTTTTCATCAAGGACTATCACTCTACCGATGTTGTTCTGGTTCATGACTTCTACTGCATCGGCGATCATCATGTCAGATTCAACTGTGATGATTTCATCGGACATTATATTCTTTACTTTCAGGTGTTCTTTGTTCTGTGCAATGGCTTTGGTGATGTCGCTGAGGGTTAAAATTCCAATAACCTCCTCACCATCCAGTACTGGTGCTCCCTCTATTTCTTCTTTTGTAAGAACATTAGCAGCTTCTTTAATAGAGAGATCCGGACCTAGGGTTATCAGATCCCTGCTGGCTACTTCGATAACCTTCTTTTTTGGTATGCTGCGTATACCTGTGGTGTCTAATAGTAGGATGTTGTCCATATCATCCCGGCCAACCACCACACCATTAACTACCAGTTTATTTACTGGTGTAGGGCCTACTCTTACTCTATCTCCCAGGGCAATGCTTTTTATGTTGCCTATGGCCTTTATGGCCGCTTCACACTCCCCAGGATGGGGTATACTGGTGAATTCAATTCTGGCCACTGTCAGATCCTTCAACAGTTTTCCGTTCTTGTAGAACGGTACCTGGGTCCCCTTGTTTGCGTCAGAAATATTTAGATTATGGTAAGCTTCTATGGTAGGTTTATAACCTCCACGTGGACCGGGAACTCCCTTGACAAGACCCAGACTCCTTAGGGACTGCATTTGATTCCTTATGGTCCCGGGGTTCCGGTTCATCATCTCGGCAATTTCCTCGCCCTTAATGGACTTACCTTCCGACTGGCGATATAGATTTATAAGACTCTGCAATATTTCCTTCTGTACAGACGTGAGCAAAGAGACACCCCAAAAAATTTTTTAAATATTTATACTTATTTCTTAATTATTTATAATTATAATTGTTTATCACAAAGGGTTATATAAAATTATCCATACATTTATTATCTAAAATAAAATTAATCCAAAATTGTTTTGAGGGAAAATAAATGGGGAAGGATAATACTCGAATCGGTCATTTTACAAGTGAAAAAGCAAAAGAAGAGTTTCAAGTTGCCTATAACGAAGCTATGGCATTATTGCCAGATCCTGAAAAACAATGGGATATTAAAACTGAATTTGGCACTGTTCGAGTTTATTTGTTCACTGAAGAAGAAAATAGACATAAAGAACCCCTTCTTTTATTACCAGGGCACTATGCCTCAACACCGATGTGGGACTCAAATTTGGAAGGATTGATGAGGGAAAGACCAGTTTATACCCTTGATTTACTTGGTGAACCTGGAATGAGTATTCAAACTACAACAATTGGAGATCATCAGGATCAGGCAAAATGGTTGCATGATGTGCTTGTAAAATTAGATTTAGAAAAAGTGCATGTAATCGGTGTTTCAATTGGCGGATGGACAGCCATGAATCTGATCAGATATTATCCTGAGAGGATCGCTTCAGTAATTCTGCTCGATCCCGTTTTTGTATTTGCACCGATATCCTTGAAGATGATTATTTTATCTATACCGGTCACAGTTCCTTTTATTCCTAAGTCAGTTAGAGAGTGGATGTTGAGTTACATCTCGGGAGGTGCGGAAGCCGATGAGAGTGTACCTGTTGCTAAGTTAATTGAATCGGGTATGGAGAATTTTAAAGATAAACTGCCCACACCGGATGTATTTACTAGTGACGACTTAAAAAAGATTGATCAACCGGTTCTTGCATTTATGGCTGGTAAAAGTACCATGCATAATTCTAAAAAGGCAGTTGAACAGGGAAAGAGGTATGTTAAAAATATTGTAATTGAAAACTGGCCCGATGCATCTCACGCTATAAACGGCGAGTACCCTGATGAAATTAATAGGAGAATACTTGAGTTCGTTGAAAAATAGTCATAAACGTGGAAATTCATCAATTTAGTATTCTTCTAAAATTTAGTTTGTTCTCCTAATCTACAAAATTTCCCCAGTCGCAGCGTCTACTTTCACAGTGGACGTTTGACTGATTTCTTCTCCCCTTTCGTTGTATATTTTTCCACCCACCAGATAATAGGGAACATCAGCAGCTGCGTTTAATTCAGCGTAATATTTTATATGGGGATCGTCGCCGATCACTGTTTTTCCAATTTCTATGGCTGTTTCTGTACCTATGTAATTTGTATTTCTTGGTGTGGTTGTTGTATTGTTGGTTTGATTAACGCTGGTATTTGTTGTGTTGTTACCCTCACTTGCTAAATTACTGGTAAAGTATTTTTGTATAGAAGATCCCGATGTTATGCCCAGAACTGCAACCAGGATGACCGCCACAACAATTACAATTTTAACTTTATTATCCAAGTCACATCCCCTCCTATTATTATGTAATAACTTAATATCAGATAAGGGATATATAGAAATAAAGATCAGCTTTACTTTTAAATTATAATATATTTTCGGGGGTTAATTAAATGTCTTATCTCTTTTGTGAGAAATGCTGGGGATACTACCAATTACAGCCCGGTGAATCTAGGGAGGATTTTGAAAGTTGCAGGTGTGATGGGACACTCATTGAAATGGAAAATATTGGGGATCTTCTAAATAACTTGGAATCTGATCTTGTAGGTACAGAGGAATCCATTGGCACATTTGATATATGGAGATTGGAGAAAAATAAGGATGTCATTGGATTTATCGATGTTTTAAAATATGGTAATCCTGAATCAAGGGCTTATGCAGCCATTTATTTGGGGTAGGTTGAGGAATGAAAGGGCCTTCCAACATCTTTTGGACGCAATAAATGATGAAGATCCCATTGTCAGAGCAAATGCCATGGTAGCCTTGTCTAGTTTTAAAAATAGGAAGTTTCTGGAGATTATATTGCCTGAAATCCATGATGAAAATTATAAGGTAGGAGAAGGGAAGATAAAAGCTTTTGAAAGGATGGGGGGAGATGTGGCATTTGAAAATATAGTTAAAGGTTTAAAGGATGAACATCATGCTGTCAGGATAAGAGCGGCTATGTCTTTGGGTAACTTGGGTGATAAAAGAGCAGTAGAGTATCTCACCCATGCTTTAGAGGATGAAAATGAAATGGTTAGGTCTAAAGTCGCTGAGGCAATCATAAAAATTAAGGTGAAAAAGCTGCATCAATTATGAATTTAAAAGAGGACAAAAATGAAATTTAAAAGAGAATAAAAAAAGTATAAAAAATTTGTTGAATTGGAGATCGCGTATTCTCCAATTAAATTATTCTATGGTATTTGTTACAGGATTAACCTGTGTATGTCTTAACTACTTTGTATCCGTAGCCTATTGCACCGATGTGTAATGACTTGTACTTTGCGTAGTTCCAGGTTACCCATCCGTTACCAGTGTTGATCTGTGCCCATCTGTGAAGGGGATATGAGCCTCCAACACATTGCACGATTCGCACTTTCACACCTATTGCGGAAAGTTTGTTGTATAACCAGGAACTGCTGGCCCAGCAGTCTCCCCATCCGATTTTTTCCATGGTTGTTGGATTGGAATTTCCCTGGGCACGTCTGAATGTTGCTTCTTTGTATCCAATGGTGTTGATTTTAGCTTGGGTACTGCCGGAAACAGTGGTTGGAGCACCCTCTCCGGAAGTGGTCTTCCATGGTGCTACTGATACGGTGTTGGGTAGTCGGTTGTTTGTCTTGTAGAAAGCAACGATCTTTGAGTAAGTGTAGATCAGGTTGTCGGGATTCATTTTCCCTTTGGAAGTAGTTATGAAGTTGGGTAGCCTTCCGTAGGTGTTTACAAATGTGGTGATTTTACCCGATAGTTTGACATATTCACTTTTAGGTAGGGTACCAGTACTTACACTTTCCACAGGGTTTGGTGCTTTGGCAACTGTTTTTACTGTAACTGATTTTTTGGTGTTCTTGTTCAGGTTTGTAACAGTTGAGGTTAACAGGTACAGGTACTGTTGTGATGTTACCTTTTTAGTTCCGACTGTTACGGTGCTTGGAACTGTTTTTTTAGTTTCAACGTAATTTTTTACTGTGTCTGAAGATTTAATTATAGAATTCGCATCTACAGTAGTAGTATTAGCGGCAGAAACCGCGCTCACATTAACAAATAATACTAATGCTAACAGCGTTATCACTGCCAGAGTCAAATTTCTATTAATTATACCGCCTCCATGTCCAAAATATTAAAAAAGTCTTTTTACGACTTTTTCTGGACTTAAACAAGTATCACTTAATGATCACTTATAAAGTTTGCGGTTTTTTCCTCACAAAAAGGACGTCTGAGAACTTCTTTTTAAAATTAAGGCCATTTTAAAAGGAATTGTAACAACATAAAAAGAACATTTGTATTTTAATTCCTTTTTAACCAATTAAACTCATTTTTAAACTTCTTTTACCTAATAAGTTTCATTTAACACTATTTGCACCTTTCTACCATAAGCAATACTCTATAAAAAGATTGGAAAAAGGATTATTTGCCCTGTTAATCTTTCATATTAGGTTATAAGGGACTTTAAAAATAGTGGTAATTAGGTACTGTTATTGGGTCTTTTATCTTTAGAATTTTTACTGTTAGGTTTTTTATCGGTATTTTCCTGGTTTGTGGTGGGGGTATTTTGTTTATTTTTCTGTGTATCTACAGTGCTTTTTGTATCTTCTACTGGCTGGCTTTGAAGGGTTGATGTGTTGTTGCCTGTTTGGTTTATCACGATGACCGTGGGGGATGTTTGAGTCGCAAGATAATATAAGCCTGATAGTCCAGAAAGAGCAATAACCAGTACAAATATGAATCCAACTAAAAAGATGGTTGTATAATTTCTTGCTTTCTTTTTTTCCCTTGTTGGAACAGATGATAACAAATTCAACCCCCGCTACTTTCAGATGGAGTTAAATACTCTTCATACTTTTAAAAGGCGGGATTTAATGTGTTATATCATATCCATTAAACCCATGGTAATTTAATACATTTCACTATATTATTATGTAATTGATTGTTTAAGTATTTTTAACCTGTTATTAAAAAAATAATATTAAAGGCTTAAATTTAAAAAATAAGGTATAGATTAACTTGAATTTAAAGAATTAAATAAGAAAATGGAAAATTTAAAATATTAAACCTATCAAATTTTATTTACTTGTTAAGCTGTATTTCTATGGCTGAAACGTTACTGTTTGAACCCTCTGCGTTTTGAATTTCTTCAGTTGATATTTCAATTGATCCTAACTGTACTTCGGGTATAAATTTATTTCTGACAATTTCTGCAACGTCTACAGCTCTGCTTATGGCTCTTCCACGAGCTTTAAGCATCACTTCTGAGACCCCGCCGTTCATCTGAGTTACTACAGCCAATACATAGTTCATTACTGGTTTATTTCCGATGTATACCACATTTTCCTCTGACATCTGTTTGACCTCCAAGAGAATTTGAATTAATTGAATAATATGCATTCTATTATATATTTATTTTCGCTATATTCTATACTGCAATATTATATTA
>WOYJ01000187.1 GCA_011620845.1 Methanobacteriaceae archaeon
GGCGTTAACAATGGGAGTATGTTTTTTACCCACGTAACCATGGCTTAATAAATTAAACAAGATTCTTTCCTTGAGTTCCAGTTTCATTAATAATAATTAATTAATAAGTAATAAATAAATTCCGTTAGTTTTTTATACATGGATGTAGTAAAAAAATACAAGGTGACCTTATGTTGACTGATATTTTTGGCGAAACTCCCAGAGTTAAGGTAATTGATCTTTTCATCTCTCATCCCGGCACTGAATACACAAAAACAGACATTGCCAACTACTCAAAAATTGCCCGTAGTACATTATACGAATTTTTAGAAGAATTGGAAGAATATGGTCTGATTAAAAAATCTAAAAAAGTGGGGAATGCCCAGCTTTATACTGTAAATATGGGATCTGAGATAACTAAACTCATAAGCGCCTTTCAGTTGAGTTTAGCAGAGATCGAAATTAATAAACAGGTAAACAAAGAGAAAAGTAAGTCTGAAGGATTAAAAAACGTTGAAGTTACTACTTCTAAATAAATTTAAAATTAGTAGATGATAATACGCCGGGACAGGGATTTGAACCCTGGAGGAGCAAAGCTCCACGGGCTCTCAAGGCCCGCGCCTTACCTGGCTAGGCTATCCCGGCATGTGAATTAATTATAATAAATTTGTTCAACCTTAACTTAAAAGGTTGAAAGGTGGGATTTAAAATCCCAGATTAAAAACAGAGTTATTTAAAAAACTAATTAACTTTTAAGTTCGATTTCTATGCTAACATTGTCAGGTACATTGACTTTCATGACTTGGCGCATGGCCCTTTCATCGGCTTCTATACCGACCAGTCTTTTATGGATCCGTAGTTCCCATTTTTCCCAAGTGGCTTTTCCCTCTCCATCGGGGGATTTGCGGGTGGGTACCACCAGTTTCTTGGTGGGTAGTGGTATGGGTCCTGATAGGTCTACACCGGTTCTTTCGGCTATTCTTTTGAGCTGGTCGCATACGTAGGCAAGTTTCTCTGGGTCGGTGCCTGTTAGTTTTATTCTGGCTTTGTGCATTTAGATCCTCCATAAAAAAATAAAAGGAAGCAGGTAGAATTTGAACCCTTCCACCATTTCCTCTTGGTAATATTTACCATATCTTTATTTTGCTGGCACCAGATCGATACACATTCCAGCTGCCACGGTCTGACCCATATCACGGATAGCGAATCTTCCCATGTGTGGAATTTCTTTGATCTTTTCGATGACCATTGGTTTGGTTGGTTTCACCTTAACGATAGCAGCGTTACCAGTCTTAAGGAAGTCTGGGTTTTCCTCTTCCACGGCACCAGTAGCAGGGTTCATCTTCTTCTGGAGTTCCAGGAAGGTGCATGCTACCTGAGCGGTGTGACAGTGGAATACAGGTGTGTAACCCACGGTGATGACACCAGGGTGCTGTAATACCACGATCTGGGCTGTGAATTCTTTAGCGACAGAAGGTGGGTTGTTGGTGTGTCCAGCTACGTCTCCTCTCCTGATATCGTTTTTACCGACACCACGTACATTGAATCCTATGTTGTCACCAGGTTCTGCTGATTCCAGCATTTCGTGGTGCATCTCGATGGATTTCACCTCACCGCTTGCGCCTGGTGGTTCGAATATGACATTGTCACCTTTCTTCATCACACCTGTTTCTACTCGTCCTACTGGTACGGTTCCCACTCCGGTGATGGAGTAGACATCCTGTACCGGTACACGTAATGGTAGGTTAGTTGGTTTTTCTGGTGGGGATAACTTGTTTAAAGAGTCAACCAGTGATGGTCCTTTGTACCATGGGGTGTTTTCGGATGGTTTGGTGATGTTGTCCCCTTCAAAGGCAGATATAGGTATGAAATCTATTTCATCTGGCTTATAGGCCACGGTCTTAATCAGGTTTCCCACATCTTCCTTGAGGGCGTTGAATTTTTCTTCACTGTAGTTAACCAAGTCCATCTTGTTGATGGTTACAATTAACTGGTTGATTCCCAGTGTCCTTGCCAGGAAAGCGTGCTCTTTTGTCTGTGGCATTACACCGTCATCGATAGCTACCACTAATACTGCGGCGTCTGCCTGGGATGCTCCGGTGATCATGTTTTTCACGAAGTCACGGTGTCCTGGGCAGTCCACGATGGTGAACTCGTATTTGGGTGTGTCGAATCTTGCGTGGGCAAGGTCTATAGTAACCCCTCTTTCTCTTTCTTCTTGGAGCTTGTCCATAACAAACCTGAACTTGTCTTCTCCCTTGGATAGCTGCTGTTCAGCTATTACTCCTGACTGCAGGAGTAGGTGTCCGACTAGTGTTGATTTACCATGGTCTACGTGTCCAATAAACGCTAAGTTCATATGTTCTTTTGCTTTGGCCATAAATATACCTCCATCTAAATTTGCATATTATTTTAGTAGTATGAATTCATTGATTCATAGTTGGTATCTTGATTAGTCTATATAATTTTTCTCTTTCTATCTATTTAAAGGATAATTTTTTTAAAAAATTAAAGTTTTATCCTAGGTAATGATCCGGACCATAGGGTTCGGGGCTTAAACCTTTCCTCTGTCTTATCTCCCTTATAATGGTCTTTTGAAGTTCATTGGGCAGTCTTTCAAACCCAGCGCTTTCTGTGGACCATAAACATCGTCCTTCAGTAGCAGATCTGATGTCACCTGCAAATCCGAACATCTCAGCAACTGGTACTTTACTTTCAAGGGTGGCCATATCTCCTTCCTGGGACATATCTAATATCTGGCCTCTTCTGTTCTGTATCTCCCTGGTTGCTGTACCCATATAATCTTGGGGTGTGTTTATAAATACTTTTTGTATGGGTTCCAGTAGGGTTGGCTGGGCCATCATGATGGCACCGTATACTGCCTTCCTTATGGCTGGCAAGACCTGGGCGGGGCCACGGTGGACTGCGTCCTCGTGGATCTTAGCATCCTTCAGGAGTACCTTTATACCCATGACCTTTTCTCTGGCTATGGGCCCATCATCCAGGGTGCTTTCAAATCCGTCCATTAAGAGTTCCTTAATCTCATCCAGGTACTGGATACCACGAGTCATGTTGATGAAGAGTGATCTTTTGTTTACATCCCATACTTTCCGGGCTTCGTCTTTGGAAAGACCGGCTTCCTGGAATTTGGCGGCTAATTCTTTACCTTTAACCCGTCCTTCTTTTATATCTCCTTCCTGTATGGCCTTGAATACGGAGTCTTCCAGTGGTTCGATTTCTATGTAGAACCGGTTGTGTTTGTTGGGTGATTTTCCTTCAACCGGACCGGCTGTACCTGCTATGGTTTCCCGGTATACCACGATTGGCTCGGATGTTTCGATTTCCACTCCTTTCTCGTTGATACGGTAGGCTATGATCTCCAGGTGGAGTTCGCCCATACCAGATATCAGGTGTTCACCGGTCTCTTCGTTGATCTCCACTCTGACTGTGGGGTCTTCCTTACCCACCTGTCTTAACACTTCTATGAGTTTAGGCAGGTCTTTGGTGTTTTTAGCCTCCACAGCCACAGTTACCACTGGTTCGGAGATGTGTTCTATGCTCTCGAAGGGGCTGATCTTGGTTCCGTAGCTGGTTATGGTCTCCCCGGCTACAGCATTTCTGGCACCGGTTATGGCCACTATGTTTCCGGCAGGTACTTTGTCAGTGTTGACCCTTTCCGGTCCGAAGTACACTCCTACCTGCTGGGTTCGGGCCTTGCCCATGGATCCTACGAAGTAGATCTCACTACCCTTCTCTATGGTTCCACCGTAAACTCTTCCGGTTGCTATTTCACCGGCGTGTTTGTCTATGCTCACGTTGGTGACCATAACTGCTAGGGGTGAGTCGGGACTGGTGTTTATCATTCCCTGTCCCTCTTCGGATTCTATATCCCCTGACCAGATGTTTGGTACCCTGTATCTCTGGGCTACGTCGGGGCTGGGCAGGTGTTCCACCACCATTCCCAGTAAAACCTCGTGTAATGGGACTTTTTGGGCTAATTCTTTCTGGTTATCTGATTTACAGTAATCATAGATATCTTTGAAGGTTATCCCTGTTTTTTGCATGATGGGCACGTTTATGGCCCAGTTATGATATGCAGATCCAAATGCCACGCTTCCGTCTTCTACCCGGGCCAGCCATTCGTCTTTAAATTCCTTAGGGGCCATATTTTTAATTAACTTGTTAGCATTGGCTATGATCTTAATAAATCTCTGTTGGAGTTCATCTGCATCGAGTTTGAGCTCATTTAAGAGACGGTCTACTTTGTTTATAAATAGTACTGGTCTTACATTTTCTTTTAGAGATTGCCGGAGTACTGTTTCTGTCTGGGGCATGATTCCTTCCACTGCACAGACCACTACTACTGATCCGTCTACCGCTCTCATGGCCCGGGTTACGTCTCCACCGAAGTCCACGTGACCAGGGGTATCGATGAGGTTTATTAAGTATTCGTGATCTTTATACTTATGAACCATAGATACGTTAGCTGCGTCAATGGTTATGCCTCTGGCCTGTTCCTGCTCATCGAAATCCAAGTAAAGTTGATCTCCTGCCAGTTCTGAGGATATCATTCCTGCACCAGCCAGGAGGTTGTCTGATAAAGTGGTTTTCCCATGGTCGATATGGGCCACGATACCGATGTTTCTGATGTGTTTAGGGTCGTACATCAGCTCCTTAATCTTATTAATCATTTTAGTACGTCTGCTCACTAAAATCACCCTGTAACATTGAATTGTTGCCTGAGTCCTGATAAATAATTGTAATTAGTGTGCGGACCGGGCTACTCTCTCCTTCTCTTCCTTCTTCTGTACGGCGAAGCTTCTGGTATCAGATTCCGCTGCAAGGAGCAGTTCGTCAGCCAGACATTCTTCTACCGTTCTTTTACTTTTAAATGATGATTGAAGAGCGCCTCTGGTTAAAAATCCAAGGGACAAATCCACCCTTCTTTGGGGTGCGATGTCCACTGCTACCTGGTATCCGATTCCACCGTACTTTATCCTGGTGGTTTCTTCCCGGGGTGCGGTGTTTTCCACTGCTTTAACCAGGACCTGTAAGGGGTTCTGTTTTGATCTTTTGTTTATGATCTCCATGGAGTCTCTGACTATGTTGTAGGCCTTGTTCTTCTTTCCGGAGTTTCTCTCGGTCCTCATGATCTTGTTCATGAGTCTTTCCACTATGGAAACTCTGGATTTGGCGAACTGTCTTTTAACATGTCTTCCCATGGTATGTGGGACAAGTACTTCGTCCAGGCACACGTAGTTTACCAGGCCCTGATCCTCTATCTTCACCTCTTCCAAATCCCATTTATCGAAGACTTTAAAACTCATAAAAATTACCTCATTTTCGTAAATCTGATTATCTTACTTCATCTTTGTAAATCTCGTTATCTTACTGGTTTTTCTATTTTACCTTTGACCATCTCTTCCAGGGCCACGTTGTTGACCTTGGTTACTTTCCATCTTACCCCGGGAATGTCTCCCATGGATCTTCCTGATGGTCCGCCTATTCCCTCGATCATCACTTCGTCGTGCTCGTCAATGAATCCTATGGCACCGTCTCCTGGGGTGAATGCAGTGAGTTGTTTACCGTTTTTTATCAGCTGCACTCGTACACATTTACGGATGGCTGAGTTGGGCTGTTTTGCCTCTATACCCACTTTTTCAATTACTATGCCTCGTGCTTGTGGTGCGCCGACTAAAGGATCGGCTTTAATATCTAATCCTAATTTTTTTCTCTTATATTCTGTGTCTTTCCACCTGAAGTTTTGTCTGTTCTTTTTAAGCTTTTTAGCTGCGAATAATCCTGGCAAGTATGATTCCTCCTCTTTAACATATTTTGATAATTCTTTATTATAACGTCCAGTATTCTAAATGGTATTATTTTAATAGTATATAATCATTGAAAATCAAATTATTTTATAACGATGTTATTTATGTTGTGCTGCCTTTTGGCTAATACCCTTGCTCTTTCAATATTTTGACCGCCTTTTCCAATGGCGGTTCTTTTATTTCGAGCATCAGTTTCCAGTGTAGCTATTTTTTCTCCGTTTTCCTTTTGAAGTATCCTTATGCTCCTGATTTTGGCCGGGGCCATTATGTTGGAGATGAATTCTACGGGATCTTCGGAGTGTTCTATTACCTCTACACCTTTATCCACTGTTTTCTGGACTTTGCCTACTGTACTTCCTCCTTTTCCAATAGCCAGTCCCATATCGCCTCTTTTAACCAGGAAGGTGAGTTTTCCGTTTTCATCATCAACCAAGCAGTCTTTGACTGTTGCTCCGGTCATGCTTTCAAAGAGGGCGATGTACCTTATCTCGTGGGTTGTAAATTTTATGGTCACAAAAATTACCCCGTCACTTCTAATATATTGGAGTCACCTGGATCCTTGATGGTAAGGGTGGCCACGGTGAATGGTTTTCCACATACTGATCCAAGGTCCCCACTGGTACCTTTGTAATTGTAAACCGGGATCTCTGATAATTTTGAATAATGTATCACATCCTCCCGGATGTCACGGGGACAGTTCTCTGCTATAATGACCAGTTTACCTTTACCCTGTTTAAGTCCCTGTATTGATTTTTCAGATCCCAGTGTGACACTTCCGGTGTCCACTGCGACTCGAATTCCTCTATCCACGTCCAATCTACTTCCTCCTTAATCTCTAGCTTTCATAATAACGCCAACCGAACCTGTTCCCAGTGGTATTGGCTGTCCTATTATAATGTTTTCAATTATACCGGTGAGATGATCAATTTCTCCTCTGATGCTGGCCCTTAAAAGGTGTTTGCCTGTCTCTTCAAAGGAGGCACGGGCCAGTACACTGGCTTTCTCACCGCTTATACCGTGTCTTCCTATGGATTTAACAGCTCCATCAGAAGTCATCATATCCGCCACCAGCATGATGTGTCTTACATCAACGGTTAATCCCTGTTCTTCCATGGTGCTCTGGGCCTCATGGATGATGGCATTTCTGGCAGCTTCTATTCCCAGAACCTTTTCTATTTCATGGATGTCGTTGGTAGTGGTTCTGGTTTTATCTACACCTTCCATCTTGAGTACAGCGCCAAGGTTCGAACCTTCGGTATGAATAACCCATTCCACATCTTCTTTGCTTATAACTACTTTTCCGATGTTTTTAACTCCGCTTATCTGTAGATCGCGGACCTTATCGGCTAGAAGTCTAAGTTCTCTTATGGCGTGTTTTGATTCGGAAATTGTAGGTTCAAAACTCAGTAGGTTTTTATTTATTTCTACCTTTTTAAAAGCTTTTTCTATCTTGGCCAGAATAGAATCGTATTCCAGTCTCTTGTCTTGAACCTTTTCTTCATCGATTTCTACGGTCATACTCATTTCAGCGTAGTTAACGTTAAAATCCTTCAGAATATCGTTGAGTACTATCTTACCTATCTGGTTTGCGATTTTCCGAACGAATTCCTCATCATTACCATAGTTTTCTTCAAAATATATGGCCATCGTGGGTGTTGATATCTTTTTACGGGCGTCTACAATCTCTATAAGTCTGGGTAATCCCAGGGTTACGTTTAATTCTGCCACTCCTGCATAGTGGAAGGTACGCATGGTCATCTGGGTACCCGGTTCTCCCACGGATTGAGCGGCTACTGTGCCTACTGCTTCACCGTTTTCCACTCCGGCACGTTGGTAGGCCTTTTTTATTTCATCAACCAGTTCTTCCAGTTCTTTAACCTTTAATTTATGTCTTTCCGACGCCTCTGCTATCTCATGTATGAGACTTTCCGGGAAGTCGGCTTTTTTCTTCTTTACAACACTTGTTACCTTCTTAATATCCACAAAACCACCCAAACCATTAAATATGAATTAATAAATTTCTTCTATTTATTTAGCCTTGGATTTTATCCTCATCTCTTCTATCATACGGTCAATATCAGCGACCTTTCCATAGTCACTCTTAGCGGGGTCTACTCCATCTTCACCATATTTGCTCTGGATTATAATTCCCCGGTTGTCCCGGACTGTTCCATCGGGCTGTACACTTAGATCCTGCAGGGCATTGACCAGTCTTCTCTGCATGTAACCACTCTGGGCTGTACGGATAGCGGTGTCCACCAGTCCTTCACGTCCACCCATAGCATGGAAGAAGAATTCCAGTGGGTCCAATCCTTTCTTGTAGCTGGAATGTACGAATCCACTGGCTTTAGCACCCAGTTCACCTTCTTTGAAGTGTGGTAGGGTCCTTTTACTGTAACCCCTCTCTATTCGGCCACCACGTACTGACTGCTGTCCTACACATGCGGCGATCTGGGTCAGGTTTAGCATTGAACCTCTTGCACCGGTAAGGGCCATGATAACTGCATGGTTATCCATCCCGAAGTAGCTTTCTGCTATTTCTCCAGATTTGTCCCTGGCTTCTCCTAAAACCTGCATGATCTTCATCTCCAGGGTTTCCCTGAGGCTTCGTCCCGGCAGGGCTTCCAGTTCATCATTGTGATAAGCTTCAATGAGCTGTTCAACCTTCAGTTCTGCCCTACTTAATAGTTCTTCAATACGGTCCTTGGCTTCCTGTGGGATTTCCTCATCAGCCGTGCTGGTGGTGAATCCTCTTTTCATAATACTGGATATGGCCAGTTTGGTGGCGGAGTCCAGGAATTCTCGGGCTCTATCTGTACCGTAATCCTTGACTATGGAATCTAGAATTTTACCAGAAAATGCACCGTAGGCTTTTTCATCTATTGCTCCTGATATAAGTTGTCCGTCTTCTATAACTACATAGGCGTCGTTTTTACATTCCTGTTTCAGGCATTCGTCACATTTTCGGCATATCTCAGCCCGGTAGACCATGTTCAGGTCATCGGGTAAGAGAAGACTAAATACTTCTTTACCTGTCCAATCTGCATTTTTCCGCTTGGGCAAAGGTAATTTAGCTTTTTTAAGCATTTGATAAACGTGATCTTCTTTAAATACTGATCCTTCCCTGGTTAGAAGGTATGCGCCTGATATGTGATCGTGTATTCCGCCGATGATGGGACCTCCAAATCTGGGGGATAGTATGTGTTCCTGTACCCTCATGAGTGATTTGGCTTCTGCACGGGATTCTTCCGTCTGGAAGACGTGCATGTTCATCTCGTCACCATCGAAGTCAGCGTTGTAAGGTGGACATACACACAGGTTTAAACGGAAGGTTTTGTAGGGTAGTACCTTTACTTCGTGGGCCATCATGGACATCCTGTGCAGGGAAGGTTGTCTGTTGAAGAGTACGATATCTCCATCCATTAAGTGTCTTTCTACAATATATCCTGGTTCTAATTTTTCTATTATAGCATCTTTTGTTTCTTCATAGACTCTTATCTTCCGATCGTCAGGTCTGATGACGTAATTGGCTCCGGGGTGTATTTCCGGACCGTTTTCTATGTGTACCTTCATATCTTCAATGTTCCATTCAGTCACGTATACTGGTACGGTAACTTCCTTGGCTATCATCTCTGGAACACCTACTTCGTTGATGCTGATGTTGGGGTCTGGAGAGATAACGGTTCTTGCAGAGAAGTTAACCCTTTTACCGGATAAGTTGCTCCTGAACCTTCCTTCTTTACCCTTGAGTCGCTGGGCCAGGGTTTTAAGTGGCCTTCCTGATCTGTGCCTGGCCGGTGGTACTCCTGA
Organism: Methanobacteriaceae archaeon; assembly: GCA_011620845.1. GTDB lineage: Archaea > Methanobacteriota > Methanobacteria > Methanobacteriales > Methanobacteriaceae > Methanobacterium_A. Next base: position 9,618 of record WOYJ01000187.1, read on the forward strand.
TGCTTCGTTATCAAAATAAGTGGTTACGTGATATTGCAGGAGTTCCCATAAATCCTCTACAATTAGTTGTGGAGCTCCGGCTTCCATATTCTCCTTTAATCTCTGATTGATACGTAAAATATCCACCAGTTTGTGTGTCAGGTCGTCCTCTGAGCGTTCCCCTGTCTCCAGGGTTATGGATGGTCTTACTGTTACTGGTGGGACTGGTAATACAGTCAGCACCATCCATTCGGGTTTGGCGATCTCTGGGTTTATCCCGATGAGTAAGTAATCGTCTTCGTTGATTTTCTCCAGTCTATCCCTCACCTCGGAAGAGGTGAGCTTGTAGTTGCCTTCCACGATGGATACTGGTTTGTCTATCTTGATTTCTTCCTTTTCCTCATCACAGTGGGGGCATTTATCTCTACGGGCGACAGTGTAAATTTCTTTTATGATGGCGGTTATGCTTTCCTCATTTTGGAGTTTGGCCTCGATTTTTTCCTTGTAGTCGACTATTTCGCTTTCGGTAAGGAGAACCCTCCCGCAGTTGCTGCATGTGGATCTTAGTATTTTATGAATGGTATCGGCGAATCCCACATGGATTACAGGTCTCGCCAGGTTGATATGTCCAAAGTGGCCCTGACAGTCTCCTCCTTTGGATCCACATGATCTGCATCGGAGTCCCGGGTCAATAACCCCTAATCGGGGGTCCATAAGTCCAGCTTCTATGGGGTAGCCGTCTTCATCATAGGTATCTGGAGTTACGATCTTGGTGACCGACATCTTTCTGATGTTTTCTGGGGATAGAAGACCGAAATTTATCTGGGAAATTTTCTTTAAAATTCCTTGCAAGCTATTCTCTCCTGAAACATTTTAAATGATTTATATTTCCATTATTTTGAAGTTTTTATCTCTTTAAATTGGTTGAATTATCTTTGAATCGGTTAAATTGAATTTTTTAGGCCTTATCCTCCAGTACCAGTTTGGGGAATATGCAAAGGCTCTTGAGCTCGTCTAAGAGGAGTTTGAAGGCGTATGATATTTCCACCGGGAAGGTATCCACATCTCCGCATATGGGACAGTATTTTTTATCCCTTATACGGTCGTAGATGGCTATCATACCACATTCACATACTATGGCCTCGTATTTATCTGATTCATCGAGCAGTCTCTCCTTTAAAGCAAGTGCTGCTCCATGGGCAATCAAACAGTCCCTTTCCATCTCTCCGAATCTGAGTCCGCCTTCTCTGGCCCTTCCTTCTGTGGGTTGTCTGGTGAGTACCTGTACTGGGCCTCTTGATCTGGCGTAGACTTTGTCTGAGGTCATATGGTGTAGTTTCTGGTAGTAGGCCACTCCTACGAATATCTCTGCTTCTATTCGTTCACCGGTTATTCCGTTGTAGAGTGATTCTCTTCCAGCGGTTTCAAATCCGTTGGCCTTTAAGAGGTCCATTATCTCCACTTCATGGTTTCCGCTGAATGGTGTTCCGTCCATACGGGTTCCTTCCAATGTTCCGGCTTTACCGGCAAGCATCTCCAGCACCTGACCCACAGACATCCTGGATGGTATGGCATGGGGGTTTATTATGAGATCTGGTGTGATCCCTTCTTCGGTGAAGGGCATGTTTTCCTGGGAGACAATGAGTCCTACCACACCTTTCTGTCCGTGTCTTGATGCGAATTTATCACCAAATTCAGGTTGTCTTTGGTCTCTTACCCTTATTTTGGCCAGTTTACTTCCTTCTACTGTTTCAGTTAGCATTACCGCATCTACTGTGCCGTGTTCCCCGTGTCTTACTGTGACTGAAGTTTCTCTTCTTCTCTCGGCGACTGTTCCGAATTCATCTATCTCTTCTAAAAATCGGGGTGGTGATGTTTTTCCAATGAGGACATCACCTGATTTTACGGTTACCTCGGGATTTACTATGCCGTCTTCATCTAGGTGCCTGTAAACTTCTTCGGAACGGAACCCACGTACTATATTTTCGGGTACTTCGAATTTGTCCTCCTGTCCTCCAGGATACCTTCTTTCTGATGCTTCATATGAACGGAAGAATGATGATCTGGCCAGTCCCCTCTCAATTGAGGCCTTGTTCAGGATGAGCGCGTCTTCCATATTGTATCCTTCATAGGACATAACCGCTACCACGAAGTTCTGTCCGGAAGGCCTTTTATCGTACTGTGTGGCATCTATACTTTTAGTTTTGACTATAGGTACCTGTGGATGGTGTAAAAGGTGTGCCCTGGTGTCTGTTCGCAGATTGTAGTTGGATACGTATAATCCCAGCGCCTGTTTGGTCATACCCGCTTCCATGGTGTTCCTTGGTGATGAGTTGTGGTTGGCATAGGGTATGATACCTGCGCAGATACCCAGCATGGTGGAGGGGTCTATCTCCAGATGGGTGTGTTCCGGGGTTAATTCCTCTTCAAAAATAGCGATGTAGGTGTTTTCCTCTTCTTCTGCGTCGAGATACTCGATTACACCCATAGCTATCAGGTCCAACCAGTTGAGTTCCCCTGCAGCTAATTTTTCGATGTGTTCATCTTTTAATGCGGATTTTCCATCGTTTACCACTATCACCGGTCTTCTGGTTCTTCCAGGATCGTTGAATATGTAGATTTCATCGGTATCATCGTAGTAGGTGATGTTCATCTCATGGGAGATATCACCGGATCTCCTCTTCTCCCGCATGGTTTCTACAAACGCGTACGGGTCTTCGGTGGTTCCAATCAGTTTACCGTTGATATAAATTTTAGATTTTTTCAAATATTTTCCCCCAATTTGTCTGGATCATTTTTTATTATCGTTAAATTGGATTTCTTTTGTTTTAAAATGGATTTCCTTAAATTGGATTTACCATCTTCATTTTCTTAATAACATCTTCTAGTTCCTGTGGGTCTGAGCCTTCTGATATCTTGGCCAGTATGGCCAGGTTTTTCACCAGACCACAGTTCGGTCCCTCGGGAGTCTCGTTGGGACATATTTTCCCGAACTGGGTGGGGTGCAGGTCACGGGCTTCGAAGTGAGGTTGGCTCCTCGAGAGTGGTGAGACAACCCTTTTAAGGTGGGATAGGGTTCCCATGTAACTGGTTCTGTCCAGTAACTGGCTTACACCGGCTCGTCCTCCGACCCAGTTTCCGGTGGCTATGGCGTGTTTGATGTTCTCGGTTAAGACGTCGGAACGTACCGCCTGTTTTACAGAGGGTTCTTTTCCCCGTGCCAGGCTTCTCTCCAGCTGGTAGGTCATGTCCCTGGTTAAACTGGTGAAGGCCACTCTGAAGAGGTCTTCCATTAAATCCCCAGATACCCGGAGTCTTTTGTTGGCGTAGTGGTCCTTGTCGTGTGGTTCTCTCTTATCGAAAATTACCTGTAAGAGCATCTCTGCCATCTCTGCCAGATAAGTGGCTTTTTCAGCCCTTTTTTCTGGCTCTACACCGATATGCGGTAGTAGATATCGGTCTATTACGTCTTCTGCCCTTTTAATCCGGTATTCCTCGGTCATTCCCTTGGCTACCCTGTTACCAATGTACTTGATGGCGTCGTAGTTGTTTGTAATCTCGGATGTCTGTATATCATCTATGAGGAGGAACTGTATGTCACTTTCTTCGGATATGCTGTTTACCAGGTCTTTATCTGTCTCGAGACCCAGTGCTCTGAGCAATACCACGAGTGGTATTTCTCCTGGGACGTATGGGAAGGATATCCTGAGGAAAACACCTTTTTTACGTGGCTTCCTGTATTCCAGGGTGATTCTGGCCCTGAATCCGCTTTTTATGGATGTAACGATGGCTCTGGCGCGTCTGTCTTCTTTTTCGCCTATCCGCTCCAGTATGATCTTGTTGGGAGCTATCTCTTCCATGGTTACGATGGCCCTTTCTGAGCCGTTTACTATGAAGTATCCGCCTGGATCATGGGGGTCTTCCCCGTTGTCTTCCAGTTCTGCTTCGTTCAACCCATTCAGGTGGCATATGTTTGATTTCAACATCACCGGCATTTCACCTATGTACACGTTTTCCATTTCCTGCTCTTCCTCTCCCTTAATCAGGGACATCTCCAGGTACATGTGGGCGGAGTAGGTGAGGTTTCGCAGTCTGGCCTGTGTGGGAAAGATTTTACTATTGGATCCATCTGCTTCTTTTATGAAAGGCTTTTTAATTGTTAGGTTTCCTGTTTTTATGGAATATTCACCCTGTTCGAGAACAATGGGCTCTGTTATGTCTATTATATCCTGTATTCTGTGGTCTACAAAGTCGTTATACGATTTGATGTGGTGGTCTACCAGATTGTATTCATCAAAAAATGCATCAACCAGTTCCCATGCATTTTGAACCATTAAATTCCTCCAAAAATAAATTATAGCTAATCATAGCTTTTTTTGCCTTTGAAACTAAAATTATATTAATAACTTCTATTATATTATTAATATTATCCCATTAGT
>WOYJ01000193.1 GCA_011620845.1 Methanobacteriaceae archaeon
GTTTATAGATAAATATAGCTTTTATCGGAAATTTTTTAAACAATATTTTTTCTGTTTTTATAGGTTTATAATGTTATCTATAAAAAGATAACTTTCCTGGTATTAATATGAATGGCCTGAACTTCTTGAAATTTTAAGTGTTACTCAGGCAATATGAACATCTAAAACATCTAACTGTACGCACTGGGCAGTTGTTTCAAGTAATGATGAGACACTGGGTTGGGTCCGGTTATCATCACCAGATATCAGTTCTTTGATATATAATCCCCCCTGGCATTCAATTACCAGTTCTAAACATCCGTCATCCAATTTTTTAACTCCAATATTCCTTACTTCTCGCTTTCTTATTATATCAGCTCGTCTGTGGGCTACCCTTTGGGGTGTTCGCTGTTCTATAAGTTTTAATGATTTAATCAGGCCCATATCCTCCGGGGTAACATCTTTTTCTACCTTCACCAGGGCACGGTAAATCTTATAAGTATCAGTGGAGGAAGTTTTAATCTGTTTACGCCTCTCTTTACCGGTGAATTTCAGTCCTGATATTTCTACCTTACCTTCCGCTCTCTGATTCACTTTATCTTCCAGTCCTTTAAGATCTAATGATCTTCTAAGGGGTTCTTTGATCTCCAGGACAAACGGGCGGCCTGTTCCCAACATTTTAACATTGATATCTTCTCTGCCGGCCCCGTGGAATTTAGTCTCACTTCCCCTGGATTCTCGGAGAAATTCTGGGCTGATTAATTCTTCAACAGATTCCTGGTACATCTTACCGGTGAAGTTACAGCGCTCACAACCTTTTCCTTTACATTCTCTACAGGGCCATTTCGTCTGGGGGATACCCCTTACCAGTTTCCTGTAACGTCCTTCTATAAATAATGGGTTTATCTGGAATTCTAATCCTGGTTTATCCCCTTTTTTAGTGAAATCCACCAGTATAACCAGATGGGGTGTTTCAAAATCCACTTCTTTACCCATCTTCACCGACAATGCCTTACCGATCTCCCGGTTGATCTCCTTTTTAATATTTTCCACGTCAACATCAATCTCTTCCTGGATTTCCTGTTCTCGCCGGATTATATCTCTATCAACACGGGATCCCATCAGGAATGTATTAAATTCGATGCTTGAATCATCTAATTTGTTGGATATGTGTTGTATAAGATTATTATCTATTTTCTGGAATAGATTATCACAGATGAAGCATTTAACATCAGTTACACAATCACAACTTTCATGGTTGAGATGTTTCAGGATGTACTCTCCCCGTACCAGATTATCGGATGCTTCCATATCACAGGAGAAATTCCTACCCAGACAACGGGGACAGATATTACCACTGGTTAGATCCAGTATTTTTAAAGCCTTCTCCCTGATCTGGGCATCTAAATCATCGTTACTCATAGTTATCATTGAAATTTTTATTTTTATGGCGTATTAAATAGTGCTGTTAATTTGAATTTGGAAAAATAGATATGTTGGAGATAATTTTTTTTTATCTCATGAACTGTCTCATCATCTTATCTAACGGACCGCCCATCTTCCTCTTACCAAAGCCTTTGATGGCTTTTTTGGTCATGTTGTAATATTTTAAGAGCTCTTTAACATCTTCGTTTCTCACGCCGGCTCCCCGGGAGATTCTTTTAACCCGGGACTGTTTGATTACCTCGGGATGGTTGAGTTCATATTCGGTCATGGAGTCCATCATTATCTTGTAACGGGCCAGCTTCTCCTCGGTTACCTGGGAGGCGTTTTTCGGCAGCTTACCACCCACTCCCGGAAGCATGTTCATGACCTGCTGCATGGGGCCCATCTTGTTCATCATCTCAAACTGGGAGTACATATCCTTCAGGGTGAATTTACCACTCATCAGGTGGTCCATGACTTCCATATCCACATCTTCATCAGCGGCAACTTCTTCTGCTTTCTCCAGGAGGGTTCTAATATCACCCATTCCCAGGAGCCGTGAGATGAACCGTTCAGGGTCGAACGCTTCAAAGTCATCCAGTTTCTCCCCGGTCCCTACAAATTTGATGGGTGCTCCAATTTCAGCTACAGCGGATAATGCTCCACCACCCTTGGCTGAGCCGTCCAGTTTGGTTATGATTATAGATCCAATATCGGTTGTTTTACTGAAGGCCTGGGCCTGTTCCCTGGCCTGTTGACCTATGGTTCCATCGATGACCAGTATAACTTCGTTAGGGTTTACCACCTTGGATATCTGCTCCATCTCATCCAGGAGATCCTTTTCTTCCTTATGACGACCAGCGGTGTCTACTATGATAATGTCCTGCTTTTTAAATTCATTTAAACCTTTCCGGGCCAGGTCCAGTGCGTCTGGATTCTCCGGGTCACCATATAAAGGTACGTTCATATCTTCCGTGAGCTGGCGTAGCTGTTCATATGCAGCCGGACGCCAGGTGTCTGAAACCACCACTGCCGGATTGAAACCCTTTTTTTGCAAGTATCTTGACAGTTTAGCTATGGTGGTGGTCTTACCACTACCCTGCAATCCTACAAAGAGTAATTTATAAGGCCTGGTTGTGATCTCTATTTCTTCTGCCTTTTCTCCCAGCAGATTGACCAGCTCTTCATAGACGATCCGTATGACATGTTCTTTAGCGGTAACCCCTTTAGCTAGTTCTTCCTTTAATGACCGCTCTTCTATGGTCTTTGAAAGCTTCAGCACCAATTTAATGTTAACATCAGACTGAATTAGGGCCCTTTGAATGTCTTTTACAACCTCTTTAACCACTTCTTCATCGATTATGGTCATTCCGGCCAGTTTTTTCATGGTCTTCGTTAGATTTTTACCCAGATTGCCTAACATTATACTTTCACCAGATATTGACTGATTACAATTTGTATTTTGAAATGGAAATTTATTTTAGCTTTTAAATTCTAAGAATATTTTAATAGTTCATTCATATAGATATCTATTAATATTTAATATTTTCTCAACTAATTATATTGTAAGATGTAACATTTTCTAAATCTTTTTAACTGAATTTTTTATGGAGAGAATTTTTTAATTGGAGAAATTAACATGCTGGAAAATATCAAAAAAAGCTTATTAGAAGCTCCTGTAATTAAAAAAGGAGATTACGATTACTTTGTACATCCTATAACCGATGGTATACCTCTGGTTACGGTTGAAATTATGGAAGAAGTAGCGGAAGCCATCGCCCAACATGCAGACACCAATGTGGATAAAATAGTATGCGTGGAGGCCATGGGCATCCATATAGCCACTGCACTTTCAATAAAAACACGCCTGCCCTTTGTAGTGGTCAGGAAACGCCACTATGGCCTGGAGGGAGAGGTGGATGTTCACCAGGTCACCGGGTACAGCCACGGAAACCTTTACATAAACGGCTTAAAGAAGGGAGAAAGGGTAATACTGGTGGATGATGTGGTAAGTACCGGTGGAACCATGACAGCCGTTTTAAATGCCCTTAAAGCTTTGGAGGTGGATGTGGTGGATGTACTTGCAGTTATGGAGAAAGGGAAGGGAAAGGAAGTGGTGGAAGAAAGCACCGGATTTAAAGTTAAAACCCTACTTAAGGTGAACGTTAAGGATGGAAAAGTAGAAATAGAAGATTAAAACAGGTTTAAATTTCTATTATTTTTATTTATGTAATAATGATATCATGTCGAGTTACCAGCTGAACATTGAAGAAATACTGGCCAATATCATGGAAATAGGCGCACATACAGTGGGTTTACAGTTTCCAGAGGGTCTGAAGATGTACGCTACTTCTGTTGCCAGGCAGATAGAAGAAGAAACAGGGGCAAACGTGATTATTTCAGGAGACCCCTGTTATGGGGCCTGTGATGTATCAGACACTGCAATGAAGGGCCTGGTTGATTTACTGATCCATTTCGGCCACACTCCCCTGCCCCTGGAATACGACGTGCCAGTGCTTTTTTTAGAAGCAGAATTCCAGCTGGACGTCACACCCTCCGTCATTAAAGCTTTAAATCTCTTAAAAGATTATAAGAAAATAGGACTGGTGACCACCGCCCAGCACCTTCACCTTATAGATGAAATAACAGGTATACTGAAGGAAAATGGTAAGGAAGTGATTATGAAGGAGGGCAGGGGAACCCAGAAGGCCCAGGTACTGGGCTGTAACTTCTCCAGCATAGAAAACCTCTCCGTCGATGCGTTCCTGTTTCTAGGCAGTGGGAACTTCCACCCCCTGGGAATCAAACTCTCCACAGATAAACCGGTCATCATCGCCGATCCATATCATAATGAAGCGAGGAATATACATGAATTCACCGACCGGATGATGAGGATAAGGTTCGCTAAGATCACAAAAGCCCGGGAAGGGGAAAGATTTGGAATCATAGTCTCCTCCAAGAAGGGACAGTACCGTATGGAACTGGCCCAAAGTTTAAAGGATACCATCGAAGCAGAAGGAAAACAGGCATTCATCATCTTCATGAACCAGATTACTCCTGAACTCCTGGTGCCCTACAGAGATTTAGATGCATTTGTGGTAACTGCCTGTCCCAGGATAGCAATCGATGATGCAAATATATATGATAAACCCCTTTTAACGCCGGAAGAGCTATTAATAGTTTTGGATAAGAAAGAATGGGGCGATTATGTAATGGATGAGATAAGATATGAGGATTGAAAATCATTTCAAAGAATTTTCCCGGTAACAAAAATTTAAATATATATAGTTAATAAAACAATTAAAGTTACTTTAAATAAAAAATATAGACTAATAAAATTAGTTCTAAAACCCAATTTAACTTATCTAATTAACAAATTTAAAAACTTATTTTAGGTTGAGGTGAACAATGAAAACTAAAACTGGCGATTTTGTTCTTCCAGGAGATGCTCTGGGAGTGACAGAGGAATATGATCCAGCAGACTGGACATTTGATGATGAAGGTAAAATTAGGTCCCTGGTTGCAGGAACCGTCTCCCTGGACAACAGGAATAAAAGAATATACATCATACCCAAGACCAACTACCCCTCTATACTGAAAAATGGAGTGGTGGTCTTCGGACAGATATCTGAAGTAAGGGGACAGAGAGCCCTGATGAAGATTGAAGGGGTTAAAGACACCAAGAGGAGTTTAGTTACCAATTTTTCCGGTGGAATCCATATTTCACAGGCAGATAAAGGATACGTGGCCAAGTTAACCGACGAATTCCATATCGGTGACCTGGTGGAGGCCAAAGTAACTAAAATTATAGGACTGGACAACGTGGACTTAACCACTGCAGAAAAGGAACTGGGTGTAATCAAGGCCATGTGCACCAACTGCCGGGCGTACATGAAACAGATGAGTAAAAACGAAGTACTATGCCCTAGATGTGGAAGAAAAGAGAGGAGAAAGATCTCTTCAAATTACGAGGGATAACATGAAGATCATAAAGGACACCAAAAATGAACTGGAGATAGAAATCACCGGAGAGTCACACACACTCTGCAACGCCCTTAGGAAGACCCTTATGGAGGATAAAGACGTAGAATCAGCAGCTTACATCATGGAACACCCCATCATCGGCGAACCCAAACTATACGTGAAAGCAAAGAATCCCAGGAAATCCCTGAAAAAAGCAGCTGAGACCATTAAAAAACGGTGCGACGAGCTTAAAAAGGAGATAAGCACCTCTCCAAAGAAGGCTAAAAAGAAGACTAAAGTCAAGTCCAAGTCTAAAAAGTGATGTTTAATTTCAAAAATTTCCCACATTTTCATGCTAAATGAATGAAATTACTCTAAATAAAAAATTCAGGAACATCAAAAGAGAAATCAGAATTTTAGGCATAGATGATTCCCCATTTCCTGCACACACCACCCAACCGGTGATGATAATTGGAACTGTTTTTCGAGCAGGAGAATGGTTGGATGGTGTGCTCCGGACTTTTATTCAGGGTGATGGAAGGGATGCCACCGATAAAATAATCAACATGGTAAACAGCACCCGCCATAAAGACCAGCTCGGTGTGATAATGCTGGATGGGGTGACCTTCGGCGGTTTCAACGTAATAAACATCCAGAAAATTTACGAAGAGACAGGAATACCGGTCATCGTTATAATGAGGAAATACCCTAACTTTGAAAAGATTCAAAAAGCTTTAAAACGATTTGAAGATTGGCAGGAGCGCTGGCAGGATATCAAAGATGCCGGACCAGTTTATAAAATAGAAAATGAGGAAGACATCTACATACAGATAAATGGAATTGATATAGAAGATGCAGAGGAGATAATAAGGCTTTCCACCACTAGAAGCGCCATACCCGAACCATTAAGAGTGGCGCATCTGATAGCTGCCGGTGTAGTTACTGGAGAATCGAAGGGTAATGCCTGATTAGTTAATAAACACTCTAAAAGAAATTAAAAAAATTTAAAAGAACAGGAAGTGTATTTTATCAAACACCCTTTTCTAACTGTTGATGCCATCATATTATGTAAAAATAATCGGGTAGTACTGGTCAGGCGGAGAAATGATCCATACAAAGGTTCATGGGCCTTGCCCGGTGGATTTGTCGAATATGGTGAGACAGTTGAATCAGCGGTTTTGCGGGAAGTAAAAGAAGAAACAGGATTAAATATAGAATTAAAAAGCATATCAGGAGTTTATTCAGATCCAGATAGAGATCCCCGTGGACACACAGTAACCATATGCTACAAAGCACAGAAGACAGGTGGAAAATTAAGAGCAGATTCAGATGCCCAGGACGTTGCCTGCATAAAGCTCGAAGAAGCTCTTACCTACAAGCTGGCCTTCGACCACGAACAAATACTTAAAGATGCCTTCAGTATTTAAGATATAAAAATAAAAATCATAAAATCGATTTGATAAGGAGGACCCGAATGGAGTTTTGCCCAAAATGCGGGACTGTAATGTTTCCTCAAGATAAACAGTTTCATTGTAAAAAATGTGGATATGAAAGAAAGATAACCAAGGAATTAATCAAGAAATATGAGGTTTCCGAGGAAGTAAATACCAAGGAGAGTATAATTTTCACCGATGACAAGGTGAAAACCCTGCCCACCACCAGGGCCATATGTCCTAAATGTAAAAATAAAGAGGCTTTCTGGTGGCTGCAGCAAACCCGAAGGGCTGATGAATCTGAAACCAGGTTTTTAAGGTGCACGGCATGTGGCTACACCTGGCGGGAATATGATTAAAATTTTTATCCACTAGATTAAATAATAGGAAGGGTTATAACTTTTTTAACCAACAGATAAATTTTAGCGAGCACAGGAGAACTTACCTTGCCAAGCGTTGATAAACCCCCAAAATCCAAGGAGAAGGGCAGTGGAAAAGAGAAAAAGGAAGAAGGTTCTTTTTTTGGGAACTTAAAAAATTCGTTATTCAGGGATGATCTTGGTAAACAGGAGGATCGGAAAACTTCAAAATCTCCTGAAGACGTGGCTGGAGAATCTAAAGATAAAGATCCGGTTAAAGATAAAACTTCAATTGAAGACAAAGATTCAACTCCTTTTCCTGAAAAAAAGAAGACTAAAAAGGAAGAAGAGGTTTCTAAAACTAAAGATAGTGTTCCTAAAACTGGGAAAAGTCCTAAAACTAAAGTTGTTCCTCAAACTAAAAGGGTTCCCAAAACTAAAGAAGGCACTCCTCAAAGTGAAAAGAAAGGCGCCATTGCTGAAACACCGGAAGAAGAACCTACTCTTCATATCGTAGAAGATATAAAATCACATGAAATTGTTCAATGGCTTAGAAAGAGGAAAGAAAAAATAATAAAAGGAGTAGCTATAACTATCAGTGCTATTCTCATCCTAATAGCTATTATTTACAGTTTAACCCCCACAGAACAGGTTGCTTCCAACGTAATCTTTGGTGAAGGGGCAATGTTCTCTGTATTCCTAGTGCTGGTGGCATTCCTGATACTGGCTGCAGTCTTTGCTCGTAGATTATTGGAGGGTAAATTTCTTAGGGAAATACACCAGAATCTGGAGATAGTGGAAGGTAAAAGGGAAAAAAATGATTCCAAACAAGGGGATGACCAAAAACCTAAACAAGAGGATGACCAAAAAAAGTCCAATGGTGATCCGTCCAACCGTAATCCTATAACTGAAGATATGAATAAAAAGGATAAATAGTTATATTTTATAAAAATAATCTTAAATTAGGTGTGTAAAAATAATATAATCAGGAGGATAAAATGTTTAAGGCAGTTTTAAGTGATTCAAACATTTTAAAAACTAGTTTTGATGCTATTTCTTCTATAGTGGATGAAGTGCAGATGCAAGCAGACGGTGATGGATTAAAACTCGATGCACTGGACCGTTCTCATATCACATTCGTACACTTGGAACTTAAATCTGATGTATTCGATGTATATAAATGTAGTGAACCTCTTAAAATCAATGTGGACACTGAAGAATTGATGAAAGTCCTAAAAAGGGCTAAACTCGATGATATGGTTGAGATTGCAGTTGATGAGGGTAATTTAATCATTACTTTTGAAGGAGAAGCCAGAAGGACCTTTAAAATAAGGCTGATAGATATCGAGTATGAAGCTCCCAGCCCACCTCAACTGGAGTATCCCACTGAATTTGAAATACCCTTCAACCTCCTTAAAAATTCCATACAGGACATAGACATTGTATCGGATAAAATATCCCTAATCGTGGATCAGGACAAATTCATAGCCTCTGCAGAGGGAGATTTTGGAAAAGCCACCATAGAATATGTCCATGGTGAGAAAATAGGAGATAAGGCCAAATCCGTGTTTTCCCTGGAAAAGATCAAGGAGATGTTGAAGGCGGACAAGTTCTCGGAGACAGCTGTGTTGAAACTGGGTAATGACATGCCTCTTAACCTTTCACTGAAGATGCCGGCGGATGAAGGTGAATTAAGCTTTCTTTTAGCACCCAGAATAGAAAGTGAGGAATAGGGTTGGATGAATTTTTCCAGAAGTTAAGAGAAATTCAAAAAAAAGAACGTAACTTAAGCGGGTTAGCTCCAGTAGGGGAAAATTTCTACCATAATATTTCCAGATACCTCAACGTACTCATGAGGAAGATAGACGATAACCCTTTCTCTTTTGAGTCTTATCTACTTCGTGATGCCCAGAGAATCGTTGCCGAGATTTGTGAAAGAAGGGAACATAAGATCTCCAACAGTGCAGTGATGAGTGTCCAGCGTAACTATCAGCTCTTTAAAGAATCTGAATCAGATTCTCCTAAAATTCCAAAAATCCCCCGAAACTCCACGCCTGAAGAAGAAAAACTATTTCACGCCCTGGTGTGTTCCCTGATAACTCACCGGGAAAAGATGAGGGGTCCCTTAAAATTCCAGAATTCATCGGCCAAAGATAGGGGTTTAAATATTCCAGCCGGTGAGAATGAGGATATTAAGGATGGAGACGATGTTAAAATATCCGAAGGAGATGAAACTGGAGTAAATACTTCTGATCTGCAATTTAACCCACCTGATTCTGGTATAGATACATCTGCTGATACATCTGGCAAAGATAAGAATATAGGTTTCACATCCGAGGAAGAAGCAGCTATAGAGGACGACATCTATAAGCAGTTTGGTAAGGAACCGTTCCCGGGAAGTAACTTAGGGGGAAGTGGAGAAACTTCTGACAAGGATGATAAACCTCTTGCCAGGGAAGATAAACCCTCTTCTAAGGATGATAAACCTTCTCCTGAAGATGATAAACCTTCCCCCCAGGATGGAAAACCTTCTACCGAAGAAAGTAAACCTTCTCCTGAAGATGATAAACCTTCAAAATCTCCAAACCATAAAACCCAAATAGAAGAGCCAGATATCCAAAACATTCAAACCGATGTATTATTGGTTTTAGAAGAACTTCCCTCTATCATGGGGGTTGATAAGCAGGTTTATGGTCCACTATTACCCCAGGATATCGTTACCATTCCCGAACCCAATGCCCGGATTCTCGTAAAAAATCAGAAGGGAAAATCCATCCAAAAGTATAAGTGAACTACCCTTTCCTTGTGGGAATGGTTTTATAGAAGTTAACGTCAAGAGTTCTTATTCTAGTGGGTACGTCCACGGTACTACTATTCCCTAGCGGGGCTTCGGGGACTACTTTTTTTAGTATGTTTATTGCGGCGTTTGTATTGGCGTTTATCACTGTTCCGCATCTTTTGCAGATGTATATACAGGCCTCTGTGTTTTCGGTTGGTTTTGTCTATGGTTCCACATGTGCTGCATTTTTGTGAAGTGTATGATTCTCTTGTTTCGGTGTATTGTATGCCATATAGTTCGCATTTGGATTTAAGCTTCTGTTTAAATAGAGTGTATGGGATGTTTGTGAAGTTTTGGTTGTTCTTTCTCCCAATATTAATTCCTTGTTTGATGTTTTTAAGTTCACCAATTAAAATGTTCCCTATCTTGTTTTTAAGGCAGTGCTGTATTATATAGTGCACATTTTTGTTAATATACTCGTTTATCGTGCTTTTTCGTTTTCTGTAGAGGTAACAAAATTTTCGACCCTTTTTAATTCCTTGTTTGGTGTAGATGGATTGTAGTCTTGCTTTTTCTTTATTCCACCAACGGTTGAACGATTTAATTCCTCATCCTTCCAGTATGAAGGAAGTCCCCTTGGTTGGAATACAAGCCGCAAAATTATCTAAACCCAAATCAATAAAAAAAATACCTGTCATTATCTAATTTTGGCTTTAATGGTCTCTGTAAATATACGTATTCTATCTCGAAGCACAAACCATTACAACGGGGCAGTATACACACCTCTTTAATCTGTCTACCCCTAATATTCGGGGAATGGTGAAATACAAATATCTTACATCATATTTCTTTGTGAAATTCCATCCCATGGATAGACTGACCTTGTCATCTTCTATCTTTATCATGTCTTTGGTGAAAACACAGATAAAATGTCCATCTTTAGAAAGGTATCTAGGCATCCCTATGGATTTTTTATAATTCCTTTTTTTTTATGTTCTTCTAATAAGCGTAGAAATGATTTGAAAGTACGATCAACTATTTTCAGGGTTTGTTGAGCCACTTGACTGGGCAAAAGCTGATAATTCTCATTATCTTTTACTAAATGATACACCGAAATATATGGTAAAAAATTGTTACTAAACTCATAACACTGCCTAACAGTGTACAAAATGTAATTATACAGGTTTTTAGATAGTTTACTAAGAATTTTAAGCGCCTTATAATCCCTTTTACCCGCACGGACCTGATTCTTTTGAACTATACATATTAATATTATACTGTACATAAATATTAAGATTTGTGGGGGGGTTATGATAACTATTAACATAAGAACATAGAAGATAAAGGATATCTACAACTATAAAGAGAACATCTGTGAACAATCAGGAAATATGAAACACCAAAAAAGAATGATAGCTTTTTGAAGAATTTAACACTTGAAAATCATGAAAAAAGATATGATAATGTCCCTTTTGATTATAGAAAAGGAGTAAGAATAGCAGGAAAAAACAATTATAGTAAAGCGATCGCTATAGTAAAGTATAAATAAAGATCGGTTTTATAAATAGCTGTTACATACTTTATATATGATTAGAACTTTTGGAGAAGTTCAATCGTTTTGAAGTTAAAATAATATTCAAGCAAATATAATGCTTATTTTTTAAATAGAGGTGATTATATGAAGATTCCTAAAGAAAGGAGAACTTATTGTCCTTTTTGTAAAAAACACACGCTTCATGAAGTATTTGAATCAAAAAGAAGAAAAGCTAGTGAATTAAAATGGGGGCAGCGTCAGTTTAGACGGGTAACCAGCGGTTACAGAGGATATCCTCGACCATTGCCTTCAGGTAATAAACCGGTGAAAAAATTAGACCTGCGCTACAAATGTAAAGAGTGTAACAAATCACACATCAAAAGATCTTCATTTAGAGCTGGCAAGGTAGAATTCGTACAGACCTAATTGAGGTAATTTAATTGGTAAGTTATAACAATCCTAAAAGCAATTTCTTAAAGGTCAAATGCATAGACTGTGGTAATGAACAGATAATCTTTGACCATGCTGCTTCTAACGTACAGTGTATAATCTGCAGCAAAACACTGGTTAAACCTAAAGGTGGAAAATCTGAAATAGTTGCCCAGATAATAGAAGTCCTGGACTGATCTAAGAAGATCTATTATTTGGATGTTAAAGGTGTTTTAATGGTAAGAATGAGAAAAGAATGGCCAGATGAAGGAGATCTGGTAGTAGCAACTGTACATAAGGTTTTAAATTATGGTGCATTTGCTAATCTGGAGGAATATCCTCAAAAAGAGGCTTTCATACACATATCAGAAGTTTCTTCTGGTTGGGTGAAAAATATCCGTGATCACGTACGGGAAAACCAGAAAATAGTGGCTAAAGTATTAAGGGTAAACCCACGTAAAGGACATGTCGATGTTTCCCTTAAAAGGATCAGAGAGGACCAGAGAACCAGGAAAATCCAGCAGTTGAAGATCGAACAGAAGGCAGAAAAACTCCTGGAATTTTCAGCAGGAAACATAGGCAAAGATCTGGACCAGGCTTATGAAGAAGTAGGCTACTACCTCATGGATGAATTCGGAGACCTGTACGGTGCATTTGAAACTGCCGCCGAAGAAGGTGCTGAATCGCTTATAAGTCGAGAAGTAAGTAAAGAGTGGGCCGAAGCAATAACCGAAGTTGCCAAGAAGAACATATCACCACCAGAAGTGCACATTACCGGATATGTGGATTTAAAATCATACGCACCAAACGGTGTGGAAGTGATAAAAGAAGCACTACTCTCGGTTAAAGACGATAACATCACCATACAATGTGTAGGTGCTCCCCGTTATAGAATGACCGTTAAATCATCAGATTATATAGAAGCTGAGACCATGCTCAAAGAAGCAGCCCAGGTAGCCATCGATGAGGTTGTAGAAGCTGGTGGTGAAGGCGAATTCTATCGTGAATTAGAATGAAGATGAAGATGAAAAAATGCCGTTCCTGTGGTGAATACACTATCCAAGCGACCTGTCCCTACTGTGGTGGAGACGTGGGGGAAGTATACCCTCCCAAGTATTCCCCGGAAGATAAATACGGTAAATATCGACGATTACTCAAAAAACAAGTTAAGGATCAAAAAGGAGCTGGTTAAATGAAAGAGACCGTAATAAACCTTTTAGATGAAGTTGAACTTACTGAACCCATCTTTATAGAAGCCCTCCCTGGCATAGGTCATGTGGGTAAACTGGTGGCAGAGCACATCATCCATGAACTGGGAGCCACCAAATTTGCAGAACTGTACTCACCGTCCTTCCCACCCCAGGTCTTTGTAGGGGAGAAAGGAATCATCGAACCCATGAAAAATGAATTCTACTACCTGAAATCAGCTGGTGAAGATAAAAAAGACTACATAATACTGGTTGGAAACACCCAGGGGCTGAGTCCAGAAGGACAATACCATATATGCGGTGTTATACTCGATTTTGTGGGAAAATACGGTGTTAAGGACATATTCACACTGGGTGGTTTGGGTACCGGCCAGCATGTGGAAAAAACCCAGGTACTGGGAGCAGCCACCAATGAAGAAATGGCCACCATGCTGGAAGAACACGATGTGAAACTGAGATCTGCAGACGGTGGAATAATAGGCGCATCCGGATTACTCCTCGGACTGGGAATGTCCCGGGGAATGAATGGTGTATGTCTTATGGGAGAAACCCCGGGATACTTCATAGACGCCGATGCTTCCAAGGCAGTTCTAAATGCCCTAACCCACATACTTAAACTGGAAGTAGACGTGGCTAAACTGGAAGAAAGGGCAGAAGAAACCAGGAAGATGATCTCCAAGGCCCAGCAGATGGAGCAGGAGATGGCTGAAAGGATGCACATAGCTCCTGGAGAAGAAGACTTGCGGTACATAGGGTAATCTCTACTCAATTTTTTTTTCAAAACCAATTATTATTTAATTTTAAACCAATTTTTTTAACATCCGGATCGCTGACCTTAACCATTTCAC
>WOYJ01000088.1 GCA_011620845.1 Methanobacteriaceae archaeon
TGGATTTTTAATCATAAATAAAACTAAGCAAACGAAGGTGGGCTATGCAGATATGGCCAACAGTTTCATCTCCCGGTTCATGGGGTTGATGCTTAAAGGGAGCATAGAACGGGGTTTGGTTTTGAAGATCCCGGAAGGAAGAAGCAGACGCGGCTCAGGGATACACATGTTCTTTATGAGGATACCCCTGGATGTTTTATTCTTAGACGAAGGAAAAGTGGTGGTGGATAAGGTTCACCTGAAACCCTGGCAGATGTACAATCCCAGAGAACCAGCCAGGTTCGTGGTAGAATTAGAGGAAGGCACATCTTCCGGTACTGAAATAGGGGATAAATTGGATTTCACCTGTGAACTGGCTTGAAAAAATTAAATATAAAGTCTAGTTTAAATTAAATCCAGAAAATCCTGGATTAATAAATCCAGAAAGAAGGGGAGTAAATGCCAATGGCTCAAATGCAGGTAAAAGTGGTAGAATACGGGTTTTCAGAAGAAAATGAAAGTTATTATGTCACCTATAGGGTCAAAAATTTAGATTTAAAATCTTTAAAGAAGCTCAAAGATCGGTTACAAGATCCAGTTGTAATTATATGTGATGAACTCTTTTTAACGGTGTACTTTGAGGAGAAGTTCTACCCCTTTAAAAGTGAGGAAGCACAGATAAACCCGGAGGACTTCCGAGCCCGGGAGGAACTGGAGATGACAGCATATCTCTTGGAGCTTCTGGAAGATTAAACATCTTGAAGTT
The DNA here is from genome assembly GCA_011620845.1 of Methanobacteriaceae archaeon. Classification (GTDB taxonomy): domain Archaea; phylum Methanobacteriota; class Methanobacteria; order Methanobacteriales; family Methanobacteriaceae; genus Methanobacterium_A. The sequence continues at coordinate 746 of WOYJ01000088.1, forward strand.
TAAACATCCAGAAGATTAATTTCTGGAGATTAGACTACTGGAAGATTGGATTTATTTTGAAATATTTATTCCTTGGTTAAAAACTTCTTAACTTCCTCAGGACTGGCTAGAACTTCTACACCATCAAAATCAAATAATTTATGGGTGTTTTCGATATCTATTTCCCTCATGTGGATGGTTATTTTCCTACCGCCTGTTATGGCCTGGTAGGGACAGGCTTGCTGGCATATGCCACACCCTTTACATTTTAACAGGTTTATCTCCACCCCGGGGGTGATAGCATCTTGGGGGCAGGCTTCTGCTGCTTCACATACTTCACAGTGCTGGCAGAGTTCGAGCTCCAGCTTGGATGGTAGAACTGTTTCCAGATCGCCTGCTTCAAGATCCACGGGTATTATAAGGGTTTTAACCTTGCCCTTACCTGCCTGAGCCACCGCGTTGGTCACCAGGGTGTCGGCGATCCCGTTAACTATTTTACCGATGGTGTTGGAGGTGGTGGGCGAGACCACCAGGAGGTCGTATTTTCCCAGGGAAAACCGGCCGGTCATGGGATAGCTTCGTTCCTGGTCCTTCTCCAGGATGAGTTCGTTGTAGTAACCCTTCCCAGTTAAACTCTTAACCCGATTGAACAGTCCATACATTCTCAGGACTTCCTCACCAGCCCCGGAGAGATATATGGATAGGTCATGGCCTTCGTTTTTTATATATTTCAGGACATCCACACTGGCTTCAAGTAGATGTCCGGCGCCGGTTATTCCCCACGCGATCCTCATTGTTATAACCTTTTGGTTAAAATTTTCATTATCTTTTTCTATTTCTGATTAGAACTCGATGTAATCGTAGCCGGGGGTTTCTTTAAAGGAGTAATGGACGGTTGTGTATTGGTTTATAAATTCGGTGACCTCATCTTTAACGTTTTCACCATCTATAACCACCTTTTTGATGAATTCGGCTACTTCATCCATCTCGGATTCCTTAAGTCCACGACGGGTTAACTCCTGGGTACCGACCCTTATACCTGAAGGATTATCGGTATCATTCACGTTGTCCCAGGGAAGCAGGTTCTTGTTGAGGATTATATTGTTAGATTCAAGCGTTACCGCGAACTGGGAGGCACTACCCAGGTTGGACACATCCATAACAACCTGGTGTGATTCAGTGAATCCTTTATCCTCACAGAGCACATTGAAACCCGCCTCATGCAGATTTGCTGCCAGTGCCTTGGCGTTTTTAATGATCTGACTGGCGTAGTCTTTACCGAATTCCAGCATTTCAGCGGTGGAGATACCCAGAGCAGCTAGATGGTGCAGGTGGTGGTTACTTACCACACCGGGGAACACTGCTTCATCGATATCACTTTTAAGTTCTTTTTTACAGAGAATTATACCTCCTTGTGGACCGGGGAAGGTTTTATGGGTACTGGCTGAGATGAGGTCGGCACCTTCTTTGAAGGGGTCCTGGAAGCGGCCTCCTGCTATAAGGCCCAGAACATGGGCTCCGTCATACATTATCTTAGCGCCCACTTCATCTGCTGCTTCACGGGCTTCACTTATTGGGTGGGGGAACAGGAAAAGGCTACCACCGAATAAAACTATTTTAGGCTTTTTCTCCAGGATCTGTTTTCCCATGGCATCGGGGTCGATGCTCATTTCATTTTCATCGAAGGGGTGGGCGGTGATCTTGAGTCCCCTTATGCCTGCTGCGCTTACACCCGCGTGGCTTATATGACCTCCCTTCGGCACCTCCAGGGCCATCATTAAATCGCCATGATCTGCCAGAGCGAAGAATGAGGCAAGGTTAGACACCACACCAGAAATTGGTTGTACATTAACGTGTTCTGCTTTATATAATTTCTTAGAAAGGTCGATGGTCAAGTTTTCTATCTGGTCTATGTAGCCACAACCTTGATACATCCGCTCACAGGGCAGGCCTTCAGCGTATCGGTGTGACAGGTCGGATGCTAAAGCTTCTCTTACATCCTTACTTGTTAAATTTTCACTGGCTATGAGATTAATACTATTTCTCATCCAGTCATGTTGCTCCTTGGTGATTTCTTTTATGTCAAGAGCATACTTCTCATTTTTAAACATTACATTCCTCCGGATAATCTTGAAAATATCATTGTCAATGTTAATTACTTTTTTTATAGTTAACAATAAAACGATGACTTCCTAATTGAGAATTAATTTTTATAATTAATAAAACATTTAGGGATTGTCCCAGTTGTCTATTTTTTTAGGTTGATTTATGTTTGGTGTTTTTGTTTAATTTAAGATTTGTTGGTTTTTTTACAGTTGAAGTTGTTCTTCTACGTTTTTTTATATTATTGTGGTTTGTTTTAGTATTATTTATGGTTTTGGTTGTTGGTAGTGTTGGTTTTTTTGTATTTAATGGGTATTTTTACTGGTTTTTAGTGTGTTGTTTGGTTTTTTGTGTATGATTTTTATGTTGTGTGACATTTGTAGTGTTAGTTCTGTTGGTGCTTTTTTTGTAGGTTTTTCTTTGTATTCCGGGGAATTTTTGTGATTTGTTTTTCAGCTTTTTCCCGTTCCCTAATTTCAGATTGGAGTTTGCTGTTGGCTTCAATAAATTCCAGGGTACGCTCTTCTACTTTTTTTCTAATTGAGCACGAACTTCTTTTAAAGCCTTTTCGGCTTTTTTACGTGTGGTAATGTCCCTGAAGATCCCTAAAACAAGTTTTCTGTCATCTGATTCAATAATTTGGGCATGTACTTCCACATTCATTACTGAACCATCTCTACATTTATGTGCAGATTCAAAAAATAGTAGGACCTTTTTCTTTTAAATCATCCATGCGTGATTTTATTAAATTTAGTATTTTTTTGGAGTGGGTGGAGCCTGCTTTAAAAAAATTAGGTTTTTTCAAAAAAGTAATTTTAGGGCTGAGATTTAGAGAGAATCTTTAAAGAAGGTTTTGTTCTTCATTTCCTCTAGATTATTGATTATACGCTCCAGATCTGAAGCGGGGATACTTACCATTACTTCTTCGGGTTTGATATCAGCGTGTGTTCTGGAACCTATATCTCCGAACCCGTAGGTCACTTTCCCTGTGACATATGGGGATGCTGCCATGGAACTACATATTGGGCCAGCATCTGCTCCTAATCCATGTGAACCAGAATCGTAGGCGTTGGCATGTAACACAAGCATGGCCTGCTGTGCACTGCATATCAAAAAGATAACATCCGGTTCAAATTCGGCTTTAGCGACTGGTGCAAATATAACTGCCTGAAATATATCCGGCGGTACAGCTTGATTATTTTTCCATGATCGCTGTACAGCGGAGATGTTTTTATGGACACCGCCGGATACTAAAAACGTACCGGTTTTCATATTTCGTGGTAATTCGTCGGGATTTTTCATTCCAGAGTGTCTTAAACCACCATGACATTCCTCTTCTTCTGCTGTAGAATAGAATATTTCACCTTTAGATGCTTTAATGAGTTTAACACAAAATCTAGATTTTTCATTTTCTTTTTCAACATTTTTTGGTTCTTTTAAAGACCATTTGATGGCTACAGGATCTCTTTCAAGTTTAAGAATACTCTTGAGTTCCTCACCTGATTCTTTAAATGAAGTCATTTTTATACCTCCTACTTTTTAAATTTAAAAAGAATGATTTTTGAAGTTTTAGATAAAAAGTTCAAGATTTAAAAAAGATTCAACAGAAAATTAAAAAATAAAAAAGAAATAAGGGATTTAAACCCTTAATTTATTTGGCTGCTTGACCGCCCATGGCTGCTTCGATTTGAGCCATGATCTGGGCAGTTCTGAAGTGTTGCTGGTCCAGTGCTCCGGATGGGCAGGCTGCTACACAGGTTCCGCATCCTTTACACAGGGCAATGTTGACTTTTGCCTGTTCGTCTTCCTTTTCGATGGCTCCGAATGGGCAGAGTTCCAGACAAACTTCGCATCCACCACATACATCCAAGTCTACAGCGGCTACGATTGGCTCAATTTCCACTTCACCTTTGACCATGGGTATAGCTGCACGCGCTGCTGCACCAGATGCCTGTGCCACAGCGTCAGGTATATCTTTTGGTCCCTGTGATACTCCTGCCAGGTATACACCATCAGTTAATGTGTCAACAGGCCTGAGTTTGGGGTGAGCTTCCATAAGGAATCCGTCTGCACTCCTGGAAAGACCGATGGTCTGTCTGAGCTCTTCTATTCCTTCTGGTGGTTCCAGACCTACGGATAGTACTACCATGTCGTAGTCGTACTCTGTGACTTTTCCCAGCATGGTGTCTTCTGCTCGGATGGTTAGGGTCTGGTCTGGGTTTTCCAGGACGGTTGCTGGTCGGCCTCTTATGAATTTGATACCGTATTTTTCCTGTGAACGTTTGTAGAACTCTTCGAATCCTTTACCAAATGCCCTTATATCCATGTAGTAGATGGCGACTTCGGTGTCAGGCTCGTGGTCTTTGATGAGCTGGCCGTTTTTCATGGCGTACATGCAGCATACTCTGGAACAGTATGGCTTGTTGATCTGTTCATCTCTGGAACCAACACACTGAATGAAGGCTACGCTTTTGGGTACTTCACCATTGGATGGTTTTAGTACGTGTCCCTGGGTTGGACCGGAAGCGTTGATTAATCTTTCCAGTTCTAAACCAGTTATAACGTTTTCAGCTGATTCGTAAGACCATTCTTTCTTCTCGGTTGGGTTGTAAGGGTCGTATCCAGTGGCCACGATTATGGTACCGATGTCTAACTCAATTTCTTCTGGTTCCTGTTCGTGGTTTATTGCTCCCCTTTCACAGATCTGGTCGCAGAGTTTACATTCAATACAGTAATCTTTATCAATGGTAGATACCAGTGGAACTGCCTGTGGGAATGGTATGTAAGTTGCTTTTACCATACCCATACCTTCATCGAAGTAGTTGGGTATTTCGATTGGACATACATCTGAGCAGCTTCCACAGCCGGTACAGAGGTCTTCAATTACGTATCTTGGTTTTTTCTCCACTTTAACTTTGAAGTTACCAATGTAACCGTCTACTTCTTTTACCTCGGAGTAGGATAAGAGTTCGATGTTATCGTGTTTACCGGTGTCCACCATCTTTGGTGCCAGGATACACATGGAACAGTCCAGGGTAGGGAATGTTTTGTCCAGCTGGGACATTCTTCCACCGATGGTGGGGTTTTTCTCCACCAGGTAAGTTTTGAATCCCATGTCAGCCAGGTCAAGTGCCGACTGGATACCGGCGACTCCTCCACCTATAACCAGTGCAGTCTCTGTAACAGCCACGGTTTCAGCTTCCAGTGGCTCTAATAATCTTGCTTTGGCAACGGCCATTCTGATCAGGTCTTTTGCTTTTTCTGTAGCGGCTTCGGGTTCGTTCATGTGAACCCATGAGTCATGTTCCCTGATGTTTGCAAATTCAAAGAGGAACGGGTTCAGTCCGGCTTCTTTCACACATCTTCTGAATGTGGGTTCGTGAAGACGGGGTGAGCATGCTGCCACCACTACTCGGTTTATACCTTTTTCTTTGATGTCTTTCTGGATCATTTCCTGTCCAGGGTCAGAACAGAAGTACTTGTATTCTTTAGCTTCCACAACATTGGGCAGGGTTGCTGCATATTCTTCTAATGATGGAACATCGATCACACCACCAATGTTGATACCACAATGACATACATAGACTCCTATTTTTGGTTCTTCGGTTGTTTCTTGTTTCTTTTCTTCTTCTGCCATTAGATCACCTATATTCGAATATTGATAATCATCTAATCTACTATAGTATCTTATGGTGTAGGGTGTATCACCAACATGAATAAAGTTTTCTATTTATTTTTTTATACAAAGTATATATACTAGAAATATTTTTACTGAAAAAATTAATGATATAACGCTATTTCTAATTTTAAGCAAATTTACATTCCTTTTAAATTAAAAAAGTTCAAAAAAGAATTAAAAATTAATAAAGGGAGTTGTTTCACCCTTAGATCTAATCGACTATACCCTCGGTAACGATCTTGAAAACTGCTTCTCCTTCGGGTAGGTGGGGACTGTCCATCAGTCTGGCAATTCTTTTACCGGCCAAACCTTTTTTAAGCCATATCCTGTATGTAGCGGCGTGTCCCAGAACGTGACCTCCAATGGCCTTGGTTGGACTGCCAAAAAATGCATCTGGACGGGCTTGCACTTGATTGGTTACAAATACTGCTACATTATAAGTGTTGGCTATATTTTGCAGTGTATGGAGGTGCTGGTTCAGTTTTTGCTGTCTTGTGGCTAAGGATTCTCTTCCGACATATTCGGCTCTGAAATGAGCGGTTAATGAGTCCACTATGACCAGGCTTATGTTCGTACCGCTTTGTATGAGTTCGTTAACTTTATCTGCCATCAGCATCTGGTGGGCTGAGTTAAACGCCCGGGCTATGTGTATCTTTGCCAGAACTTCTTCCACATCCAGCCCGAATCCTTCTGCTATCTGCTCGATTCTCTCTGGACGGAAGGTATTTTCGGTATCAATAAAAACACATTCTCCATTTAAACCCTTCTTTTCCGGGGGTAATTGCACACTGACGGCTAATTCGTGTGATATCTGGCTTTTACCAGAACCAAATTCACCAAAAACTTCAGTTATTGACTGGGTTTCTATTCCGCCTCCTATCAATTCATCAACAGCAGTGCTTCCGGTAGTTATCCGACCGACATCCTTCCGGCGTTCCATAACATCCAGGGCAGTTTCGAAGTCTATCTGCTCTGCCTTACGGGCAGCTTCAATTACTTTTTCAGCTACTCCTTCTCCAATATCTGCTTTCACACTTAATTCCTTGGCTGTGGCGGTGGCTAACCTCATCATATCGCCGAAACCGGCGTCTCTGAGTTTTTGGGCTGTTTTATCCCCCACATTTGGTAATTCTTCCAGTTCAACCATTTTAATCTCCCTTTAACGTTTAATTTTTTACACATCTTCAAATTAAAGTTTCTTCTCCAGTACTTTACGGGCGTTGAGTCTTATTTCTTCATTATATTCATCATAATTCGCGTTGGCAATGATGGTTATCTCCATTTCCAAGAGATCGTTTACTTTATCTTCCAGAGATCCTTCATCACCGGTTTTACGAAGGATTTCTTCCACTTCCGGGGTGGTCATTTCAATGAGTTCCTCTGCTGATTTTCTGAAGAAGGTGGTACGTATGGTGCCGGTATCATCTTCAATCACAAGCGGGATAATCATAAGATAATTGGGTTCTTCTATTTCTTCTCCACAGATTTCACAGACGAAGTTCTCCCCGGCAGGATTCACCCTTTTGTTACAGTTAGGACACATTTCATAGAGGATTTTGTTCCCATAGGCCTCAATTACCTTCCCAGCTACCTTTATATTCCTATCGTTTTCTTCTATTTCATCGATTTTCTTTTTAGGATATCTCTTTTCCTGGATTTCATTGATGGAAGGTATTTTAGAAGCTTCCTCTTCATCTGCTTTAGCTATGGGGGTGTTTCTACTTAAACTTAGCTCAATATGGTCATTTCTAAGTACCACCCTGGGATTTTCTATTTTAATTACGTCTCCTTCATTCAATGGTGTTTTAGCCTTCTCATCCCATAGTGATGCTCTGACCACTCCAGTATGATCCCCTATCTCCACTGAACGCACCACTCCCGGAGTGCCGTCACTTCTTACGAATTCGTTGGGATCATCCAAGCCCACTACCCGGCCGATTAATCGAACGTCCCGGTCACCCTCCTTGAGTTCCTCTATATTCTTGTTTTTGTAGATGGATTTTTCAAGTTCACTTAGAGAGGGCAGATCTTTAAGCTCTTCATCACTTGGTTTGATCAACCTGGCCGTTTTTCCAACACTGAGTTCGATATCCTGGATTCCCATTCTGGTTCTTGCATTCTCGATTTTAACTGCGTCTCCCATATTCAGCGAGCTTTCTGCCTTTTCATCCCAGAAGGATATCCTTACCACGCCACTATCATCAGCGACTTCAGCCGAACGAACCAGCCCTGTACTACCATCGTCTCTCTGGAACTCGTTGGGTTCGAAAAGGTTTATAACCCGTCCGATTATATCCACTTCTTCTCCTTCATCTTCGATGGTATTTAAATCCCCAATTTTAACCGGTTTAAGGTATTTACCACATTCTTCAAGCATTTCTTTTATATCATCTTCTAATGGAGGATTCACTGTTATAACGGTGTTCCAGTTGGTGTTTATTCGGTAATCTGTACCGGAATAATCGTCGAATTCGATGTTTCCCCCGGTGATTTTTATGACGTCTCCCTTTTTCAGCTCAATTTTGGTATCTTCATTCCATAAGGTGACCCTTATTTTACCGGTGTTGTCTTCTATCTCCAGGGATCTGACCTGGCCGGTGCTGGCATCATCCCTTACAAAGGTTATGGTGTCATAGATTTTACTTACCACACCAAAAACAGTCACGTCACGCATTTCATGGGCGTCACCAATTTTCAGGACGCTTTCAGTGTATTCTGGGACGTCGAAGTCGCCTTTTATTATCCTTCCCAGATAGAAATGGGATAGTGATATTACACCATTCCGCAGTCTGCTCTGCGCTCCTAACACTTTTATAGAATCGCCTTCCTGGATATCCAGGGCTTCTAAGAGTTCTGTGTCTTTATTCCATAACATGAGACTGGTTTTTCCACTTTTATCCTGTATTTCCAGGGGAATGAATTTTCCTTCCTTACCGTTTCGGTCGAAGGTCCTAACCCGGGGGATCCTGACGACCCTGGCAATGATGTTGACTTCCATATCCTCTTTGATATCTTTTATATCTGTTATTTTCTCTTCATATGGTGGTAAATCAGGATAATCACCTTCAGAAAGCTTTTCAATGGTAGAGTTGAGGTTGAGGTGTGCCTCGTTATTCCTGAATCCCTGTTTTATTTCAACACCCTTTACCCTTATCACGTCACCTTCCTGGAATTTTTTAAGTAGCTTGATATTCTCAGTCCACATCACTACTCTCATTTCACCAGTCTCGTCAGCTATTAATATATTGGCCAATTTTCCTTCTCTTCCCTTCCTGTTGACGAATTTTTTCACGTTGGAAATACGTTTAACCCTTCCAACCAAACTCACGTTGTGATTGCCGGCTTTTAGCTCGGATATTTTGTACTCTTTGGAATCTTCGGCTAATGGCTTGTTTTCTTCGTCCACATATTCACCCACAATTACTCGAGCCACATCCAGTTCACCCATGAAACTAACTTCCTCATAATCCTTCATACGGGTTTTCATTTCCTCTAAAAACTCGTCATATGAGATTTTATCCTTTATTTTCTCATATTCGTCCTTAATCTCTTGGCTTATTTCCGTCATTTGACTCCCTCATCAAAATATTTCACTTCGATCTTATTATAATTATAAGATAAGATCGGGTTTGTGTTTCTGTTAGTAATTAATAATAGTAATACAATATATAAACATTTGTATTACTAAGGGGTGAATTTTCCCAGATTTTTGTATCCATAATTGATGAGTTTGGGAAATATAATAATTTATTCTCTCTCTAATACTATTATGATCTATTAATTTATTAAAAAATAATTTCCCGAGCATTTGAGAAGTAATAAATCCTGAATTTTACAGGAAAATTTTAGGGCAAAAAAAATCGACTGATTCTACTTAATAATATTATTATTCCATAGCAAACTATTTATAATAGTTAGTTAGATAAAACTATTTAATTGAACCATGATAACCAGGTGAGAGAGTGCACAGAGAACTCGAATTAGTAAAATCAATGGATAAATTAACCACATTCACCAGAAAATTCCAGAAACAACTTTTAAGTGGAGATCTAAAAGATTACACCCTAAAACAGCTCTATTACATCGAACTCATCAACAAGAACAGGGGAATAAGCATCTCCGACCTCGCCAGGATCCTGGGCGTGAAAAAATCAACGGTTTCAGTGGCCATAAACCAGCTGATAGACCTGGGAATAGTGAAAAAAACCCAATCTGAAACTGATAAAAGATTTTATTACCTGGAACTCACGCCAAATGGTGAAGAGATCATAGAAAAACACATGCAAGTCCATAAAAACACGATAAAAAAGATTTTAGAGATTTTAAACCCGGAAGAGGTTGACAATTTCATTGATATTGTAAATAAGATATCTACATTATAAAATAACCTATAAAATAGAAATTGGAGGAAAGAAAATGCCTATGACCATGGCAGAGAAAATAATGGCAAAAGCCTCGGGGAACAGGGAGGCCAAAGCTGGAGAAATAGTGATGGCCAACATCGACGTGGCAATGACCCATGATTTAACAGGACCCTTATCTGTAGAATCATTTAGAAAGATAGGACTAAAAAATGTCTGGGACCCGGATAAGATCGTAGTACTATTCGATCACCAAGTACCCGCTGACTCACTGGACGCAGCAGCGAACCATATCATGCTAAGGGAGTTCGTGGAAGAACAGAGTATAAATAATTTCTACGATGTCAGAGAAGGGGTCTGCCACCAGGTATTACCTGAAAAGGGACACATAGTCCCGGGAGAGGTAGTAGTAGGGACAGACTCACATACATGTACACATGGAGCTTTAGGGGCTTTTTCGACAGGAATCGGATCAACAGACATGGCCATGGTTTTCGCCACAGGCAAACTATGGTTTAAAATACCGGAAACAATAAAATTCGATATCCAGGGAAGTTTAAAGGATTATGTATATGCCAAGGATGTGGTGCTTCATATAATAGGCGAAATAGGTGCAGACGGTGCAACCTATAAAGCATGCGAATTTGCTGGAGAAACCACCAGGAAAATGTCAGTATCAGAGAGAATGGTCCTCTGTAACATGGCCATAGAGATGGGTGGTAAAACAGGTCTGGTTGAACCAGATGAAAAAACGGTGAATTATCTGAAAAACCGCACCAACAAGGAATATGAGATACTGAGGACAGATCCGGATGCAGAGTCATTGAAAACTCTGGAGATAAATGTGAATGATTTAGAACCCCAGATAGCCTGTCCTCACAATGTGGACAACGTGAAACCAATTTCAGAGGTTGATGGGACCAGTATAGATCAGGTGTTCTTAGGATCTTGTACCAACGGTAGACTGGAAGATCTTAGAACCGCTGCAGAAATCGTGAAAGGCCACCAAGTATCAGATAAGGTAAGAATGCTGGTCATACCCGCGTCAAGGGAAGTTTACCTCCAAGCCATGGATGAAGGGCTATTAAGGATCTTCGCTGAAAGCGGAGCACTGGTCTGCAACCCATGCTGCGGGCCCTGCCTGGGCGGACACATAGGACTGGTGGGCCCGGGAGAAGTGAGTCTCTCCACGTCCAACCGGAATTTCCAGGGAAGACAGGGAAGCCCCGAAGCAGAAGTATACCTAAGTTCTGCAGCCGTAGCAGCCTCATCTGCATTGAATGGCAGTATCACCGACCCACGGGAATAAAAAAAATTTGAGTTTAAAATCACAGATTAAAATAATTAACGTTAACAGGTGTTTATAATGAAAGACAAAATCAAAGGAAGGGTTTGGAAGTTCGGAGATGATATAGACACGGATATAATCATCCCTGGGAGATATTTAGTAATCACCGATGAAAACGAACTGGCCAAACATGTCATGGAAGGATTAGACCCAGAATTCTACAGTAAAACCGAGGAAGGAGACATCATACTGGCCGGGAAAAACTTCGGCTGCGGTTCCTCCAGGGAACACGCCCCCATAGCCCTCAAGGCCGCGGGGATATCAGCAGTTGTAGCGGAATCTTTTGCCCGTATATTTTACCGTAACGCCATAAATGTAGGACTCCCCCTCTTAGAATTTGAAGAGATTTCATCCAGCTTTGATGAGGGAGAAGAAATCGAATTAGACATGGATAAAGGCGTTTTAAAGAATGAAAGAACTGGTAAAGAATACGAAGTAAAGAAATTACCCGAATTCATGCTGGAAATCCTGAACAACGGTGGATTAATCCCCTACCTTAAAGAAAAGTTGAAAGAAGAGATGTGAGTAAAGAGAATTGAAATTAACAGAAATGTAAAAAATTAACGTAAAATTAACCAAAGGAGCACTTTTATGTACAAAATAGCAGTTATACCAGGAGACGGGATTGGAAAAGAAGTTATGGAAGCAACACTCCACGTGTTAGAAGCACTGGATATAGAATTTGATTACACATTCGCAGATGCTGGCGATGAATATGCAGAAAAAACAGGGATTGCCCTACCCCAGGTGACGGTCGACGTGGTAAAAGCATCACAGGCCTGCCTGTTTGGAGCGGCCGGTGAATCAGCAGCCGACGTAATAGTTAAGTTAAGACAGGAATTAGACCTCTACGTAAATCTAAGGCCAGTTAAATCTTACCCGGGCACCAACTCTCTATTTGATAATTTAGACTTCGTAATAGTCCGGGAAAACACAGAAGGACTTTATATAGGGTTGGAAGAGTACACCGAGCACGGTGCCATAGCTAAACGTGTTATCACCAGAAATGCCTCAGAGAGGATATGTAGATTCGCCTTTGAATATGCTAAAAAAACAGGAAGGGGAAAAGTTACAGCGGTGCATAAAGCTAACGTCCTTAAAAAAACCGATGGGATATTTAAAGGCACTTTCTATGCTGTGGCCCGGGATTACCCTGAGATGGAATTAGATGATCGATATGTAGATGCCACTGCCATGTTCTTCATCACCAGGCCAGAGATGTTTGATGTGATCGTCACTACCAACCTATTCGGTGATATCCTATCTGATGAAGGTGCAGGACTAGTCGGAGGATTGGGACTTATCCCATCGGCCAACATTGGGGAAAATCAGGGATTATTCGAACCAGTACACGGCTCAGCACCAAGTCATGCCGGGAAAGGCACAGCCAACCCTTCAGCCATGATCCTATCGGCAGTTTTAATGCTGGATTACCTGGATGAAAGCGAAGCCGCACGGAAACTGGAAGATGCCCTGGTAGAAGTGTTAAGGGAAGGTAAAACAGTAACCAGGGATTTGGGTGGTAATTCTTCCACCATGGAAATGGCCGGTGCTGTGCGGAAG
>WOYJ01000167.1 GCA_011620845.1 Methanobacteriaceae archaeon
GAATAAAGACTGTTAATAAATCTTTTAAATATCGGATATATCCGAATAAAGAGCAAAAGTACAAATCCGATTGGTACAACAAACAATTCAAGGTTGTAAATGAAAAATACACATCTAAAACATGCAATAACTGCGGATATATTACAAAAAGTTTAGATTTGAGTGTTAGACATTGGACGTGTCCATATTGTTCAACTGAACATGACAGAGACATTAACGGTGAAAAAAACATTCTAACCGTAGGAACTACGGGGCTTGCCTTTGGAAAAATCAACAAAAATAGTTGATGGATTAGGAATCCAAGACCTCTCATAAGTCATGGTAGTTTAACCCCCACCGATTCCGGCTCCGTCTGAATCTCTGGATATCTCATAGTTTTTATGGGATGTTTGATGGAGTTCCTGGAGGATTTTCTCCTTTTTGGACTTTGAGATGGCTCTTTTCTTTTCCTTTTCAGGTTTTATGACCATTAGATAATCTAACCGGTAGTATAAACCGGTGGTATCCAGTCTTATCCAAGTGTTACTTTTTCTAAAGCAGATTTTATCGGCTTTTCCTTTGGTTCTGGTGCCTAAATACTTTAAGGTTGTTCCTTCAGTGATCTTATTGCCCCTGTGGTCTGTTATGTCCATTTTGAATCCTTTTTTGCGTGTTTGAGGGTGTTAATGTATGGGGTTTTTAGTACTTATTTATTTCCCAATTGTTCTACAGTAGAAAATTTCATCTATTGAACACATCTCTCTCTTACATCAAAAAGTCTACAGTAGAAAAAATGAGGAAAATTGCAACCTTGAAATTGATCAAATTTAATGGAATTCAAACCAGATTTTTCTACGGTAGAAAAAATTAAGGTAATTTAATCCAGCCATTCCCTTATTAAATCCAGATCAGCGGACGCATCTAAGGATATTGGGGTTATGGTGGCGCAATTTTCCTCCCTCAGGACCTGCACATCCGTACCGGGATCATCTTTCTCCTGAGGCACACCATCAATCCAGTAGTAAGGTCTACCCCTGGGATCGAGCCTCTTTTCTATATGAACCTTGTACATCCTCTTTCCCAGGCGGGTTAATTTTATTTTATTGTTATCTGGAGAAGAAGGTATGTTAAGATTCAGGAAATCTATCCCCTCTGGTAAAGATTTCTTGACTATTCTCTGCACCACTTTTCTGGTCATTTTTTGGGCATGGGTAAAGTCCACGTCCACGTGGCCGTCATGGAACTTTATATCGCCCCGGGTTACCTGTAAAGAAACCGAAAGGGCAGGTATATCCTGGGCAGCCGCTTCCATGGCGGCGCCTATTGTACCTGACGTGGTGAGCTCCGACATCCCAAGATTTTCCCCAACGTTAATTCCGGAAATTACCAGTTCCGGCTTTTCACTGGCTATCTCAAAAATACCAACCAGCACCGCATCTGTAGGAGTGCCGGACACAGAGTACGCTTCACTTCCGTCTCTTAAATTGGTCGAAGTAACCCTGATGGGTTCAAAAAGGGTTAATGCATGCCCAATACCGCTTTGCTGAGTGGCTGGCGCCACAATATCGATTGATCCCAGATCTTCCACTGCTTTCTTGGCAGCCATGATTCCTGACGAGTTAACTCCATCGTCGTTGGTAATGAGAATTCTCATATAGGCATATATTTGCCTAACCATTCAAAAAGTTTTTGAGGATATTAAATAGGAACAGTTTTAAGTAATAAAACAATTAAACAAATATAATATACATAATAGTGTCCATATAGAGATGAGATGTTAAATCTTTCACCTATTTGCCCAAGGTGAGTTAATGGAGAAAACAAAATTAGTTGATTTCGTTGCCAAGGTCATGGAAGAATCCGGTTTCAAGGTCTATAAAAACTTCCAAACCTCCAGACATATTATCGATATCTATGGAGTACTACCATCTGTTTTAGGCGATGTCGGAGTTGTAGTTGGTGTTAAAAACTACGATGAACAATGGGAAGTCGGACTTGACGTTCTAAAGGAGATGGAGATGGTGGCCAAGACCCTGAAGGCATCCAAAATAGTGGTGGTCAGCAGCTCCTACTTCACAGACAATGCAATCAACTACGCCGGTCGGAGAAACATCAAACTCATAGATAAAGATGGATTAGTAAACATGGCTAAAAAATTCTCCAAAAGAGATTATATCGATGAAGATGAAGTGGATGAAGATGCAGAAATAGCCGATGAAGAATATACACCACCCATAAAATCACCAGGCATATCCTTTTTCAACGGGCCTAGAAAGAGTTTAGATAAAGGCGGAAAAACAAGTCGGCCCACCAGCAGTTCTATAGGACCAACATTAAGGAATATTTTAAGTAACACCATAGTACTGATAATACTAGTTTTATTGATATCAACCCTGATAAAATACCTGGTTAGCTACAGCGGCGATGAAAACACGGCCTTCATCGGCATAGCAACGATTTTATCAGCAGCCATCCTGTCTTATGGATTGGTCCTCTTCTTCGAAAGGGATATCATGTCCACGTTAGTTAAGGGAACCACGGTATTCTTCGTGACGCTGATTATACACGTTGTGATTATTTTAGTATTATAAATCGGCCTAATTTTAACACTCCAATAGTATCTAATCAATGAATACCCATTAAAGGTTTAAAACCAACACAACCAGTGAATTAACCAGTAATCGCCCTCTTAAAAATTATTTTTAGATGGGCCGGAGGAGATTCGAACTCCTGATCACCTCGGTGTGAGCGAGGTATCATACCCCTAGACCACCGGCCCATGATTAAGAACATGGTTTCCACCAATAAAATAGGCTAAAAAGGTAATTATTTTCAAATGGGCCGGAGGAGATTCGAACTCCTGATCACCTCGGTGTGAGCGAGGTATCATA
>WOYJ01000085.1 GCA_011620845.1 Methanobacteriaceae archaeon
ACTATATCTTATCCTTTAAAATATTTCTATAATCCCTCTTCATCAAAATAGCATCCCTATCTCGCAGGGGAGTTTCGCATATGAGGGTGACATCCCATCCTCTTTCAATTATTTCCTCAAGGAGAGGTTCCAATGGCGGGCCGTAATCTTCAGAGAGGATGTGGTGTCTTCTTTCCCCTTTATCAGTAAATTCGATGTGGGTGTAGTGACAGTGCAGCGTATCTATGCCCAGTTCATCTTCTAATAAATTAAACACCCTTCCATAATCATCTTTATCCTTAAACAATCCGCATTCCCTGGCATGCAGGTGGGCGAAGTCTACCGTGGGTGCAAATTTTTCATGACGCTGACAAATCTCTATTATCTCTTCAAGACTTCCCAGCTGGGATTTTTTACCGGTGGTCTCTGGTGCGAAGGTGTAATTCCTAATTTGCAGGGATTCTAATTGTTCAGTTAATTCATCCACTGCTTTATTTAACTTTTCCATAGCTTCTTCCGGGGTTTGTTTGGTGTAAAAACCTGAGTGAAACACTACTCGGTAAGCTCCCATCCACTCTGCAGCCTGGGCCGATTGGATCAATCTCTCGATGGATCTTTCCACCACTTCATCCTTATTTGATGATAAATTAATATAATAGGGACCGTGCATGGAAATCAGGATATCATTATCCCGGGAATTTTCCTTCAGTTTAAGGGCGGATTGCTTGGAAATACGCACCCCATAGGTGGCCTGGTATTCATAGGCATCCAATCCTATTTCCCTGATATAACTACATACCTGGTTAGAGTTACCTTTATATCTTACAGGAAGTCCTGCGGGACCGAAACGTACGTTAGATGTCATTATGATACCATGTCCTGAATAAAATTAAAATTAAGTCTTAAAAAAAAGGAGTTACTTCTTCATCTGGATGTGCTCATATGCTGAAAGGGCGGCGATAGCACCTTCACCACAGGCTATAACCCACTGATTGAAACCGTCTGTTATATCTCCTGCTGCGTACAAACCAGGAATGTTGGTTTTTTGAGCTTTGTCTGTGATAATATAACCTCTTTTATCCAGTTCAACCCCTAAATTTTTGGCTAACTGGTTGGCAGGTATCTCCCCCACTGCTATAAAAACTCCGTCTATTGGTAGATCTTCCTGTTCTCCAGTCATTGTGTTATTTAAAAGGACACTTTCTACTGTTGTATCCCCCTTGATTTCTTCTACAATTGAATTCCAGATAATGGGTATCTCTCTTTCCTTCATGAGTTCCTGGAGGTAGTTTTCCGCCCTTAATTCACCTCTACGATGCACCAGAGCAACCAAAACACCTATATCATCCAAGTAGATGGCTTGCTGTACAGCACCATTTCCACCGCCTACCACCACCACTTTTCGGTCTATGAAGAGGGGGCCGTCACAGGTTGCGCAGAAGGCAACTCCCTTTCCTAATAATTTCCCCTCACCAGGGACTCCCAGGTGACGGTGCTTGCTACCGGTGGCTAAAATAACTGCTCGGGCCTGGTAAGTGTTGTCTCTGGTGTGGACAGTAAAATTTCCGTCATCTAATAACTCTATATTCTCCACATTTTCCCTGTCTCTAATTTCCGCATATTTCAGGGTCTGGTTTTTCATGAACTCTATGAGTTGTTTACCAGGGATCTGTTCAAATCCAGGATAGTTTTCCATGAGGGGAACCATGGCCCCCATTCCACCAATGAGATCTTTCTCCAGAACCAGAGTTTTAAGACTCTGTCTACCGCAATAAAGAGCAGCAGTGAGCCCAGCCGGCCCGGAACCAATGATAATTACATCACAGTTATCCATATAACACAAACCTATTTTTGTTATCTTAAATTTTTTGTATCTTATCTCTCATCAACCAATTTAATTAATTTTTCTTTTATTAATCGGTTGACCAGTTTACCATCGGCTTTACCCTTAAGCTCCTTCATGGCCAGTCCCATGAGGGAACCCATAGCTGCCATTCCCCTTTCAGTGATTAAAGTCTCACTAGAACTGATTAAATCATCAATGATACCTTCTACTTCCTCTTCGCCCAGCTTCTTAAGTCCGTGTTTCTTTATTGATTCAGCGGGTGTTATGCCAGTACAGGCATCCCTTATTATGGTGGGGGTTGATTGAGCGGGTATGGTATCATCCTCCACGTAGCTGTAAATCTCAATTAAAACATCTACGTCCACCTTCCCAATATCACAGCCTTCCCTTCGAAGTTCCTTGAAGGTGTAGGCCAGGTTGGAGGCGGGAACCACCGGGTTTATGTCTTTAACCTCTTCCATTATCTTCTCGAAATCACCGGCCCTATCCTGTTTAACCAGGCTGGTGGCGATATCATCTGTCAGGTTATATGTCTCCATTATCCTCTTCTTTTTGGCATCTGGAAGTTCTGGGAGGTTGGATTTTATTTCCTCCAGATATTCTCGGGGTATCCTGGTGGTGGGTATATCTGTCTCCACGTACATTCTACTGGCCGTGGGTAGTGGGCGTAGATACTCTGTGTTTCCATCATCCAGTGCCTTCCTGGTCTCCTCAGGAACTCCCCTTAGGGCTGTTTTCGCCCTTCTCTGCACCTCTATAAGGGCGTTTCTTGCCTTCTCTTCCTGGTCCGCCACCAGGATAAATGCATCACCTTCTGATGCGTCCATAAATTTTAATACGGCCTCAACCTCTTCCTGGCTTATTCCATAGGAGGGAAGTTCGTCTGTGTGGAAGATGCCCGATACACCCATCTTCTTGGCGTATCCTGCAAGTTCAGTTCCTAGCCGTCTTCCTGGCTGGATCTCCCTGCCAATCAGGCCGATGAATCCGACGAGTTTAACGGCCATGATCACCCCTTTCTGGGAGAGGGCTCTCTCGATGATCTTGGACTCTGACTTCTGGAAGATCTCGCTCACATCATATATTTCATCGTAAACCTGTGCATTTCTCTTCTTGAGTTCATCTTTGATTTCTAAGAGGTTTATCTGTCTTTTAACCTCGTTTTCCACCATGGTGGGCATCAAATCCAGGTCCTGGACTCCTTTAATTTCTACCCGGGCCCCTTCACTGAGGGATATGTTCAGATCCTGGCGGATAGTTCCCAGCCCCCTTTTGACCCTGGTGCTTCTCAGGATCTGACCCAACTGGTATGCGACATCTTTTACTTGCTCTGGTTTTTTGATACTGGGATCAGTGGTTATCTCCACTAGGGGTATTCCTAAACGGTCTAACCGGAAAATAGCCCTTCCCTTTTTTTCGCCTATTCTCCTGGCTGCGTCTTCTTCCAGACAGAGGTTTTCTATGGCCACTATACCATGAGGTGTATCTACATATCCGTCAGTAGCTACCAGGCCTGTTCTCTGGAAACCTCCTGTGTTACTTCCATCTATGACCTGTTTTCTCATGGTGTGGAATTCGTCCACTACCTGCATGTTAAGGAGGGTTGAAATTACGAGCGACACATCCAGTGCTTCCAGATTCAGGGGGTGTGGTGGTTCTTCATCTGCCTCCACCAGACAGGTGTCGTAGTCATATGATTCATATATAAACTGGAGTTTTCTCCGGGATTCTTCAAAGGCAGCCCGGTCTATCTTACCTAGTTCACTCTGTGTGGGCCTTAATTTTCTGATTATTTTGAGCTCTGGTTTTTTATCAGTGAGCTGGCACTTACAGGGGCTGAATAACTTCTGATTGGTATCGAGTTGTTGATGTACTTCCAGGCCCATTTTAAGGCCCAGTTTTTCATAATCCATATTATTTCACCGTTTAATTGTGATTTTATTGTATTGGAACATTATTTAATTGCAATTTATATCAGGAAGTATTTCTGGGAACTGATGGTGCGAATTTCTCCCTTTAAATTAGTCTGCATCATACTGGTAACTTCATCGAGGTTCTGTGTTTGGCCCAGAACCCATACCAATTTTACGTAAGCCGTCTCGGGCAGCATGTCCTGGGCAGGGATAACACCGGCTTCCAAGAGTTTACGACCGGTGCTGTACACATTCATATTGATTCTTCCGTATAAGCACTGGGAAGACATTATCACGGGGATTTCTTCATCTCTAGCCCGGGCAAGTGTTGGTATGAGTTCTTCAGAGCAGTGCCCCAGTCCAGTTCCCTCTATTACCAGTCCCTTGAATCCCCGGTCAATATAATAATCTATTGTATCGGCCCCAATACCAGGGTAACTCTTTATAAATGCCACTTTTTCTTCCAGGGTGTCCTGTAGCTCTACTTCTCCTTCCCTTCTCTGATTGTAGCTGAATGTTTCGTCCAGAATTTCCAGTTTTCCATCCAGAATTCGGGCCAGGGGCTGGGTGTTTACTGATCGGAAGGTGTCTCTGCGGGATGTGTGCATCTTTCGGACTTTGGTACCCAAGTGAAGGTGGGTGTAGGTGTCATCCATGGTGGCGTGCATGCAGACCAGGACCTCAGCGATATCTGATTTAGCCGCAGTTACCGAGCTTTTGAGGTTTAAAAATGCATCGGATGATGGCCGGTCGGAACTTCTTTGGGCTCCGGTGACTATCACCGGGACCGGCGTGCCCATGATAAAACTCAACGCAGCCGAGGTGAAATGCATGGTGTCGGTTCCATGGGCCAATACCACCCCATCAGCTCCCTGATTTATCTCCTTGGCTATGGAACGGGCTGTTTTAACCCAGTACTCCGGCGTCATGTTCTCGCTCAGGATGTTCAGCACAGCCTTTCCCTGGATGTTGGCCTGTTCCACCAGTTCCGGGTTGGCCCTCATAAGGTCATCTGCAGTGAAGGCGGGGTGTACTGCGCCGGTTTTATAATCGATTATAGATGCTACGGTTCCACCGGTGGATATTATGGAGATATCCATCTTTTCAGGGTCTTTTTCCACATCCAATGGGGGTAGTTCGATTTTGGGTTTTTCACCCTTCTCCAGGAGTTCAACCTGGGCATCGGTTACATCCACACCTATGTTGTAACCATTATCGAGTTTAATGACCAGGTGTTTATCATCTGTTCCTTCTGCCCGGTTTAAAATCATCCCCTTATATTTAATGTTCTTTTTAATGATGGATACTCTATCACCGATTGATAAACCGCAAGATTCTAAAAATTCTTTACATATTCCTTTGTAAGTCATTATGTTTTCCTCAGATTCCGATAAAATATTTTTTAAACGTGAGTTTAAGCTTACTTCTTAGATTTTAAGGCTAATCTTCTTAAGGCTAATCTTCCCAGACCAGATCTAAACCTATGGGTGCGTGGTCGGAACCCATTACATCGGTTAAGATGTACGATGACTCCACATGTTTCATGAACTCTTCATTTACGAAGAAATAATCAAGCCTCCAGCCAACATTTCTCTCCCGTGCCCTGGTACGGTAACTCCACCAGGAGTACTGTTCTGGCTCTTTATTGAATTCACGGAAGGTGTCCACGTATCCATGGCTTAAGAATGTATCTATCCATGCTCTTTCCTCTGGTAGAAATCCTGAAATTTTACTATTTTCCTTGGGACGGGCTATGTCTATCTCTTTATGGGCGGTGTTCAGGTCTCCGCATATCACCAGATTTTTACCTTCGTCCTTGAGTTTGTCTGCGTATTCCAGGAAGGTATCATAGAAATCCATCTTGAACTGTAATCTTTCCGGGGACATTTTGCCGTTGGGAAAGTATATGGTCAAGAGCACGAAGTCACCGTAGTCTGCAATAATGGTCCGTCCTTCCCTGTCGAATTCCCATACTCCTAAACCCTTCTCTACCTTTAATGGTTTCTCTTTGGTGTATAGGGCCACTCCACTGTATCCTTTCCTTTCTGCTTCAGAGAAATAGATGTGATAACCTTCCATACTTCTTATATCCGGTGGAAATTGCTTTCTGGTTGCTTTAGTCTCCTGCAGACAGAGGATATCCGGTTGCTCCTGGATAAACCAGTCTCTAAATCCTTTTTTATGTACTGCCCTTATTCCGTTTACATTCCAGCAGATGATCCTTACCTTTCTGTCCACAGTTCCCACCTTTAATTTAAACAAAATTTTAGATCATCTAATAGTTAGATGTAAGAATCTTAAATATTTCATCATTGGATTTTGTCGAAAATCTCTCTAAATTAATCACAAAATTTCTTCTGAAACCATCTAAATGGTGAATTTAATCCCATCAAAAATCTCCATTAATTATTTTGGGAATATTTATTACATAGTATTAAATGTTTATTCATGAATTCCTTTAAAAATAAATTTATAGACCGATGATTTTATTACCCCAGGATAACATAATTAATTGCAAGGGATAATTCTAAATTCAGCAGGTATATTCCAATCTATCCCATGTATCAATGCTACTTTACACAAATTCAAATAAAAAAATGGATTAGTGATTTGATGAAGGATACAGAGATACCAGTGAAAATTATGCTGGTAGAGGATAACCCTGGAGATATACGCTTAATAAAGGAATTATTCAAGGACGCTGATATCAAAAATCAGGTTAACGTTGCTTTTGATGGTGAAGAAGCCCTGCAGATGCTTCACCAGGAAGGAAAGTTCACCAGCTTGTCCCTGCCCAACCTTATTTTACTCGATCTTAACCTCCCTAAAATAGATGGAAAAGAAGTTTTAAAGGAAATAAAGAATGATAACTGGCTGATGTACATACCGGTAATCATCTTAACCACTTCCCGGGAAGAAAATGATATAATCGAAACCTACCGGTACAGTGCCAATTCCTTCATAACCAAACCAGTTGATCTGGACCGTTTTATAAGGGTAATAGATGCCATCCAGGAATTCTGGCTTAAAATCGTTAAATTACCTAAAGAGAACGAAATTGAAAAATTAACCATGAACCCCTGAATTTTTTTAAATTTAACGGCCCCCAGATTTCACGGTCAATAATTTAGAGATCTAAATTTTCACGGGCCCAGTCTGCCCCTGCTTCTAATATGTCCAGGTTCAAATCAGCGAGTTTAGGTTTTTTGGCAAAGGTATACTGGATTGCATGACGGAAATCCTCACGGGAAAGTCCAGTTGATGTCATGGCCATCACCACCCCTAACATCACTGTATTTAAGGCTTTAACCATCCCAAATTTCTTTGCAATCCTTAAAGCAGGTACTGATATGGTATTAACACCTTTCGGTCCTTCATATTCACCTAGATCACTGTTGTATAGGATGGTTCCTCCCTTTTTAACCTGGTGTGAGAATTTCTCCAGGGAGGGCTCGTTTAAGGCCACCAGTAAATCTAAGGAATTAGCAACCGGTAGACTTATGGTTTCACCGGAGATCACCACAGTACAGTCAGATGTGCCTCCCCGCTGTTCCGGGCCATAAGTGGGGTAAAATGACACGTATCTCCTGGCTTTATAGGCTGCCTGGGCCAGGGTAAGTCCCATACTCATCACTCCCTGTCCACCGAATCCAGATATCTTGGCAACTCGTGGTACGAACTTTGGGTCGTCAAGTGCTTCCAGGGTCTTTTCTCCTTCGACCTCAAATATGCGATCCAGGGATTCCCTTGAAAAATCACTTTCCCCCCGGCACAGTTTTTCCACTTCCCGGCTACGGTCCCGGAAAGTGGCCAGTGGGAATTCCTTCTCCATCTCCTCATTAAGGAATTTCTGAACACCCTCAACGTCCAGTCGCAGGTTGGTGGGACATGGTGATAGGAATTCCACGAAGGCATATCCTTTACCTTCTTTCTGTATCTGTAAAGCCTTCGTAACCGCTTTTTTTGCTTTCCGTATGTGTGATGGGTCTGAGAGTGATACTCGTTCTATGTAGACCGGTGCATCAAGGTTATCAAGTAACTCGCATATGTGCAGTGGATATCCAGTGTACCGGGGATCCCTGCCCTCTGGACAGGTCACGGTAACTTCCCCTATGAGGGTGGTGGGTGCCATCTGTCCCCCGGTCATCCCGTACACCGTGTTGTTTATGAAAAACACAGCCAGTTTTTCTCCCCTGTTGGCGGCCTGTATGGTTTCATTTAGACCTATGGATGCTAAATCACCATCTCCCTGGTAGAGGATCACTATGGCGTCATCTTCTGCCCGGGATAAGCCGGTCCCCACTGCGGGTGCTCGGCCATGGGCTACCTGAACATGGCCGCAGTCGAAGTAGTAGTAGGCAAAGACTGCACAGCCCACTGGACTGGTCATTACGGTGCGTTCCTGTATATCCAACTGGTCGATGGCCTCTGCAATGAGTTTATGCAGTATTCCATGTCCACAGCCAGGACAGTAATGGGTCGCTGTAGGTGCATCGCCCCCTTTTCTGGGGAATTCGCTGAGCATGGATTCTGGTTTGCCTATTATTTTCTCATCCGGGGAGTTTTCTTCAGATTTGACATAGTCCACATGGTCATTCGTTTTTAACTCAACCCGGTTTAACTCATCATCCCGGTTTACCTTTTCATCCATGTTCATTCACCTCCGGCTCTTTTTGAATCTACTTCTCTGATTTTTTGTATGATACTTTCTACATCCATTATATTTCCACCCATACGGTTTACCAGTTCCACCGGGCGGGCGCACCCAATTGATAAGATTATATCTTCCCTCATCTGACCATTACTCATCTCTACTGATATGAATTGAGTTTCACCTTTCTGGGCATATTCTTTAAGCCTCTCCTCTGGGAAAGGGAACAGGGTTTTTGGCCTGAAGAGTCCTGCCTTTATCCCTTCCATTCTCACCTGCTCAACGGCTGATCTGGATATTCTGCTGCTTATACCATAGGCTACCAGTATTATCTCCGCATCTTCCATATGGTATTCCTCAAAGTCCACTTCATTTTCCTCTATTTCCTGGTACTTTTCCTGGAGTCTGAAGTTGAAGTCCTCCAGCTGGTCAAAGTCAAGGAATATGGAAGTGACCAGGTTATCCATGGTTTCCTTGGTCCCGCAGACCGCCCAGCCTGCATCTATCTGGGGCTTGATCGCTTCTTCCGGGAATTTAAATGGTTCCACCATCTGGCCTAGCACTCCGTCGGCCATGATCACCACGGGGTTGCGGTATTTCTCCGCCAGATCGAAGGCTTTTATGGTGAAATCACACATCTCCTGGACGGAGTTGGGGGCTAAGACTATGTTTCTGTAATTTCCATGTCCTCCTCCTTTGACCAGTTGATTGTAGTCTCCCTGCTCCGGCCCTATATTTCCCAGTCCCGGGCCGGCCCGCATTACATCCACAATTACACAGGGCAGTTCTGCCCCGGCAAGGAATGATATTCCCTCCTGTTTGAGACTTATTCCCGGTCCGGAGGAGGCGGTCAGCACTCGATGCCCAGCGGCTGATGCTCCGTAAACCATGTTTATGGCTGCTTCTTCTGATTCAGCCTGGACAAATTTCCTCCCCACCATGGGGAAGTATTTTGAAGCTTCATGGAGGATTTCGGTGGCTGGTGTGATGGGGTATCCGAAGTAACAGTCACATCCGGCGTACATGGCCCCGATTATCACTGCGGTGTTTCCTTTAATTAGCTGGGTGGCCATTTATTCCTCCTCCTCAGTTGTTGATTTGCCTTTCCTGGCTTTTTTTGGTATATGAACTTCAATAGCCAGGGGTTCCGGGCAAGTGTAGTAGCAGTCCCCACATCCTGTGCAGTCATCTCCCTCAAAAACCACGTAGTGGTACCCCCGGGAATTTACATCATCACTCATCTTTAAAGATCCCCTTTTACAGGCTAATATACATCTTTCACACGCCTTACACTCCAGTTTGTTAATTACAGGGTAAGGTCTTCTTTTTTCCTTTTCATCTATCATGTTGTTCATCTTAGATAATTAAATCAAATTTTTAGAATTTATCTTAATTTTTTTAGAATTTCCTTAATTAAAAATTAATGAAGAATTAGCGTTTTAACAGACTGCTTTATTCAGCTGTTTTTTCCTAGTCCTTGCTTCTGATCTCTATCCTTCTGATCTTACCACTGATGGTCTTGGGTAGTTCATCCACAAACTCTATTACCCGTGGGTACTTGTAAGGGGCGGTTACCTTTTTGACATGGTTCTGTATTTCCAGTTTAAGCTCTTCAGATGCCACGTAATCTTTGGTGAGTACCACCGTGGCCTTAACCACCTGTCCTCTTACTGGGTGTGGTACACCGGTTATAGCGCACTCTAATACCGCGGGGTGGGATATTACTGCGCTTTCTACTTCGAAGGGGCCGATCCGGTATCCTGAACTTTTTATGATGTCATCGTTTCTACCTACAAACCAGTAGTAGCCGTCTTCGTCCATCCAGGCTGTGTCTCCAGTGTGGTAATAATCATCATGCCATACTTCGGCTGTTTTCTCTGGATCACGGTAATATCCTTTGAAAAGTCCTGGAGGTTTCTGTCTACTGGTTTCGATGACTATTTCTCCTTCTTCACCAACATCGCAGATGTTACCGTCTTTGTCCATTAATTTTATATCGTATCCCGGGGATGGTTTTCCCATGGAACCTGGCCTGGGCTCCATCCAGGGGAAGTTGACTATGCATACCACAAGTTCGGTTTGGCCGAAGCCTTCCATCAATCTCAAACCGGTGAATTCGTAGAATTTATTGTATACTTCGGGGTTTAAGGGTTCGCCTGCCGTCACGGCGTATTGTAGGGTTGAAAAGTCATATTTTGATAGGTCTTCTTTTATGAGGAATCTGTAGATGGTTGGTGGAGCGCAGAAGGTGGTGACACCACATTCTGATGCTTTCTCCAGCATACGGGCTGCGTCGAAGCGTTCATAATCATATACAAAGACGGCGCTTCCGGATATCCATTGTCCGTAGATCTGTCCCCACATAGCCTTGGCCCATCCGGTGTCTGC
The DNA here is from genome assembly GCA_011620845.1 of Methanobacteriaceae archaeon. Taxonomy (GTDB): domain Archaea; phylum Methanobacteriota; class Methanobacteria; order Methanobacteriales; family Methanobacteriaceae; genus Methanobacterium_A. The sequence goes on from WOYJ01000085.1 coordinate 10,778, forward strand.
TACAGTGTAGTGCAGACCCTCTTCATTTACATTTTGCCAGTATTTAGCCGTTATAATATGTCCCAGGGGATATACATAATCGTGTTCAACCATTTTGGGGAGGCCAGTTGTGCCTGAAGAAAAATACACCAACATAGGATCGTTATTTTCTGTTTTCTGGTCTCCGGTGGGGCGTTCAAATTCAGGTGATGCCTTCTCAATTTCACTGCGGAAGTTGATCCAGTTTGGTCTTTCATCATCTCCCACCAGTGCTTTAATAAGGTTCACATCGGTTAGCTGTTCGTCTGCCTCGTCGAAGTACTCTGAAACCCCATCTTCGGCTATGCATACCACCATCTTGATACCGGCGCTTTCCACCCTGTACACGATGTCCCTGGTTTTTAGCATATGTGTGGCGGGGATAGTGATGGCCCCCAGTTTATGCAGGGCCAGGATGCAGAACCAGAATTCATAGCGGCTTTTTAAGGTGAGCATCACCTTATCTCCCTTTTTTATTCCGCAGTTTTTGAAGAAATTGGCTGTTTTGTCGCTGTATTCTTTAAGTTCCTTAAAACTTATGATACGCTCCTTATCATAATCGTTGCACCATACCAGGGCTGTTTTATCCGGGCTGATTTCTGCATATTTATCCACTATGTCATAGGCGAAGTTGAAGTTCTCCGGTACTTTTATCTCGAATTTTTCTATAAATTCCTGGTAAGACTCGTATTCTATTTCCGGTACAAATGAGTAGAGTAAAGTTGTCATATTTTATCCCCAGTTAATTTTATAGTACTACCGCCAGAAATCTGGCTGGTTTATCATTTAATGCTTCCATAGCATGCTCATATTGTGAATCGAAGAATATTGAATCCCCTTCATTTAGTATGATTTCATTGTCATGGATGTAAAATTTCAGTGTTCCTTCCAGGACATAATCGAATTCCTGCCCGGGGTGTGAGTTGGTTGATGGTTTGCTCCCATCGTTTCTGGGCTCCACAGTCACCATGAAAGTTTCTGCCTTCTTGTGGATGAATTTTTCAGCCAGGTTTTCGTACTGGTACTGTTTCCTCCTCTCCACCCGTATCCCTTTACCTTTTCTGGTTACGGTGAATATGTTCATCCTGGTTTCTTCACCAGTTAAAAGCAGGCCCATATCCACCCCGAGTTTATGGGATATTTCAAAGAGGTCACTGGCTGGAATATCACTGGTGTAGTTTTCATATCCCAAATAGACATCCAGTGGAATATCCAGGTAATCCGCCATTTCCTCCGGGCTAATATCAGACAACTCCCTTAATTCTGAAATTCGTTGTGCGATTTCTTTCATCTTTTCCTTCATGGTAACACCACAATCTGTATCAATTATTTTTAGATAATCCTGTTATATTATCAAATATTATTTTAATGAAATTTAGTCTAATTCCAATTTGTAGTTTATTATAAAAAAAAATCGGTATGTATTATTAATTTAAATTTCTAATATATAATGATTGTTAATGACAATTAATCGGACATTGGAAAAATCCAATAAACAATAGGAGGGACTGTAAATGGGCTTAGAAATCAAAACCTACCAATTAAAAGTTCCAGAAGACTGTAATTTAATACTGGGACAGAGCCACTTTATAAAAACTGTGGAAGACCTTTATGAAGCAATAGTAAACACCGTACCACAGGCAGACTTCGGCCTTGCCTTTGGAGAAGCTTCCGGTGATTGCATGGTCAGACGGGCCGGCAACGATGATGAACTCACCAAACTGGCGGCGCGTGAAATCCAGAACATGGCCTGCGGACATAGCTTCCTTATATACCTGAAGAACGCCTTCCCCCTAAACGTGACCCAGCGGATAAAAAGCGTGCCGGAAGTGGTGAACTTATTCTGTGCCACAGCAAACCCAGTACAGGTTATCATCGCCGAATCAGAACAGGGTAGAGGGATATTGGGAGTAATAGACGGATCAAGTCCCGGTGATGTAGAAACTGAAGACGACATGGAAGGTCGTAAGAAGTTCCTGAGAGATATCGGGTATAAATTCTAAACAAGTCTTTCTGGAACCTCTTTTAAATTTTTTCCCTGCAAAAAGAAATATTAAGCTTGTACAACAAAATAGTATAAGATAGGTTTGTAAGAATTTTTAATCTTTAGAGGGATTGAAATGGCAGATAATTTCGTATTTAGAAGAGGTACCGGGAGTAAAGAGAAAGATAAGAAGTTGCTTGAAGTAAGTGAGGAATTCATCACCCTGCAAAATAAGAGGGAAAATGCACTCGTAGTATCCTTTGTAGCCCCAGTAGCAGATATCACCAACATCCACAACTACTTCGACGATTTACATGAGTTAGAACCAGTTTTTCTTGAAATAGCCGATGCAGGTGCAGTGGAATACGCTTTCCGAGGGATTTCCCCCATAAAGGACGTGGAAGATGGAGTGCAAGAGATGAGCGTCACTCTGCAGTTGAAGCGTGAATTTTTATAAAATTTTTTCATCCCCTTTTTTACCTATTTTTAATTTTTTAAATTCAATGCTAAATTATTTAAAGAACACCTGATTAAATGTAAAGTCAATCAATTCCATTTCTTTTAGAGGTGTTTAAAATAAATAATAAGGATAGTACGGTAAAATTTACCACACAAATAAAAGAAGAAGTAGATCGAACCGATGAAACTAACGACAGATCAGAAATTAACAACGAAACAGAAGAAACTAATGACAGATCAAAAGACAAGCCAGAAAAGATAGAAACCTGTTACTTCTGCCTGCAGAAATTCGATATGAACAAGGACGACTGCAGCCACTACAAGTACGGTAAATTCCCCATGTGCGATTACTGTTCCCAGTTTTATGGTTTTTACGATGAAAGATAGTTAATTTTATTT
>WOYJ01000094.1:0-10645 GCA_011620845.1 Methanobacteriaceae archaeon
AAAAAAATCTAAGGGACTAAAAATGTTTATCTTAATATAAGGAATAGATGAAGTTTCTTAAGAATAGATGAAGTTTCCTTGATTTTTGGATAGATAACCACCATCCATAACTATCTTACCACCCACCATGGTCATAATTGGCATACCTTTTACCTTGAATCCTTTAAATGGGGAATATTTAGCCTTTGACTTGAATTTATCCGGGTTTATCACTTCTTCCTTCCTCATATCCACCACCACAAAGTCTGCATCCATACCCTTATTTATGAAACCTTTATTTTGGATGTTGAATATTCTGGCAGGATTTTCGCACAGCAGCCTCTTTAGATCTGTAAATGTCATATTTCGCTGGTTAATCTGGGTTAAAAGGAGTGTTAAGGTGGTATCCAGGTTGGGGATACCAGGAAGTGCCTTCCAGACATTCTGTTCCTTTTCAGTGATGGTATGCGGGGCATGATCGGTTCCAATGATATCCACATCATTCAAACTTCCAAATTCCAGTTTGTCTTTTTGGTCTCTAAGTGGGGGGTTGGTTTTAGCGAAATTCCCGCACTTCACCAGATAACTGGAATTTAAAAGTAGATGATGGGGGGTGATTTCCGATGTAACCTTTAAGTCCGATTTTTTAGCTCCACCAATAAGCTCAAGGGATTCTCTGGTACTTACATGGCAGATGTGGATTTTTAAATCATATTTCTCTGCGAGCTTAAGAGCTTTAGAAACTGCGATAATTTCTGCAAGTGCTGGTCGGGCTTTAGCATATAACTCTGGTTTATATCTTCCTTTACTTTTGAGTTTAAGGGTAGAACTGTTTACAGTTTCTTTGTCTTCGCAGTGAAAGGAAATTAGAGGCTCATGACCATCATGCTTATGACCCTCATTTTTTAAATTTTTTATCTCCTTAAATATTTCCTCTATCTCTGTATCATCCAGAAGGTCCATGTACAGTTTAAATGATGCTGGTTTGAGTTTAAACAGGTTTTTAATATCTTTAAGCTTACCCACTCCAGCATGAAGACCATAATCTACCAGACTTTTATGATCGGCTATTTTAAGCTTCTCTTTAAAGGCTTTGGCAGTGTCAGTGGGCGGTCTGGTGTTGGGCATGTCAATTACAGTGGTAAATCCCCCTGCTGCTGCGGCCATGGTACCGGTGCGGAAATCCTCCTTATAGGTCAATCCGGGGTCGCGGAAATGTACATGGGCGTCGATTAGACCAGGCAGGATAACAGATTCCCTTAAATTAATACATTCCTCCCTTTTTGGGGCTATCTTTTTGAGGGCTGTGATTTTACCATCCTCTATGCCCAGGGAAACTATCATGTTTTCCGGGACGATTTTTGCGTCTTTAAGCCACAGGTCAACCATGTTTAACTCCAAATGATTTTATTAGAGAAACAGAATAAAGGATAATAAGAAAATTTGAAATTTCATCAACCTATAAATTTGTCTAGACTTTTCATAAACCTTTTGGAAAAAGAAATTAATATTTCCCTAAAATCTTTCCAGGTGATACCACTGCCAAAAGAAGATTTCGTTAAAAACTTCCTCAAGAAGGATAGGAAACTAATACTGGACGATGTTCACCATAAACCTGGTAAGGGATATGTTGAATCCGATGCCAAGATAATTGCTGATTTTACAGAGTACAATCCACTCCACAACGGCCACCTGCACTGTATGATGGAAGCAAAGAGGATGGTACCCGAGGGAATATTCACCGCCATTGTACCAGGGCCTCTGGAGCGTAGTGGGAGGGGTTTGCCCTATATAATCACCAGGTATGCCCGTGCCCAGGCGGCGGTTGAGTTAGGTGCAGATGTGGTGGTGGAAGGACCTCCTATGGGTATAATGGGTTCTGGACAGTATTCACTGTGCCTTTCTAAGATGTTCCAGGCCCTGGATGCGGATTACATACCACGGGGCTATAGGCCCTTCCCTGGATTTGAAGACATCCTGGGGAGGATTAAAGAAGGACGGGCCGTGGTCCCCAAACCCTACCGTATCGTGGATCTGGAAAGTAAAGAGGTACTCCTGAAGGGGAAGCTTGACGAGGACAATTACGTCATAGTCTCATTTTCAAAATCATTGAATAAGATTGGATTCGATTTTAAGGATAAGTTCATCTTCATAAAGCGTATAGGGGGGGTGAGTGGTACTAAGATCAGGGAAGCCATCCGGTCATCCCATCTTGAATCGGTAAAGGAGATGTTACCAGGGGAGACCATTGAAATTTTAAAGGAGGAGATGGCTGATGATAGGGCGCCGCTTGACCAGACCAGGGATGTTTCAGGCATACTTGATAGGGTGAATGAGAGCTCTCCCCGGGATATAAAATCCCTGGCCCTTATAGATGAGCGGACAACAGAGGCATTCATGGAAAACAGGCCATTTGATAGTTTAGAGGATATTTCAAGTTCCATCTCCCGGGGGTTTAGCCGGCATCATAAAAACCGGGTGTTGTCCTCTCTGGAGGCAGGCATTTTTAAGGAGGTAGTACATAGATATATTGAAAATTATCCCCAAACCATACGCATATTAAACTATAAAAACAATGATATTCTAAAAGAATTTAAAAAGAGAATACCATACAGGAGTTTAGAGATATGTCAGTGAAAGAAGGAGATTTTTTAAGATTAGAATATACAGGAAAGGTTCAGGAGACTGGAGAAGTTTTCGACACAACCGATGAAAAAGTGGCAGAAGAAGAAGGAATTAAATCAGAAAATAAAATTTACGGAGCCATCCCCATAATAGTGGGTGCTGGCCATGTACTTAAGGGTATAGAAGAGGCTCTCATTGGTATGAAAGAGGGGGAGGAAAAAACGGTGGAGATACCACCGGAGGAGGGCTTTGGACAGAGAGACCCTAATCTAATGCAACTCATACCCATGTCCGAATTCCGTAAACAGGGAATAAAACCACAGGTAGGCATGGGCATCACCCTGGAAAACACCACCGGCGTAATCAGGAGTGTAAGCGGTGGAAGAGTAAGGGTAGACTTCAACCACGAACTGGCCGGTAAAAATCTACAGTACAACGTCAAGGTAGACAAGATAATTGCAGATGATGAAGAGAAGATAAGGAGCATGATATCCTTGCACTACCCCAACCCCAACATCGAACCAGAAAGCCACAAGGTTACCATAGAAGATGGTAAGGTTACCATACAGATGGATGAAATGACCAAGTTCGATAAGAAACCCTACGTTGATATAACTTTTGCTCGTTTTAGAATCGCCCGAGACATCTGGGAGAACATGGAGAACGTGGACAAGGTAGAATTCGTAGACCTCTTCGAGAAGAAGGTGAACGAGGGGGCAGAAGCTGAAACCGAAGCCCCTGAAGTAAGTGAAGAAACCATACCAGAAGTTTCCGAGGAAACTGAAAAATCTACAGAAGAAACCGAGACTTCTACAGAAGAAAGTGAAAAATCAGAACCAGTAGCTGAAGAGGTCTTAGAAGAACGGATTAAAGATAAAAAATAGATCTTAAAGTTGATTGTAGAATCATAATAGTTAAAAATAGTTGATGTAGAATAATTTATTGTTTTTTTCATTCTACAAAACTTTTTATTTTCTTATTTTATTACAAAATTCAGGGCCAGGTCAAAACCTTAGGCACGTGAACATTTCTCATCCTGCTGGTAACTTCATCGGGCCAGTTTTCCTCATCAAAGCCTTTCTGGGTCAGGAATCCGAATATCCACCGGGAAATACCGATACCAGTACAACCGGTCCATATGCGGTGACCATGTGCTTCTTTTATGGAGAACCCTTCTATGAAGTGGGTTCCGTGGATGTTGGCTGACACCACAGCCACACCTTTATCCTGGGTGGGTGCCACCAGTCTCATCTCATACTTAGGCACGTCAGGAAACTCAATTCCCCTTTCCTCTGTTTTCCTTCCTTCCAGATAGAATGGGTCGTCCCCTACTTCGGTGTACCATTCCAGTTCCATCCCAGTGGCCAGATCCTCTGACATGTGAAGAGTACTGTCCCGGAGTTCTTCCACCTGTTCCGGTGTTCCCATCCATACCATCTCTGCCCTCTGAAATTCATGCACCCGGTCCAGTCCCTTGGCTCCGCCTGCTTCCCAACGGTAGGTCCAACCACTACGGTCGAAGAATTTAACGGGTAACTCTTCTTCATCTATCACTTCGTGGGAGAAGAACTCGTAGAACGGCTCGCACTGGGCCGGTGCCAGGACATAGGATGGATCCTTAAGCCCTTCCTTAAGACGGTGAATGGGGACTTCCTTGTTTATGGCCAGTTCCTGCCTGAATTTATCAAAGACTTCCGGGTCTCTACGGGGAGCAGAACAGTAATACATTCCCTCTGGGAGGCCTTCCAGGTAGCGCATCTTGTTCATCACTGGTATGGGTATCAGTTTGGGCCACATACACTCGGCAAAGTCCAGTTTGTAGACGAGCTTTTCCAGGAATATCTCCTCAATGGCCCGCTGGAGAGAGATGAGTTTAGGTCCGTAGAACCACTGGCCTTTACCCGGGAACTTTTTAACCCAGCCACGTTTTGCTGCTTCTTCTGTAGCATCTCCCTTGAAGTAAAACTCCTGTTGGGGACTGGTGGATACTATGGTGCCGGGTTCGATCTTGGTAACCAGTTTGGTCAGTTCATCGGATGGTTTGGTGACTTCCACCGTGGTTTCGTCTCCTGCAGGACCGGTTTTCACTGATTCTTTTATGAACTTCAAAACCCGATCTACCACGTGCTTCTTCAGTTGTGATTCGTTTAATTCTTCAAATTCCACTTGCAACCTGTTTTCAGTTAATTCTGAGTTAGAGACGTAGGGCATATCCAGGATCTTATCGATGACAGTGGCTCCCAGGTCAACTTCTCCCTTTTTGATGGTCCCGGTTTCTTCAGCTGTCTCGGGTTCACCTGGTAATGAGATATCAATTTTATAAGTATTCACATGGATTTTACGGACTCCCAGATGATATTTCTTACCTAACAATTGGCCCAGTGGTTTCTTCATCCGTAATAATGCGTCGTGTGCTCTTCCACGTCTTCCAGATACTATTTCCACCTTTAAGGAGTTTCCTTCAAGATCCCAGTCCACTATTTTTGAAGCATCATCTAAAGAGTCCTGAGGGACTCCCTTTAAGAACAGATCGGTATTGACCTGTTCTATGAATTCTGCAATGTCTTTTCGAGCCTCTGCAGCATCTTTGCTGAATGTTATTTCTCCCTGAAGAGTGAATTTCATTTCTTGCACCTGATTTTTATATAAATAAGTCAGTTTATTAATTTAATTGCAATACTACTAATAATTATTTTTCCAGTTCTAACACTTTTTCTACTATGATTTCACAAAATAACAGATCATCAACGGTGGCCAGGAATGAATTCGGGGAATCCGAATTTAGATCATAGACCAACCTGTTTTCCTCAGCGTTAGAATTTATCCGCCCGATATTGTCCGGGTTAAGAGATTTTAAGGCAACTTTGGCCTGTTTCTCTGTTTCGTAGTGGAAGGTTATCCTGGCTTTAATTTGCATGGTTTAATCTCGTAGGTGGTAGTTTAAAAGACTTTCTACAATCTTTTCAATTGATTCTAACGCTGCCGAGTCTGGGTAATCCAGTATGGTTTTTCCTTCCATATCAGCCAGGACCACCTTATCGTCCCGGGGGATAGAGCCTAAAACTTCCAAGTCTAATTCTTTGAGTTTACCAATTACAAATTCCTCTTCACTGGCGCTGGAAACCTTGTTTATTACCACCACTATATTTTTAATTCCTATATCCGCGGCTAACTTATTTATACGCTCTGCAGTTTCCACTGATTTCAGTCCCGGCTCCACCACGATGACCATCACATCCACCGCTTCAGCGGTACGCCTTCCCAGGTGTTCTATCCCTGCTTCCATATCAAGGATCACGATTTCGTCCTTTTTAAGGATTAGATCCCGCATAAGGGCTTTAAGGAGCACTGAAGCGGGACATATGCATCCTTCCCCTCCCTTGTCTACGGTTCCCATGACCAGGAGTTTCAGGCTGTCGTCATCTTTGACCTTAACTGACATGGTCTCCGGGAGGTCGGAGATCTTCGGGTTGATCTTGAAAACCTCTCCAAATGCTGATCCCGGCTCGGCACCGGTCCTTTCCTTTATTAAGTCCCTCATCTTGGATATGGGGGTGATTTTGGTGTGGATGCCCATGCTGCTTGCCAGGTTCATATCCGGATCTGCATCGATAGCGAATACTTTATAAGTTCGGGACAATATAAATGCAAGAGTACCTGAAAGGGTTGTTTTTCCAACCCCTCCTTTTCCAGTTGTTGCGATTTTCATTTTCGTACACTATCCATGATGTTATTTTTTCATGGTCTAAAAATTGGAAAATAGTATATTTATAATAAAGATATTAAAGTAAATATAGACCAATAAGTTAGATTACTATCATCTATACTATATTATTTAATGGATCTTATTTAATCAATTTCATAAAGGAGGACTATTAATGGTTAGAGCATACACAAGAAAAGATTATATCCGGAAAATTCCTGGTTCCAGGATTGTTCAATATGATATGGGTAATCTCTCAGCGGAGTTTCCTTTAACAGTTAGTCTGGAAGTTAAAGAGCCGGCACAACTCTCGCACAATGCACTGGAAGCGGCTAGAATCGCTTCAAACAGATACATGCAGAGGAAATCCGGAAGAATGGGATATCACCTGAAGATCAGGGTATACCCCCACCACATAGTGAGGGAAAACCCCATGGCCACCGGTGCCGGTGCAGACCGTGTACAGGACGGAATGCGGAAGGCCTTCGGTAAACCAGTAAGTTCTGTAGCATTAGTCAAGGCAAACCAGAAGATCTTAACCATAAGAACTAATAAAAGGAACTTTAAGGATGCTAAAGAAGCTTTAAGAAGAGCGGCCATGAAATTCCCTGTTCCCTGCAGGATCGTAGTGGACAAGGGTGCTGAACTGGTTAAATAAACTTCATTTTTTACCTAAATAAAGTAAAATATCTTAAAAAACTAAAAGAGTTGTTTTAGCATGAAGCATGTCGAATTTTTTGAGGAATTGAACCGAGAAGATGTGGCAATTGCCGGTGGAAAAGGAGCTAATTTAGGTGAACTCACCCAGGCAGGTATACCCGTACCCCCTGGATTTGTGATAACATCCAGAACCTACGACCAATTTATAAAAGAAACAGGAATCTTCGATGAGATAATGGACATCCTTGATGCTACAGACGTTAACAATAATCAGGAACTTCAGCAGGCCGCCAAAGATATTAAGAAGATAATCAACGAAACCGAAATTCCAGACGAGATAAAAATCGTTATAATAGAAGCTTACAATGCTTTATGCCGCAAGATCGGTAAGGAAAACGCTTTTGTGGCGGTGAGATCATCAGCCACAGCAGAGGATCTTCCGGAAGCATCCTTCGCCGGGCAGCAGGACACCTACCTCAACGTTAAAGGTGAAGACGATCTCCTGAAATATGTCCGCAAATGCTGGGCATCACTCTTCGGAGCCCGGGCCATATTTTACCGGGAAGAAAACAACTTCGACCACTCTAAGGTTTACATCGCAGTGGTGGTTCAGGAGATGGTGGAAGCAGAAAAGGCAGGTGTGATGTTCACGGTACACCCTTCAACCTGTGAAGAGAAAATACTCATCGAAGCTGCCTGGGGCCTGGGAGAGGCAGTAGTCTCTGGAACAGTAACTCCAGACACCATATGGGTGGATAAAGCGACTGGAGAAATATTGGACTACCAGGTAAGCGAGAAAAACATCATGTTCCAGAAGGACCCGGAAGCAAGCCGGACCGTGAAAATACCCGTTCCAGACGACCTTAAAGGGAAGAGGGTCCTGGATGATGAGGAAATAGCCCAACTTACGGAGTTAGGTATAAGGATCCAGGAACACTACGACTTCCCCCAGGACACGGAATGGGCCATAGAATCTGGTAAAGTGTTCATGTTACAATCAAGACCAGTAACCACACTGGGCAAGATAGCCGGAGAAGAAAAAGGCGGTGAAGAAGCTGAAAGAGTAATTATCACCAAGGGACTGGGGGCAAGCCCAGGACGGGCATCAGGAAAAGTAAAGATAATCAAAGACACCGATGAACTGGACAAAATCCAGAAAGGAGATATACTCGTAACAGTGATGACCACCCCAGATATGGTCCCGGCCATGAAAAGGGCTAACGGAATAATAACCGATGAAGGTGGAGTAACCTGCCATGCAGCCATTGTATCCAGAGAATTGGGAATACCCTGTGTGGTGGGAACCGGAGACGCCACCAAAATCCTCAAAGAAAACAAAGTGGTCACCCTGGACGGCAACAAGGGATTGATATACGAAGGTAAAATCATAGAAGAAGCCCCTGTAAAAGAAGTGGAAACAGCAGGGCCTACCGTTGTCCAGCAGTCAATCTTAACTGTAACCGAAGTGAAAGTAAACGTGAGCATGCCCGAGGCAGCTAAAAAGGCATCAGAAACAGGAGCCGATGGAGTAGGACTCCTCCGGACAGAACACATGATGCTCACCACCGGCGTACACCCTAAGAAATTCATAGTGGAAGGTAACGAGGATGAACTCATCAAGGTTCTGGTGGAGAACATCTTGAAAGTGGCCGATGCATTCTACCCCAAATCAGTATGGTACAGGACCCTGGACGCACCAACCGATGAATTCAAATCCCTCAAAGGTGGTGAAGGCGAACCATACGAGCACAATCCCATGCTGGGATGGAGGGGTATAAGGAGGGAACTGGACGAACCAGAAATCCTCAAAGCAGAGTTCAAGGCCATAAAGAAGTTGCATGAACAGGGATACACCAACATAGGGATCATGCTCCCACTGGTACAGCACCCCGACGAACTCAAGAAGGCCAAGGAAATAGCCCGGGAAGTCGGTTTAAAGCCCCAGAAGAACATAGAATTCGGTGTGATGGTGGAGACACCCGCCGCAGCCATGATCATAGAGGATTTCATAGCTGAAGGACTGGACTTCATAAGCTTCGGAACCAACGATTTAACCCAGTACACACTGGCCATCGATCGAAACAATGAAAACGTAGCCGGCCTCTACACAGAAAAACACCCCGCAGTATTAAAACTCATCGAAAGGGTTATCAACGAGTGCAACAAGGCAGGGGTTAAAACCAGTATCTGCGGACAGGCAGGAAGCATGCCCTCAGTGGTAGAGAAACTGGTGGAACTGGGAATCACCTCCGTATCCGCCAATACCGATGCCGTGGCAACTGTGAGGGAAGTGGTGGCCCGTGTGGAAAAGAAACTGCTCTTAAAAGCCGCCCGGAAGATAATGCAGGAATAAAATGGGATAACAAATTAATTTTTTTAATTTTTTTTACATTCTTTTTATCTACAGGCTAAAACATCTACTTTTTAAAGGCATACAACATGGAAGAGAAAGGAATTACCAAGGACAGAGTATTCGAATTACTCAGAAACTATAAAAAACGAGATATGACCCATAGATCAGGCAGGATCCTGGGATCCATGTGCACTTGTCCCCATGAAGTGGGGCTCAAGGCCTACCACATGTTTCTGGAATCCAACCTGGGAGACCCCGGACTTTTCCAGGGTACCAAGACCATGGAAAACGAAGTCATAGCCATACTCGGCCAATTACTGGGGAAAAGTGATGTTTATGGCCATATAATCACCGGTGGGACCGAAGCCAATATAATGGCCATGAGAGCCGCCCGGAACATGCGTAGAATAAAAGATCCAGAGATAATCGTCCCAAAATCAGCGCACTTTTCCTTCAAAAAAGCAGCAGATATACTGTGCCTCAACATGAGGGAAGCCCAGCTTGATAACCAATATCGTGTGGATATCAACTCGGTAAAAGAGCTGATCTCGGATAAAACCGTAGCTGTAGTTGGTATAGCCGGGACCACAGAGTTAGGGAAGATAGACCCTATTGAAGAGCTTTCAGATATCTGTCTGGAGAGGGAAATATTCCTCCATGTGGACGCGGCATTCGGCGGATTTTCAATCCCCTTCCTAAACCAGGTAGGTTATGATCTTCCTAAATTTGATTTCTCACTCTCAGGAGTTTGTTCGGTAACCATAGATCCCCATAAGATGGGATTGGCACCCATACCCACCGGGGGAATCCTCTTCCGGGATAAGAGCTACCTGGAGGTCATGAGCGTGGAAACCCCCTACTTAACTGAAGAGAACCAATCCACCATAGTCGGCACCCGTACCGGAGCATCCACCGCAGCAACCTGGGCTTTACTTAAACACCTGGGCTCTGAAGGATACCAGAAGATAGCAAGCAGATGCATGGAGTTAACCAAACTCCTCGCCCAGGGAATAAAAGACACCGGTTTCCAACTGATTACAGAACCCCAATTAAATATCGTGGCATTTACTGGGGAAGGAATAGCCCCCTGTGACATAGCAAAGCTCCTGGATGAGAAAGGATGGGCCGTATCCATAGCTTCCCATCCCAAGTCTGTAAGGATCATAGTAATGCCCCACGTGAAAGAAGAACATATCAGGGCCTTTTTAGAGGATCTTAAGGATATCAGGTACTGAGACTCAGTTTAATAAATATATCCTAAATCCAAGCCTCCTAAATCCAAGCCTCCTAAATCCAAGCCTCCTAAATCCAAGCCTCCTAAATCC
>WOYJ01000094.1:10745-13543 GCA_011620845.1 Methanobacteriaceae archaeon
AAGCCTAATAAAAAGATCCAAGCCTTAATAGGGATACCTTAATAGGGATAAAATGATAAAAAAAATTCAACTACCCCTGGAAGAACCAGTTAACCTTCAGGTAGGAGATAAAATCCAGTTGTACGGTAAATTATTCACTGGAAGAGACGCCGCACTACCCAGACTGGTGGAACTTATAAAGGAGGGTAAAAATCCACTGGAACTAGCCGGTTCAGCCTTCATGCACACCGCAGTTAGTGAAGCTGGAATATCCCCCACCACCAGCAACAAGGTTGAAATAGAAGGTAACATGGCCTATCTTTCGGGATGCGGAGTTAAAATGCATATAGGTAAAGGTTCTTTGAGTCCAGAGACAGTAGACGCCCTTTCCAGGTATGGTTCAGTTTTCGTGGTCACCCCACCAGCTGCAGCTCTCCTTTCAAGCCGGGTGATCTCAAAAATAGTGGTCGCCTTCCCTGAAGAGGGTATGGAGGCCATTCACCAGTTGGAAGTGGATGGAATTCCAGGGATTGTGGCTGCCGCCCAGGGAAAGACCGTTAATTAATTATTTTTAATTTTAAGGGTAAAATATAATATTTTACTTAATCATCAGGCTTACCAAAAGCGATATCTCCCGCATCCCCTAGGCCCGGTACGATGTACCCGTCTACCAGTTTATTTTCAATGGAACAGGTGTATATTTCCACCTCAGAGTGGTTTTCCAGGACCTTACCCACCCCTTCTTCGGTGGCAATTATATTTAAAATAGCGATTCTCCGGGGAATACCGTGTCTTTCTATTTCACTGATGGTGGTGTGCATGGTATTGCCAGTGGCCAGCATGGGATCCACGAGTAGAACGATTTTATCATTTATCTCCGGTATCCGGATGTAGCTTACCTGGGCCTCGTATGGTGCTTCCCTATCCCGGGTGACTCCCACCACGCCGCATTCAGCTTCCATAAAAACGCTCATAACCCCCTCTACCATGGGGATTGCCGCCCTTAAAATGGTTACCACCACTACATCATTGATGTCTGTGATTTTTATCCCCTGTGCAGTCTCCAGTGGGGTTTCTACGGTGACTTCTTCTATATCCATGGTGGATTGGAATTCATAGGCTATATACCGGCCCATCTCAACTAATCCTGCCTTAAAATCTACACCATCTATGTCTTTGTTTCTTATCTTGGTCAGACGATCCTGTAGAACTATGTTTTTAATTATCTTCAACATGCCAGAACACCCCATTTCCACATGAACATATAAACATCCCCTACTTTAAAACATCTCTTCTTAATCTATTTGTTTTAACACTGAATTTATTTTTCGCTAAAATGGGAGTCTTTAACTATAAAAAATAAGTGGCATGAATGACAAATAATATCTAGGTAAAATGAAAAAACGGAACATCCTCCTGGTGGTCATAGTGGCCATTCTCATCTTGGCCGGTTTGATATTTTTATTTATCCAACCAGCCCCACAGACAGCACAGCAAGGTGAGACCACCATACTTGCAGAGAACCTGGAGGTGCCCTGGGCTATGGATTTTCTACCCAACGGTACCATGATCTTCACAGAGAGAGTGGGAAGGGTCAACCTTCTCTATGAAAACGGTGACGTGGTTAAGGTGGCAGATATAAGTGTAAGCCAGGTATCTGAGTCAGGACTACTTGGAGTGGCGGTAGACCCTAATTTCACTGAAAATAGGTACATATACCTGTATTACACCCATGAGGGTGGTGTAAACCGGATATCCCGATTTGTACTGGACGGAACACTTACAGGTGAAACCGTGCTTCTTGATAACATCCCAGGAGGCCCCATACATAACGGAGGCCGCTTGAAATTCGGTCCAGACGGCAAATTATATGCCACTACTGGCGAAGCTGGTGTTGATAGCCTGGCCCAGGATATAAACTCCACCGGCGGGAAAATCTTGCGTCTGAACCCGGATGGTACAGTTCCCAGCGACAACCCCTTCGGTAACTACGTGTATTCCTATGGAAACCGGGACCCCCAGGGTATAACCTGGAACCCTGCCAACGGATTTTTATACGCATCGGAACACGGATCCACCATGAACGATGAAATAAACATCATAACACCCGGGGGAAACTTCGGATGGCCCACAGTACAGGGTGATGAAAACAGGTCCGGATATATAAGTCCAATACGGGTGTACACTGACTTCACCCTGGCACCCAGTGGAATAGCTTTCTTTGAGAACCGTTTGTATGTCGCAGGACTAAGGGGTAGTCAATTAAGGGTTTTAACTCTTTCTGTCGATGGTGAAAGCATCACCGATGAAAGCATCCTGATAAATAACCTGGGCAGAGTAAGGGACGTGGTGGTGCATGACGGTTTCCTCTACATCAGCACTTCCAACCGGGATGGCAGAGGTCTTCCCGAGGGAGGGGATGATAAGATAATTAGAATGAAATTATAGAATCAGACAAAATTTACTCATTTTCAGATTTCTTACCTTCAAAAGTAAGTACGCTACTTTTTTTACCTTCTATATCCTTTTTTGCTTTCTTTTTCTCTTTTTTGTTTATCTTCTTCTTTATTTCCTCGGGGGATAATATGTCGTTATCGTTCTGTTTTTCCATCTCTTTTTCACCTGAATATTGGAGTCAGGGTACACTCGTTTGCACCCTGACTTAATGGATTCTATTCTAATTGAATTGCACTCTATCTTTATTTTCTGTTGTTTAGTTTAATCTTCTTTTTCCTTTCCTTTTACTTTTCCCTCCATTTCCTTCGCTTTTCCTTTTAGTTCTCCGCTTGTTTCTTTGGCTTTTCCTTTTAGTTCTCCGC
>WOYJ01000173.1 GCA_011620845.1 Methanobacteriaceae archaeon
CAGTGTTAGGATAATATATCTTCTTTAGGATATAATGAAATATCTTCAGGATATGAAATATTTTTTAGCTAAAAGATAAGCTCTTACAAAAAAAAAGATTATACACGGTTTTATAGATGGAGTTACTATGGTTTTACATCGCAGTGATCCTGGCCATCAGCGATGAAGTACACAGTTTAATCTTATGGAGGGTCTTTGCTGACTTCTACATTCTACTGGCCGGGATACTCAAGGAAATACTGGGGACCAATCTGGCCCTCTGGATAGCCCACGAAGGACTGGAAGCGGTTTTCCACTGCATAGTGCTTTCACTGTTGTTCTTATCCCTGGAGTTAGGTATCCTGGCCGCGGTGGTCCACTTCATGGTGGATTTCTTCCATGAACTTTTTGGACTGAAGACCACCTGGCTGCAGCACCGGGCGCTCCACTTCGTGGTGGAATCATTCTTCTTCATGGGGCTCTTTGCACTCATTGGATTATGAAGCGCTCAACTGGCCCCTAATTTATTAAATTATATGATTCGTTATTTTAATCTATTCCAAAGAAAAAAGGAAAATTTTTATTTAAAAAAATTATAGAAGATTAGATAGGAAAATTCAGATAGGATAGGAGAAAATGGCATGCCAGTTATAAATTTCACTTACCAAAATCTCAACGAACTATTAGGCACCTCCATCGATAAAGGGGAGCTCATCGACCTGTTACCTATGATAGGGAGCGATATAGAAGATTACGATGATGAAAATTTGAAGGTGGAATTTTTCCCCAACCGGCCGGATCACTATTCTGTGGAGGGAATAGCCCGTACACTGAAGGGATTCCTTCAAATTGAGACAGGAATCCCCCACTATGACCTAACCCCTTCCGGTACCAGTATAACCGTCGACCCGGGACTGGCCAATATAAGGCCATACACATCCTGCGCCCTGGTAGAGGATATTAATTTAGATGATGATAAACTGGTGCAGATCATGGAGTTCCAGGAAGACCTGCACTGGGTATTAGGTCGGGACCGTAAAAAGGTAGCCATAGGTATACATAACCTGGACGTTCTGACCCGGCCTTTCTATTACAAAGCCGCCGACCCGCTTACAACTTCCTTCGTAGCACTGGATACAGATGAGGAGATGAGCCTCAAAGAAATACTGGAAAACCATAAAAAAGGTCGTGTATACGCCCATATAATCGATAAATTCGATAAATATCCTTTATTAATAGATTCGGAAGATAACGTATTATCCATGCCCCCCATAATAAATGGAGAGCTCACCAAATTAACCGCCGATACGAAAAATGTATTTGTGGATGTAACCGGCACGGACCAGAAGGCGGTGGACCACACCTTAAACATAATAATCACTTCATTCGCCGAGTCCGGCGCAAAAATAAAGACCATGGATGTCATCTACCCGGATGAGACCCGGACACTACCAGATTTAACACCTAAAAAGAAGATTTTAAGGGTGGAAAATGCCCAGCGGATGATAGGTATTGATTCATCCAGGGATGAGATCATAGGGATGCTCCGCAGGGTGAGGTTAGATGCTGATGCCTTAAATGAAGATGAAATCGAGGTTTCCATACCACCCTACCGCATCGATGTTCTGCACGAGGTGGACATCATAGAGAACGTGGCAATTGGCTATGACTTCAGGAAGATCAAGGCCCGGTTGCCCGATGTGGCAACTGTAGCATCGGAAGATCCCCATAAAGCATTCGAAAACAGGGTACGGGAGATGATGATTGGCTACGGGTTCTACGAGGTGATGAGCCTTATGCTCACCAGCGAGGATCAACACTACCAGAAGATGAACCTAACAGAGGATGAAAGGGTGGTAGTTGCCCAGCCCATCAGCCAGGACAGGACCATGATCCGGAAAAGCCTCCTGAATGGTTTGATGGAATTTTTAGAGGACAACACACACGAAGAACTCCCTCAGAAAATATTTGAAGTAGGTGAAGTAGTTTATCTCGATAAAGCCACAGAAACTCGTACCAGGGGAGTGAGTAAGCTCGCCGCACTGGTAACCCATTCCACAGCAAATTTCACGGAGATAAAATCCTTAACCGCATCATTAATCAGCAACCTGGGATTAAAGATGACAGTAAAACCACTTGATCATCCCTCATTTATAAAGGGAAGATGCGCCCAGGTGGTAACCCGTGATAATAAGGTAAAAGGTTTCTTTGGAGAGATAAGTCCCCTGGTTATTTCTAACTTCAACCTGGAATATCCGGTGGTAGGATTTGAATTAGAATTTAAAGATTAAGTAACATCCTAAAATATTTGATATTTACTCGATGAGATGGTAACTACTCGGTGAGATGGTAAGTTCGAGAAAATTGAATTACATTAGGTGCGAATTTGGAAGAAGGTAACAAGTCCAGACCATGGCATATGGTTGGTTGCCTTGATCCTTTTGTCATGTATGCTGTGGGTGTTTATGACTTCATAATGATTCACAGCGGTAATGCTGAAGAATATATACTTAGAAACTTTGCACCATCAGCCGTTGCATATTTTACAAACTACCCTCTTCTTCCTCTTTGGTTTTGGGTGCTAAATCTCGCCGCGGGTATTGCTGTCCCCATACTGTTGTTTTTGCATAAAAAAATCGCAGTATGGATTGCCCTCACTTCCTGGGTAGCAGATCTGGTTTTGATGTTTATATTCTTCACCTTTCTGAACTGCTTGGAATCCCTCGGTGCCCAAACTACTGCGTTTGATATAGAATCGCAATTATAACCTTTTTAGGGTTTGCCTATTGCTATTGGTATTTTTATGCAGGTAACCATAAAGAAATAGAGC
>WOYJ01000078.1 GCA_011620845.1 Methanobacteriaceae archaeon
GATTTTTTTTAAATATTCATACCATTCAGAAAACCTTACGAATTTCTTTATGTGATCATTTATTTTTCTTTAAATTCTATGATAAATTAAATTCATCTTTAACAAGAACCATTGATTAAAATCAATTTTCCGAAATAGTTCGTTTTCCGAGCGTCTTTTTTATAATTTTTAAATGATTTTATGAATTCCTTTCCTTTTGGATGGGTTTCAATGAATTCTGTAAATATTTGAAATTTATTCACCCTAGATTCACTTAAAATGTGTTCCATTGCACACGCTTCCCTATCAGCAGTCTTATTATCCACACCTAACATGTTCAAGAACCTTTTCAGTATAATATGTTTACGTATAACTCCCTTTTGCCGCCTTTATTCCTTTTTCATTCAATTTAATTTCCTTATATTTTTCACGGGATATTAAATCCAGTTTATATATTTTATCTACTGCTTCAACGACACTGGAAGGCTTAACATTAAGTTCTTCAGCAATATCCACCACCCTAATGATTCCCTTTTCCTTTTCCAAATTATACATTACCTCAAGGTAATCTTCCATACTCTTTGTAAGTTTTAAATAATTCATTACTATCCTCTTCTATTATTTTCTATTATATCCTAACTTCAGACTGTAAATTATCCTCGTTAGTATTAAATATCGTATTCATATCCAACTTCGCAGTTTTTATAGGATTCTGACATTTTAGTCTTTATTTCACCTTTTTTTTGGGTACAATGACAGGGGATTATCAGAGGAGTGCCTTTTAAAATATTTACATTAGAATCATGAAATCCTCCGACTACACCGTAAATCTCACCAAATTGCCTGGATTTTTTGATGATTGCTTCTAGACCAGGATGAGCGCAACCAGTAAGGACAATATTACCCTTTTTAGAGCATAATATTAAGGACTGTTCTTTAATTTTTTCACCAAGTTCTCCGGTAGTGTATATATTATCACAAACTTTTCGAGCCTGTGAAACCTCTACAATGTTTGCCTGATTTTTTACCTCATTTTTAAGGTTTTCTGATACGGATTCAGGAAAGTAAACATCAGGATTTCTGGTATACTCCAATACATGATTCAAACCCCCAATATGATCCCAGTGCTGATGGGAAATTACGATGATATCTATTTTTTCTGGGTTGATTCCGGCAGCTTCCATATTGTTTAAAAGAACAAATCCATTCCAACCAGTGTCGAATAGTATTTTCTTTTCATTTACTGCTATAAAACATGAAAATCCCCATCCTGCTTTAAAATTATTTTTAGCATCGTTATCGTATAGAATCTGGAGTTTCATTTTGAATCACTTATATACGTCTAGAATTATTTCTTCAAGATTCCTACCCTTTGGGAATATCACATCGATCAACTTATCATTTAAGGCATACATAGGTCCTTCACCAACTTCATTACCTATCAAAACATCCACATTTTCTTTCCCTAAAAAGTCAGCCGTTTCAAGTCCCTTCTTTTTTTCCAATTTAACCCCTGGGTTTTCTTTTATTACTATGTCTGTTATTTCACTGTTAGATACATTTGCAAATAAAATATAAGGAGCTCTGGCAAAATGCTCCGAAACTTTAGATTGTAAGCCTTTCCTGTTTTCTACCGGGACTGCCACCCTTAATTTTTCTTTTTTATAAGGTTCTATTTGAACTGTTAAAGTATCTAAATTTCTGATTTCATCTTTTACAGTTTTTTTAACTTTTTCTGTTATATCAGATGCCTTTCGTACCGACAATCCTTTTTCTGTTTCCAGATGCAGTTCTGCAAATACAAAGGGTCCTGACCTCCGGACCTTAACGTCATGAACATTTTCAACTCCTTCAACACCTTTAGCAATTAATTTTATTTCGTTAAGCTTTTCAGGGTCCATACTGGCATCTAGAAGGACAAGAACATCATCTTTAGCCAATTTTAGTCCCATATAAACGATTAAAAATGCCACTAAAATTCCTGAAATCCCCTCTATACTTAAAAAGCCCAGATACGACGATAATATACCTACAAAAACGATTAACGACGAAAAAATATCAATAAAACTGTGTTTTCCATCATTTATCAGTGCCTGGGAGTCCATATCCCTCCCAACTTTCTCTTTATATCTGGCAAGTAGAAAAGAAATCACGGCAGAAAAAACAGCTACAGAAAGACTTATTAAAGGCATTTCAATCGTTGTAGGGTTAATAAATGCATTGAAAGATTCTAAAGCTATTTCTATACCAGTTACTATTATTATGGCCGATACTATCAAAGAGACAAAAGACTCGATCTTGTAATAACCGAAAGGGAACATTTCATCGGGTTTACGCTGGGAAAGTCTAAGTCCTATGAATACAGCTAAAGATGCAACTATATCCGAAAATGAATGGACAGAATCAGCAATTAAAGCTATACTCCCTGATAATATGCCAATTATCCCCTTAAGGATAGCCAACAACAGGTTTGTTAAGCCGGAATATATGGCGGCTTTTTCTCCCTTCCTTAAATTCATTCGTGTTTTATCATCCATTGAAACACTGAATTTTATAATTCATTAATTCATTGATATGGTCTTCTTAAGCTGGATTTTATGTTTGTTTTTCATATTTGTCCCAAAAATTAATATTTTTTATTATTTCTTTTATTATTTCCAGAAATTTACCAGTATAATCCGGTTCAAAAATCACTGCTGGTTTTAAATTAACCAGGGCATACACAAATTTCTTGTCAAAAGGAATTTTCCCCAGGACTGGAATTTCATTTACAGTTAAATATTCCTCTATT
>WOYJ01000107.1 GCA_011620845.1 Methanobacteriaceae archaeon
TTTCAATAACCGATCAACCTTAAACCAGTTATTTCAGCCGTGTCGAGATTCAAAGCCCTCAGATCGTCGGGTGTGAAGTCCCTTATATCTGAGTGGCCAGCCAGCATGGCAAGCATCTTGGTCTCTTCAGTCATGGATTTTATGTAGTTAGCAACACGCATGGCCGCCAGATCAACATCCAGTCTTTCGCAGAGGAGAGGATCCTGGGTTGCCACTCCAACCGGACATTTTCCAGTATAGCACATACGACAGGCCCGGCATCCCATGGCGATCATGGCACCGGTTCCAATGTAGACTGCATCGGCACCCATGGCCATGGCCTTAGCCACATCCGCACCACTCCTAATACCACCGGTGATTATAAGCTGGACTGTGTCCTTCATACCCATCTCGTCCAGGGTCCTTACCGCCTGAACCAGGGAAGCCAAAGTAGGAACACCGGTGTGTTCGATGACCACTTCCGGGGCTGCTCCAGTACCCCCTTCCATTCCATCCACTGATATCACATCAGCACCAGATTCCACGGCTATCCTGACATCTTCATCCACTCTTCCAGGGCCTAATTTCACTATGATGGGTTTCTGCCAATCGGTGACCTCTCTTAGGAGCTCTATGTGTTTGGCCAGGTCTCCATCTCGGGTGGCGTCCAGGAAACGGCAGGGGCTTAGAGCATCTGTCCCCATAGGTAAACCTCTTATTTCAGCTACTTTAGGGCTTACTTTCTCTGCCAGGAGGTGGCCTCCCATACCTGGCTTGGCTCCCTGTCCTATCTTAACTTCGATGGCATCTGCCACGTTCAAGTAGTCTGCGGATACTCCAAACCTACCCGAGGAATATTGTACAGTCAGGTTATCGGCGAATTCCCTTTCACCCGGGAGCATCCCTCCTTCACCAGTGTTGGCCAGAGACCCAACCAGTGAGGTTCCCTTAGCCATGGCTAGTTTACACTCCTCACTTAAAGCACCGAAGGACATCCCGGCTATCAGTACTGGTGTTGCCAGCTCCAATGGTTTCTCTGCATATCGGGTACCCAGGATTACTCTGGTGTTACAGACTTCACGGTACTTATCTACTGGTGATACTGAAGCCTGTGCCGGTAGTATTATGATATCATCAAAGTTAGGAAGGCGTCTTTCTGTACCAAATCCCCTCAGGACATATTTCCCTGCTTTGGAGGTGAACCTGATATCTGCTATTGTACGGGGGTCCCATATACTTCCCGCCCCGGTTGGTATGAGAACTGGACATGCGGCGGTGCAGGATCCGCACATTATACATTTGCTTTTATCTATTTCAGCATGATTATCGACTATTTTTATTGCATCGGTGGGGCAGACTACTTCACAGGTCCCGCAGAATACGCATAATCCCTGTGTCGAGGTTGCAAGCTGTGCTGAGGGGGATAATGGTTTAATGGATGATCCGGTAACTGAGTTGTTCATGTCGATATCCTGCTGTAATCCGGATGCAAATTCTTTAACATTCACTATCTCCAGACAACCGGAGTCGCATGAATTCACACAGGCCGGGGTTTCTTCCCCGTTCTTCATGCACTGCTGTTCACATTTAAGCATCTGCTCTTCTGTATAGGTGATACTACCAATGGGACACATGAGCATGCATAATCTGCAGCCGATGCAGCGATCCTGGTCTATTTTCACCACTCCATCTTCCCGGTAGATGGCATCCCGGAAGCATCCTTTAATACAGGATGGATTTATGCACTGTTGACAGACTATGGCATGGTATCCGCTGTCCATTTTATGCAGGAATATGCTGCTTTCATTGTTTACATATTCACAGGCCTGGATACAGTCATTGCATCCGTCGCATTTTTCTGGATCGGTTAAGAGGATCTGTTTCATAGTGCCACCTCCTCGTCATGATTTCCATAGAATGGCCTTAGATCCTTGGGTTTCAGCTTTATGAAGTCTTCAATTTGAGCGTCAATTTCATATTTCTTAAATAATTCGGCTAATTTTCTCTTATCTGAAGGATCCAATTCATGGACCTCTGCATTGGTTCCTGTTTCGTAATTACCACCTATGTAGATGGTGCCGCCTATCATCCAGTCCCCGGTATCTGCACCGGCATCTCCGATGATTATTATGTCGCCGCTGAGCATGTAGAGGCCTGTCAGATCACCAATATTTCCATCAATAAGGATGGTTCCGCCCTTATTTAGCTGGCCTACACCGTTGCCGGCATCACCATAAACAACTATGGTACCGTTATATGTGCCGAAACCCACTCCGTCTTGGGCTGAACCTTCTACTACGATCTCTCCATTGGTCATGTTGTCTCCCACGTATCGTCCTGCGTTTCCCTGAATTTCTATACGCGCCCCATTGTTAAGCGCGCCTACAAAATCCCCAACGTCTCCTTCCAAAGTTACATTCGCCTCTTTACCTAATCCCACAACTATAGAGTCTAGCTTACCTGTTTTTTCCAGTATGATATTATTTTTTTCCTCAGACAACGCTTTCCTCACCTGTGTGTTCAATCGACGTGTTGAAAAAGCTTTTGCGTTAATGGTTTCTGATATGGTCGTATTTATCCCTCCAGTTTAATCTCTAATTTTGGTAGGAAGAGTTCAGTATTTAAAGGTTGTTCTCCATACAACTTTCAAAGTATACAATTATATATTGAAGTGAGACAGAGTAGTTATGGTGATCCAACTATGAAGACTTTAATCAGTAATTTGAGGGGACAATGTCTCTTCGATGCCTCGGTTAAAATACAGGCAGATGGGATAATAAGTTTACATGAGGGAAAATATCACAGATCTGAAATAGACTCATTCCTGAAGGGTGGGGAAATTCTAATTGAAACCGATGACCCTAAAGAGGCCTGTAAACGGATATCAGAAGTGATAGAAGGTGCTAAAAAACATGGTGAAGTCTTTGTTGCTTCCAGTAATGGAGGTGTAGGCCCATTAATTAATTTCGTGGCCAATAAAAATGGAGTAGACGGTATCTTCACCTGTTACCAGGACAAAGTAATCAGGATACCTCCCCTTAAACTGGACATCTCCAAGGGTAAACTGAAGATCATGGAAACTTTATATAAAGAAGATTTAACAGCGGTGGAAATAGGAGAAAAAGTAGGCATATCCCGGGCAATGGTGTATAAACACTTAAATAGTTTGATTGAAATGGGCCTGGTCAAGAGATCGAATCTATTTGAAAAATACAGCATAACCAACGCGGGTATTTTAGCGATAATTTGATGCATGGAAGAGATAAAATGGTGTTCTGAGTAAAAAATATCTGAAAATGGTGGGAAAAATAAGATGATTCTATAAATGTTAGAGAAATAAAAGATATTATTTGAAACATTTAAGAGAAAAAAAGGGGAATATTAAATAATAAAAAAAAGGACTAATTAAATGGTTAATTGGCTATTCCATGGGATATTCTACACGTAACTTATAACTGGCCTTGTCACTCAACAGAACCGTGCCTGGAACAAAACTATCTTCAAACTCCTTGACTTTTCGCTTGACACACGGATCAATATCCATCTTTTTGGTGTAGGATCTACATTCGTCGTCTGCAATTACACCCTTCTTTACCAGGGCTATATATCTCATCTTGATAGCTTCATCATTTAAACTCATTATAACCACAATATACTATAAATCCAAACTTGTATTTAAACTATTCCCACGATTTAATGGAAAATGTATAATTATTTATGCGTAAAAATCAGTATTAATAAACATTGTTCAAATGAGAGGTGTCGGGTATGAATGATGAAAGTGAAGAAAAAGGTAAAAGTGTCATCGATGATGTCGACCGGAAGATGATCAAGATATTCCATGAGGACGGGAGAAAATCCTACCGAAGTATTGCCAAACAACTGGACATATCCATAGGAACCGTCCACAACCGTATCGAAAAACTCATTAAATCAGGGATCATAAAGCGATTCTCCCCGATAATAGATCATGAAAAACTGGGTTACTCCCTGACCACCATAATCGGTGTAAAGGTAAAGGGCGGAGTACTTAGAAATTGGGAAGACAGAACGGCCTACCATAAAAATGTACTGTGCATGTACGATGTAACTGGAGAATTCGACGCCATAATCATCACCAGATTTAAAGACACCAAGGAACTGGACAACTTCATAAAATCCCTGCTTAAAGAAGCAGACGTCCAGAGGACCTACACCCAGACAGTGTTAAACATCGTAAAAGAAGATTTAAATGAGATAAGTATGCTTTAATTTAAACAGTATCTGAAACATAGGGATACTAAAAACCAATAGAACTTATTTTTTCCAGTATCCTCTCACTCAAAAATTCCTCAGAGATATATTCCGGATAAACTGGAAGCCTTTCCACGAACTGTAAGCCTAACTCTTCAGTAAGTGATTTTAATCTACCTAATTCTGGCCAGGGTGCTTCTGGATTAACGTAGTCCCTGGTAAGTGGTGAAACACCACCCCAGTCATCTGCACCGGCCAGGAGAAACATCTGGGCACCATCTATATTCAGATTAGGAGGCACCTGGACGCTCACATCCGGGAAAAGCAGTTTAGTGACGGTCACCACTTTAACCATCTCCAGGAGGGAGGGTTCCTGTAACCTTTCCAGTGGAATGCCCGGTTTGGGTTTGAAGTTCTGGATGATGATCTCCTGTATATGCCCGTATTTATCATGGAGTTTCCTGATCTCTAAAAGTGAATCTGCCCTTTCCTCCACAGTTTCCCCCACCCCTATTAACAGACCGGTGGTGAAGGGTATTTTGAGTTTACCAGCGTCCTCTATGGTTTTAAGTCTCAACTTGGGATCTTTTCCAGGGCTTTTTGAATGAACAGCTGTTTCCATCAATCGTGCACTGGAATTTTCAAGCATCAACCCCATGGAAGCATTTACTTCCCGTAAAAGTTTTAAATCCTTCTTTTTAAGTATTCCGGGATTGCTATGGGGTAATAATTTGGTTTTATCCAGGGTCTCACTGCAGAGGTGGTACAGGTAGTCCACCATGCTACTGTAACCCTGCTTATCCAGGGCCTGCCTTACCTCGAAAAATTCATCCGCTCCCTCACCAAAGGTGAAGAGAGCTTCGTGACAGGCATACTTATCCGCCTCCAGTACCATGGCCATTACTTCATCTGTTTCCATGAGGATGGTGGCATCATGGCTTTCCGGGCTTCGGCGATAGATACAGTAGCCACACTCATTCCTGCAGATATTGGTGATGGGGAGGAAAATATTCCGGGAATAGGTTACCCTGGAATCCTTATGTGAATTTATTTTCCCCATCAGGGATGAAATTTCCTTGTATCCCGAATTAAGGTGGTCGACTATATCATCTTTTGAAAGTTCAGGCATTGCATTGTTCCTTTTAAATAGATTTCCTTGAATAAGATTGAAAGGGGGAGATACTCCACCTGTAATTAAAAAGTTTTAAATTTCCAGATTCACAACCACTATTTCAACGAATTTAGGGCCGAATCCGCTTTTATCCATCCATAACACTATGAAAATGGCTAATCCATCCAGTAAACCTAATGCATATTCAACATGACAGTTCATAGCCTCAAAAGAGTCCTTAAGTCGGTATATCCCGTAGATATCAGTTTCTCCCTGTATTTCCACCTGGCCTCTGATATTTTCGTCCATAACACCTATTATATCCTTGGCTTCATTGGAAAATACCTCGATTCTTCGGGCGCCGATTTCGTCTAATACATCTGAGATCACTTTTTCCAGTTCTTCGGGTTCCATTTCTTTACGAGACATTCCCCGAACGATGAGCATCTGTGGTGTGTCCATGGCGGGTCTTGAACCCTCAAATGCTTCCAGCATACCCATTACATTACCTGCAACCTCATGAATCTTCATTGTGGTTCATCTCCATTGAGCATCTCTTTTTTAAGATCGCCAAGGGTGGCAACCTTCTCTGCAAATGCGTTGTGCTGGTGAATGCTTTCTTCGTTTATCTGTCTTACCGTTACCATGGTGTCATCTGACAGGTGTGAATATTTATTTACGATCTTCTGTACCATGGTCCGCACGCAGTCCTCCACGAATTTAGGATTCTGATGCGCCTTGACCACCACTGCGTTTTCATCCACCCTTTTAAGCAGTTCGCATACCGGGGAACTCATGGAATTTTCGATGATCCGGATTATGTCTTCTCCTCGTATCACGTTCTGTTCAGGGACTTCTATCATGATCATTCCCCTGCCCCGCTGGTTGTGTGAGGCGAATGGAATTTTTTCCAGGACCTTTTCGGTCGTTTCTTCATCCAGAAATTCTAATAGTTCCTGTTTTGTTGATTCATATGTGGTTTCCTGTGCACAGGGGCAGACGGTCATTCCCACGACTTCTGCTCCGATCATCTTCCTTATCACCACGTCTTCACCGTTGCGTGTGCCACTGGCATCGGCCATTATCTTGGTCATCTCCTGGGTTTTAAGCCGGGTGACGGGAGACTCCTTCATAATGATGAAATCACTCTTCATACTCACTTCCGCCTTTTTAGCATACTTATGCTTGTTAAGCAGGCGGGTAACGATTTCAGCACATAATGACTCAATTTCCACCGTTGATTCTTCCACAACCTCCTCGAGAACCTCGGTAATAGCTTCCGGGTTTCGGGACATGTGTATTCCCCTTTTGGTGCTGGGTAAATCCACGAATGCATCAAAGGTGGGAATGAGTATTATCGGTCTTTTTCCAAATCTTTCAATTTTCAGAAGTTTTTTTACACCTGTAACCCCTACACGGGTTAAATGTACAGGTATAGTGGGCGTATTGTCCTGGGTGTCAGGGAAACATGATCGGTCCATCTTTTTTTCACCACGCAGGTTAATCTACAATAGAATTAACTTGATTAAAATCCAATCTAGAAGAAAAATTCATACAAAATAAAGTAAATTCATGTTGTTTGTATTTCTCGAGTGTCAAGTACATCATATCCTGGGTACATAGATCATACAAGGATAATATGAAATGTGAAAACTTCACCAAATTGGGAATACTTTACTTACCTATATAACATTTGCTATTTACCATTTCTAAAAGTTCACAAAAAGCAATTTATTGATCCTGATCTTTGAATAAAATTGATTTATTCCATTATAGATCTGGTTTAAATTAATTTTAACCAGTATCAAAGGCCGGATAAAAGTTTTAAAAATTCTTCAGGAGTTATATCCTTCAAACTTTCGAGTGTTATGGTTTGGGCATTGTACAATTCTCTGGCCCTCTCGGCAAGTATTTCACCAGATTCATCATTTTCCACTATTACCAGGACATTTTCCAGGTTGAACTGCTCCTTTTTCCTGGTAATATCATTTTTGACGTGTGATATCCTTTTTTCAATGGATTTGAGTGCGACATCTGGTAAGTATGGATTCAACCTCTTCATATCATCTATCTCAAGGGGCACTCCAGCCACCACGATCTTCTGGGGATCCACTGTAAATTTGGTTAAAACCTTTTTAAAATTGCTCTTAGTAGTTAAAATTAGATATTTATCTGATAATGTCTTAATATCCCCTTCTGCATCCGCTTTTTCCAGGACGCCGAAGTCGCCCAGTATACTGTCCAGTTGCTTTCTGATGGAGATGATCTGCTCACAGAACTCCTGGGCCTCATCCTTTTTAAGGTAATGGGTGGGTCTGCTATCGAGTAAACAATCCTCTAAATCCATCATCTCATTTAAAATCTCACCAAATAATTTTGTATCTATTATCCCTTCCTGGGGCTTTTTAAAGACTTCTTTAGTCCCTTTAGATTTTCCTGCTTTACCTATAAGCTCTTGGGCCTGCCTGTAACGGATTTTATCCATTCTAATCACCGGTTTATAGCATACATGTATTTAAATGTGTTAACTATCGGTTTAAATTTAAAATCGTTCAGATTCAAGTTTAAATATCGAAGTAAGGAGAGAATATATCAGAGAGACTTTCGTATATCTTTCTGGTTTCCCTGTTTACCATGGAGTTATCTATGGGTTCCTTACCGTTCTCATATTCCTCTTTCATGGTTTTATAATTTTCGAGACCCTGGATTAAGTTCCGATTACACCGGGCCAGAGCATCCAAATCGTATCCCCCTTCCAGGATCAAGGTTAAAGACCGGGCTAGATCCATCATCTCCACGGCTATCCAGGTGAAAAATTCATCATCCAGGCGGATACTGGAAAGGGGATCATCCCGGTGTCCATCGAATCCCACATCCACCAGATAGAAATCAGGGGAGAAACTCTGTGCAACTGGTCCCAGTATTTTTTCCAGGATATACCGGTAATCATGGCTGTTTGATCCAGGGGGCATGGGAATACATAGATTCCTGCCTTCCCCTTCACCAATACCAATCTCCTCTACATTTCCCCTCCCCGGGAATAACGTCCGCGGGTCCTGGTGGATGGAAATATACATCACATCCGGGTCTTCATAGAATATATCCGCCGTTCCATTTCCGTAGTGAACATCGAAGTCAAAGATGAAAAACCTCTCTATCTTCCTTAACTGTCTTAAATATTCCAGGGTGATGGCCAGGTTGTTGAAGATACAAAAGCCCATGGCCCGGTTACGAGTGGCGTGATGGCCGGGAGGCCTCCCCACAGAATAAGCACTGTCACACCCATCTAAAACCAGTTCAGCCGCTTTTATAGCACCTCCAGCTGATAATTTAGCAATCCTGTAAGACTCTGATGATACTGTGGTGTCAAAATCAAGGTTGCCGCCGCCCATCTCACAGAACATTCTAACGTGTTCCACATGGTCATTGGAGTGTACTCTCAGCAGGTCTTCTTCACGAGCCATCACTGGTTGGTGAATATCATTTAAATCTACTAAACCACTTTCCTGGATAGCTTCCATTATGACCTGAACACGCCTCTGATTCTCCACATGTACACCTGTATCGTGGAATCTGTAATCTTCAGAATAAACTACCGCTGTCAGGTAAACCCCCCATTTTTATGTTTTTATTTTAGTATAATATCCCTTACCACCTATTCCTTACGGATCCAGGCATCCACCACCACATGGTACACGCCAGGGGAGTACTTCTTGATGATCCTCTTATTTAAAATATCCACTTCAAAGCCATTTGCAGCTTCTTTTACCCGGTTTACCGGCCGGATAAACTTAAATTTATCAGGCACAGATTCATGATAGTGTATCACTCCCCCTTCATCCTTTAAAGCCTTCAGGGCCACATCTAAGTAGTGGTGAGTGTTACCGATGTAACCCATTAAAACCCGATCAGCTACTCCTTCTGGGGCTAATTCCCGGCAATTCCCATATAATGGTTTTATCTTACCTGAAACATCGTTAAGGGTAATATTCTGGCATAGATAATCGTAAGCAGTAGGATTTATCTCGATGGAGTAGATCTTATCCACCATGGAATGGACGGCTATGGGGATGGAGAAATAGCCGATACCAGCGAAGAAATCCACTACAGTCTCCCCTTTCTCCACTAATCCAGCGATCCTCTTCCTCTCTGTGGTGTTGCCCTTGGACCACATTATCTTGGACACGTCCAGCTTGAAGAGGCAGTGGTTTTCCCGGTGGATAGTTTCAGTACCATCACCTAAAATCACTTCCACCTCGGGTTCCCGTTTTAAACCCTTGATTCTGCCTAACTTAACCACCCGGTTAACTCCCGGTAATTCCAGAAATGTTTCCGGGTTCTCCACGTCTTTTTTAACTACGAGGATGTCTCCTATTACTTTCCCTTTCATGTTAATATATGAGTTAAATGTGTAGTTAAATATTATCTGAAATTTCAAATAGTAAAATCAAAGACCGATGAATTTTAATACAGAATATTTCTGTAGGGTCTTAGATTTTTTATGTTTCTGAGAGTTTTTGTAGGGCTGTTTTTGAGTTGTAGCCTAATATTGTGATTAGTCCTGCTAAAAATACAGTTAGTATGGTGGTTTTTGGGGCTGATTTGGGTGTGTGTGTATTTTTCTTTAAGTTCAGTCCTGAGGTTTTGTCTAAAATGTTACTGATGGATGTGTCTTGTAATTATAATTTGACAGTTATATAATTGTGATTTGTGTTATGGCGTTTTATTTAGTTATATAATGTTTATTTACGTGGTATAATAAGGTTTAATAAGTATTAGCGCGATAATTATTAGTTATGTCGCTAAACAATACCAAATTATCGCGCAATATAGTGTATGTTGTAGAACTATTTAAGTTTTTGGAAAATGAGGATTGTGAAGTCTATGTTTCTAGTGAAAAGGATTTTGAGTTTTTATTTGCATTGGAAGTTTTAGCTGGAAGGCCGTTGAATGTGGTCTTTTATGAGGAGAATTCTTGTTGTCCGTTTTGTAACAGTACATCTAATAAGAATGGTAGGCGTATACGTTATATTAACAAGAATAGACCTGTTAAAATACAAAAATATATGTGTTCTAATGAAAAATTTGGGAAATTCCATGAGACGAGCCTGGAAAATATTGTCCCTAAGAACTGTAATTACTCCCATAAATTAAGATGTGAGGTTATCGAACAGTTATTGATTGATTATAGTTCGTTAGAGAAGATTTAAGAACAAATTAACCGGGTTTATGGGTGTAAACCGTCTAGGCAGACTATTTTGAATCATCAGAAAGAGTCGTATGAAAACTTTTACAAGGATAAGATAGAAGAAGCTTTAAAATATACAGATGATGATTTGAGTGGTGTTTATGGTTATGATGAGCAATTTCTAAAAGTTAATGGTGAAGATCGAGCTAGATTATCCTTAATTGACTTAAATACCCATGTACAATTGAATCGGTTAATTGTTAAGGAATTCAATATTAAAAAAGTTTCATAAAAACCATATTGAAAGGTAGAAAAAAGTTGATACAATAGTCACAGATGGTTTAACATGGTATAACCTTTATAATTGAAGATTTAAAAGCTAAACACCAATTATGTACCTTTCATATTATGCATAATTTAATGGTGGACCTGGTAAAAGTGCTAAAAAAGATTAAAGAGCCAAATCAAAACCAGAACAAAAAAAACACAAAATTTACAAGGAATCTAGAAGAAAACAGATATAAAAAAGAACAAAAAAAAGATAAAATTAAGCAACTCAAACATCCTAAAGAGAGAAATCAGAAAAACTAAAGAAGGAAATAAAAGAATGGGAAAATTATGTAGAAAGAATATCCAATATAATTCAAAGCTCCAAGCGTGAAAGACGCTAAAAGAAGATTCAAATTCTTATTTAATAGTATAAAACATTTAAATTCTTTAATTGGAGATTTAATTCAAAAATTAAGCAAGATATTCGATAAAACCATCAATCACATCGCTAATGACAATATGCCATCAACAAACAACAAAAAAGAAAAACATTTCGGCATCACATTACCTGGATTCCTCAAAAGAAGATTCAGAACAGACCTAGAACTTGAAATGCACTTAAACTTCGCAGAATACCGATGGATCCAAAGAAACAAAAAATCAGTAACATTTTAGACAGAACCTACATTTAACGAAAAACAGC
Organism: Methanobacteriaceae archaeon; assembly: GCA_011620845.1. Taxonomy (GTDB): domain Archaea; phylum Methanobacteriota; class Methanobacteria; order Methanobacteriales; family Methanobacteriaceae; genus Methanobacterium_A. The sequence continues at coordinate 11,485 of WOYJ01000107.1, forward strand.
AATAAAAAGATTAAAAACACTACTAGAAAAAATATGACGATATTCCCAAAGTATTACAAAAAATCATCACCAAAACAGTACTCCCCAACTTTCAAAGACTCACACAATTCATGAGACACAATTATATCTCACAAACATCCAACCCAAACGAAAAACTACTTCAGACAAACCGATCCAGAACAAATCAAAAAGAAATACAAAAAACCAGAAGGATTCCTCAACTACACCAACCCAAAAATGCAATACTGGACACAAAAACACAAAAAATTTACAACCCCCAATAAATTTACAACCCCTGCAATTCAAAACATATTTATGTGATTATTGAATTAATTCATTAATAACTATAAAAGGGGATATGAAAATTAGGAAACAGAAAATTACAGGGTTTATTCCGTTACTTCTTTTAATCGTTGTTTTTGCTTTTTCTATTGGTGTGGTTGCAGCTGCAAGTAACAATTCTTCAGATGAAACTTTAGTTAATGGGAGTAACAATGCATCAGTAAATGGAACCAATGCAATCGACGATGTAGAAATCAATATAGACAAGATAAATGGTAAAGTTCCAGATTATCCTGTTATTTCACCAGGGGGCAAAGTGAAGGTAAGTGTATCTGCGTATTATAAGAAAATTTTACCTTTATCATTCAGACACTTGAATTTTACTTTTCATCAATATTTACCATCAAATGGAGTTACATGGTCAAAGATAACGTTAACTGATTTATTTGGTTTAGCTTCAGTAACCTTTGATACCCGTAACCAGCCAAATGGTAAATATGAAGTTGAAGTATTTTATACTGGTGCACCTAATAGAGTGGAAGTTGAATATTTTAGCATAGGTCCAACTAGCTCAGACGAGCAATCATGGGAGACCGATGCAAATAATGGGTCTAATCAAAGTTCAACTTCTGATAAACCAGTTTCTGACGAGACAGTACCTATGAAGGATACAGGAACACCCATTAGCGCACTTGTACTGTCTGTATTAGCCGTAATAAGTGGATTAGTTTACAACAAAAGATAGCTTATAATCTTCTTTTTCTGATTTAGTCCAAACGGAGCATTCCGATGCATAAAGATTTGCAGAAAATTAAATCGGCTTATCAAGGTACCAAATCAGAGATAATACCCATCCTCCAGGATATACAGTCCAGGTACGGATATTTACCTGAAGAAGTAATGGAGGAGGTTTCTGGTTTTGTGGGAGTCTCCAAGAGTGAGGTTTTCGGTGTGGCCACCTTCTATTCCCATTCAGGTTCACCCCCCCCCAGGGATGTAAACACGTAATGGTGTGTAAAGGGACCGCCTGTCATGTCAGCGGTGCTGATAAGATAATGGAAGGTATAGAAAGACACCTGCAAATTAAGGAGGATGGAGTAACCTTCGATATGGGATATTCACTGGAATCGGTGGGATGTTTAGGTTGTTGTGCTTTGGCCCCCTTTACCATAGTTAACGGGGAAATAAAATCAAATATCTCCATTAAGGATATGAAACGTCTCTTTAAGAGGAAAAATTAACCGGGTCCACCGCCACTGGGATAAACCTTTTTTTAAACAGAATTTATGAATTTTCGTATAGATTAAATAAAGAAACCTTTATAAG
>WOYJ01000055.1 GCA_011620845.1 Methanobacteriaceae archaeon
GGAAATGTATATAAAAAATTATTTTTCAATCAGATTTTCCAGTTCATCATAGATCACGTCTAAACCGCACATACTGGGCACGTAGTTAGCTGCTTTTGCCGAGTCAACCCCAACAACCTTAAAACCAAGGTCTTCTATGGGCGAAACCACCATACAGGTATCGGATACTACTTTACCACCTGCATCTTCTATGGTTTTGGTGTAGCCCATACGGTCTGATTCGGCTTTAACTGATATCGAGGTACATATCCATAGGGGTGTGGAGAGTTTCCGACCAGTAACTTTATCTGCGATGGCTTCAATCTCATCTAATGAGGCATGTGGACACCCGACACAGATTAAATCTGGTTTCCGGGTAGTTGTGGATAGTTTCTGGTGGGATTCGATTATCTGATCCTTATCCACCACAATTTTTTCTATTCCACCAATATCAACCCCTTTAAGGGCATCATTATATTCGGGGGTGACGTTTTCCACATGATAAAGTGCAACGGCACCTGACGATGCCAGTGCAGCGCCTAAACTTTTTAGTTCATTGATTAATGGGGTGTTTTTTAGTTTGAAGTAGGGCACTCCGTCCCCCACTATTCTTCCCACCAAGTAGCCTAGTGCACCATACTCTGTGCCTTTTAACTGGGTTTCCAATTCAAAAATGTAATTTGCCTTCCTGTTTTTATCTAAGTGATAACCATATTCGGCTGTTTTACCACAGATGGCCGCTGCCAGTGCTCCCGGGCCGCCTTCCCTGTTGGTCCGGGCTCCGAGGACGGAGTTGGCATAGGCAACCGCTGAAGATTCTGACCAGGCGATGTGACTTCCCAGGGCAGGCACGTTACCCACCAGGTAGGGTGTACATGTACAGGTGGTGCTGATGCCCATTCTACTGTAGGCCTCGATGATCTTCAACTGTTTATCAGCGAAGTCTGCTGGGAAGTTCAAATCTTTCCATTTGACCAGGTCTATTCCTGCCGGGTTTAACGTGGAGGGGACTCTCACTTTAACACCAGTACTTGCCAATTCTTCTAAGTACTCTAGGCCAGCGTCTCCGATGGTTTTATAGGAAACCCCTGCTATCTGGGCAGATGTTATATCCACCATCTTTTCTGCTCCGTAGATATCACCCAGGGCCACCAGGATCTCCATGGATTTCTCTACGGCGATCCCATATTTTCCATCGTACATATCCTGTTCTTCTGGTGTAAGCTGCATAGAGGACCTCTTAAAATTTAACTGAATGTTATCTGTTTGGATTTGTTAGATTTATCTTCTTCCAGTTGGGTTTTAATGATTTCATCCACCAGGTTCAGGAAGTTATCCTTGTTATTTCGGGGAACAACAGCTCCAGCTGCTACGGTATGCCCGCCCCCAGTACCACCATAGCTATGTGATGCCTGTTCGAAGGCCTGGCCAAGGTTAATCCCTTTTTCAGTATTGACCAGGGTGGTACGTCCGGATACTTTGATGAGGGGATCCATACGAGAAATCGCTAAGACAGGTTTATTTTGATTGAATAGTTTAAGATCCAGTCCCACATTGGCCAGGGTGCCCATGAAACTCTTTATGTCCTTATCCTCTGTGTATATGTACTGGATGTGGTCCATTTCCCGGGAGCCCTCTTTTTTAATCCATTCGATACCTTTTATTATGGTGTCCTGATAATTTTTCAGGTAGTTCAGTCCTTCCTGGAGGGATTCTTCCCTGTCTCCCAGGCAGATGCTCAGGCCGTAGCCGTACTTTTTCTTCTTTCCGCAGGCGTCTATTATCTGGGAGTAATCGTCTATATTTCTAAGTAGTGGTATTTCATCTTTTATCTGGTAGATTTTACCGAAAATTTCCGGGTTTACCTTCACCAGCTCATTTTTCAGTGTGTCCTTTTCTTCGTTGCTGAGGTCGGGGAATTTGGTTTCATAGGATAGTCCGATCTTCTCCAGGAAGGTTTTTGAACCTTCAAAATCACCGGAAATGCCAGGTAAAGGTAGAAAAGTGTAGGAAAGTGCTTTATACAGGGGTTCTTCATTCAGGAAGGAGACCTTCAACCCGTCGTTAATTTCTAATACTCTTTTCTTTATTCCTTCCTGTAATATGGTGTGGTTAACCCCGGTAATGTTGTTGCCCTGCATGTCTCCGAAAGCACCCACCATGGCCAATGCGGTGAGTTCATAGTGACCCATGGGCCTTACTGCCAGATAAGTTACTCCTGAACCACTGACATCCCTTGTTCCGTCCAGGCCGAAGAGGTGGGGGTTGATGTGTACCACTGTTCCCTGGTCTTCGGTGGAGTCTATGGTCTGGTGGTGGTCTGCAATAACAGCGTCACCTTTGAGCTTACCGATCCGCTGGGTCCAGGCGCTGCCCATGTCACAAAAGAAGAATAACTTATATTTTTCCTGGGAAATCTTATCCAGGACCTCTGCCTTCAGCCGGGGCACTATGGTGACATGGAATTTACCCTTTTCCCGGGTGATGGCGTTGCAGATCACACCAGCTGCGGATATTCCATCAGCATCGTTGTGGGAGATTACTCTCACCACATGATCCTGATCTAAGTGCTCTTTTAAAAGCTTATGAGCTTCTTCAGCTCTATTTAACAAGGAGTGTTGTTGATATGCACCACTTTTGCTTGATTTTGACATATAAATTTCCTATTAAAGTATTACTATTTGTTTTCATTAAATTTGAATAATTCAACATTCTTTATTGTTAGAATTTTCTTATATAATCTTTTTTTTTTTT
>WOYJ01000043.1 GCA_011620845.1 Methanobacteriaceae archaeon
AGAAAGTAAAATCTATTTTTTAAAGCAATAATGCTAGTATTTTAAACTAATAAAAAAATTTGAGGGATGCGATTATTCCATGAAAACAGTTGTCACAGATGATAAAAGTCCCGGGATGATGGTCCTGGCAACGCTCATCATGGGAGCGGCGGTGGCCAACCTGAACCTTTCCGTGGCCAACGTAGCCCTACCATCAATAGGCCAGGCCTTCGACGCATCACAGGTACTCATAAACCTGGTGGCGGTGGGATTCTCCCTGGGCCTGGCTGCGTCGGTGTTATGGTTCGGTGCTATGGGGGATCACCACGGCCGTAAGATGATGCTACTGGTAGGTACTTTTCTAGCAATACCATCATCTCTACTGGCAGGTTTTGCACCTTCAATCGAAGTACTCATCGCAGCGCGGATCTTCGGAGGACTGGCAGCTGGAATGGCATTCCCCACCACTCTCGCACTTATAGCCGCCATATGGTCGGGTAAACAGAGGACAAGATCCATAGCCTTATGGTCTGGTATAGGTGCAGCCGTAGCAGCTATGGGTCCCATGATCTCCGGCTTCCTCCTGTTAAACAGGGACTGGAGCTCGGTCTTTATAGTCACCATACCCCTGGCAGTGGTAGCCCTCATCATGATCTACAGGTTCATACCTTCTAATATCAACGAAACAGAAGAACCAGTGGACAATTTAGGAGGTTTCCTTTCATTGATCTTCCTCGGCGGGCTGATATTGGCGATAAACTTCGCACCGGTACCCAGTGCCCTGACCATAACGATATTAGTATTAATCGTGGCTGTGGTTGCCGGTGTATTCTTCATCATCCGCCAGTGCCGGGCTAAAAACCCACTCTACGATCTGGGGATTGCTAGGCGACCGACTTTCCTGGTTGCTGCCTGTGCCGGTACTATAGTATTCGGATCGTTGATGGGAGCTATGTACATCGGACAGCAGTTTCTGCAGAACGTTTTAAACTACTCCACCCTTAACGCGGGGATTGCCATATTACCTGCCGCTGTCTTCATGGTCTTTGTAGCTCCCTTTTCCGCTAGATTGGTGGAGAGGTTCGGCTCCAGATTCACCCTGTTATTAGGGTTCTTAATCTGTCTACTGGGGTTCTTTACCATGCTATTCCTTTGGAAGGAGGGCATACACTACTGGATAGTAGGGTTGGCTTATGCTTTAATTGGGACCGGTGTGGGAATTGCCGGAACGCCCGCTTCGAATTCGTTGACAGGTAGTGTGCCTGTAGAACGGGAAGGAATGGCCTCCGGTACTGCGGACCTCCAGAGGGACTTCGGCGGTGCCATCATGACCAGCATATTTGGGGTGCTGCTTACCGCCGGATATTCCCGGACATTCAATAACCTTATCACCGGCCTTCCCACGAACGAAACACAGCAGATATCCAGTGACGTGGTGGCCACCCTCCTGAAATCCTTCAGCAGCGCCGCAGACATAGCCCAAGCACATCCACAGTATCAAACCCAGATAATAGAAGCGGCCAGATCATCCTTCCTAGCTGGAACTGACTGGGCCTATATTGCAGGGATAATCGCCATCCTTATCGGTGCGGCCATTATCTACTTTAAATTTCCGAAAAAGGAAGCAGAAAAGAAGCTGCACCAGAAGTATCACCGGGAAGATAAGGGTGTTTAATGGTTTTCCTTAATATAACAGTCACAAAAAACTAATGTTGGAAGGAACGTTGCTGTTTTTAAATTATATATAAGGAAATGATAATTTTCCACTTCCATATACCTGAATATAACGAAGTTATTTCACTTACCCGTAACAACGATAAGTTCAATCCACTAACTAAGCTTCCATAAATTAACAATAATGATTATCTGAGTATCACACTTTCATATCCAAATTCCACCAAAAAAGGTAAAGTATTTATAATACCTGATGTATAGATAATATTCCCAACAAAAATTCACGAAGTATTGGACCACTTCGACGAAACTCTCCCAGGGATTTTATGGTAGATTTCAACTCTTACCCCCTAAAAATTGTTTTTACTCTACCACTATTCCTTGGGAGTAACACTTTTATCTTTTCTCGTTTTAATAGTACCTAATTTTCTTTAGTGTTAACCAGTTTCTTTTACCTGTTAACCAGTCGCTTCTGGACTTACAAACACGTAATTCCAGACGAAGTCCATGATCTGAGTCCATAGATCCGGGGATACTCCACCATTTATACTCTCATTTACAGCTACCAGTGATGCTGATACTCCATCGTTGAGGTTACTTTGGATGATAGAAGTGTCACCTGTTTCTAACCAACGAGTCCAGCTTTCACTGCCATGGTGGTAACCGTTCTGCATCCTGGTGTTTAGATCTAAACTGTTATTATAGGTGGCAACTGGTACCAGTTTCTTGGCCCGGTTTTCATAGCGGGAATGGTCCGAGGAATCCTCTTTACTTACACAGTGTGGGGCAGCAAAGGAGTCTGAGATGTAATGGGTGGCCACACCATAGTCGAAACTGGCCTCATCATAGTCTCCCCGGTCGTAGGCAATTTTACCCTTGTCCAACCAGGACTTAGCTTTCTGGTAGCTGTTCGGGTAGCTGTGGTGTCTGTAATCCTTGAACACCTCATCGGGTTCATTAGATGCGTTTTTCATTATCTCCAGGTTTAAATTCTTCTGGACATCTGGTGGCAGTCCCCAGTATACGGCCTCCGCTATATCAGCGTGTGTTTTCCATATCCAGGCTTCGGCAGAAGGAAGCGTGGATAGGATTAGTATCGTGAAAATTATTGTAATTTGTAAATGCCTTCGAGTTAACAAGGATATCCCCCTACATATAATTGTATAATATTGATTTTAAGCTTCAAACTTAAAGACTTTTATCTAACTGTAGGTTTGCGGGAAGTATTAAATAATTTGAAAATTAAGGTAATAAGAGAAGAGTTTAATTGGATACTGATAGTGTTGATTTTCGGCTTATAAAATTGTAGAACCAGAATATATGATGCAATTTGAAAAAAAGTAAAAAAGCAGGTTATCTGGAGCTAATTTATTCATAGATTAATTTAAACAATTTCATGCAGCTGCCCTTGCAAAATGTGCTTCGTTCGCTACTAAATTAGTTTCATTTGCTATTTCTTCAACTAAAAACAACTGTATCTGTTTTTTGCGTATTGATATAAGAAAATTAGCTTCTAATTTAATTACATCCACACCTACATAAATATGAATATCCAACCCAATAGGCTGTTTGAGAGCTGATTTATTAACATTAAGTATTTTAGAAGCATTTAATAGCTCTAAAGCTACAGGAACATCGTTATCATCAAAATCTAATATAATATCATCAGTAAATCTTATAGATTTTTTATGATTATAATCTTCATCAACATAAAAAAATAATGAATCTCCTCTATAATCATAATCTTGTTCCATTTCAAAATATCTTTGGGATTTATGTTTCTCTATCATAATCTCGTTTACTCAATCATGTAATGATTGTTATAACCTTTATACTCTTTAATGCAGGATCACATGGGATAATTACTATTACTATATCATCTTTAACTGATTTATCTTTATGGTCATAATATAATTCAAAACGTTGCACTCCATATCTGATTTTCTTCTCAATCTTTTTGTATCTGCGTTCCATTAAATATTCATAAAGTGTCTCTTCCGATGAATCAGATAATCTTTTTCGAGCTCTTAATCGAGGATGTTTATCGATAATAATCCTTTTTCTTGTTATATTGGATAACCATTCGCGTATTTCCTTCTTTGATAGATTGATGGTGTTATTTTTAGGACATATACTAGCATCGTCAGCATCATCGAAATTATCATTACCCACATACATTCATTAAATATTATTACTTTTATCATATAAAATATTATAATTATATTATTCACATAATGCTATGTAATCCATTAAAGTAGAACCATGTTATTGAGAAATTAAAAAACATAAGAAATCAGTTTTCAAGTTCTTCTGGTTCAAATATGGAGAACCCCCTACAAACTACTTATAATTAGATTTTAAGCTTCTTAAATATATAGAGACATATCTAACTGTGGGTTTGCGGGAAGTATTAAATTTGAGAATCAACAGATATAATCGGTGTTTAATTGAGTGAAATCAAATGTCCTAACTGCGGAGAACCAAACCCTGAAAACGCCCAGGTTTGCCAGAAATGTGGCGCCTCATTATTAGATCAGGTAGAAGCTTGCCTTGACATATCAAATCCAGATACCAGTTGCCAGACCACTGAAAAAGATTCTAAAAGGGTTTTACTACTTAGTATTGTGATAATAGTTATCTTGCTTCTTATTATAACTTTTATTTTATCGTTCGCTCCAAGTGCGTACTGGGGTTAAACTAGGCCAGATTAAAGAACACACTGTGTATAACCTTATCCTTAACAGTTAGTGATGAACCGACCAGTTTATCTCCAGTGAACCGGTGGTCGCAGCCGTGCCCCACTGATTTATGCCTGCTTTCCTCTGTCTTTTTCGTTTTATCCATGAACTCCTTAGCTTCCTGGACAGCATCTTTTCCATCTTTCTCTTTTTCAGGGGATAACAAAGCTTCCAGTGCATAGCTTCTAATCAGCTTATCGTGGAGTAATTTATATGCTTTCTCTGATGATACCACTTCTAAACCGGCTATTTCACCATTTATAAGTATCAAGACACCCTTCTGTTTTTCCATGTAGGGGAATGCATCTGTATACTTTGATAGATCTTTTTCCCGGGATGTGTAGATATCTTTCATGGCCTGGGTATTGCTTTGAACTTCAGCATCCACGGACAAGCAGTGTACCTCATTCCATACTTCCCTCTGGTCTGATCGGAAGTGGCCTTCACGCCTAAGTGAATCTTTGACCGATGCTGATTTGCTTCTCCTCACCCGGTGTGCAGCTACATCATCTGAATCACGGAACTTTCTTGATTTATAAGCCCATCTGCCTTGTTCGGTGCAGCTTACCGGGATTGGAATTTCCTCCCCAGAACCTACCAGTATGGTGGTGTTCAATACTCTGTTTTGCTTGGCTCCGATGATCTCTTCCCCGTCCAAGAGGAGAACGGGTATATCTGCCAGGTTCTTCACCAGTAATTCACCCACACTACCTTCCTCATCTACTTCGGTGATGAGCAGAAGGTCCTTTTCCATGGCCTCCCTCAGGGTCATGTAGTTTGGTCCAGTTATTGGGGAGAATATGGGTATCACCGCCATGTCGCCAAATTCTGTTACTGGACCTAAATCCAGGTTTGATATATATTCTTCCATTATTTTATCCATAATATTCAGTCCTCCTATGAATTATTAGTTTTAACTTGCAGGATATGGTTAGTTTTCTCCAGTAATTCTTCTTCTGTGAAGGGTTTGTACAGGAAATCGTAGGTAACCTGCAGGGTGGATTTTTCATCCTGGCCAATCTCGCACTCACTCTGGCTGGTGAGAAATATGATGGGAATTTGAACCTCCCCGATCTGGTCCATGGAGATGAAGTCCATATCAATTATCACCAGATCCATCTCATAGTCCGCCACTAAAATCTCCTTGAGGGTGTTGGTGATAAACGGGACCAGATATCCATTACTTTCCAGGTTTTTCTTGATCATCATGGCGATGATAACATTATCTACTACTAAAACAATTTTTTTCACTATTTAATTCCCCCCTAATTTAAAAAAAGAAATAAAAAAATTAAAAATTTTAGTTTAAGTTTTGTGTAGTTTTGTAGATGGCATCTGATTCATCGCCACCATCAAAGGGAGAATCAAAGATTAATAAGTCAAATTTTGCTGGTGTACTACCCTCTGGTATAAATGACATTGCATCAAACTTAATAGATTCACCGGCTTTAGCATCGTTGGTATTCCATGCTAATGATGATCGTTCGATGACGTTACCTTCTGCATCGTACCATTTAAGTACTATTTCCAGGTAACTGAAATCTTTACTTGGTGTAATAGTACCAAGAACATGATAACTCCCATAGCCACTGTTTTGCACAGTTATACCGGTAACATTCACCGGTGGAGTATTGCTTTCACCAGAATTACTGGTACAACCACTAATGGCTACAATACCGACGATCAGTAAAACCACAACACCTAACATTAAACCATTCTTCATAATTTTTCCCTCCTACTATTTTCTTATCAAAGCAGCTAAACCAGCGATTCCCAGGAGCGCCGCTCCTATCACACCGAAGGCGGAAATGCTGATTAAAAGCCATATGGCACTGACTATTAAGATTATTCCTCCAATTTTGGGATTTTGAGTTACGTAAACCGCGCCGACGAGTCCCACTATGGATGCCAGTACCGCGCTTACTCCCAGACCAAATATTGAGGACTCAAAAGCCGAAAATATCAGTGCAAAGACTCCTCCTAAAAGTCCAAATACTCCTCCCAGAACACCCAGTACAACTTCCAGGGTTCTGGATCTCTCTACTTCCAAATCCAATACACCTCCAATTTTCATTCTCCATGTCAGGATAAAATTATATATTATGCACAGTAGTATATAAATGTATATGTTTTTTATATACAACATCTACTAATAATGTAATGGTATATGGTTTCTATAATTACGAACATAATTTGTTAGAATAAAACTAAAATTCAACTAAAATCATGTTAACCAGCAGAGATATGCTAACAAAATTATATAAGGTGGGAACATAAGAATTAAAAGCAATAAAAAACTATGCATTAGCTGCACAGAAATATGTTTAATATAGGAAAGTGATCCCCTATGGAGAACACCCTAATATCAACCATCTATTCTTTAGCGCCGGTGATGGCCTGCATAACCCATTTCACCCCTAAAAAACTCATTCTACTACGGGAGGAGGATGCTCCCAAGGAAAAATTAGAAGCCGAGCGGATGCTCAAGGAAACCGTGGGTGCGGTCATCGAAGTAGAAGCACACATAACCAGCATCTATGACGTGGTACAGATAGCCCAGGACACCACCGAAGCCATAGAAAAAGAGGCAGCCCAGGGAAGGAAGATAATTATAAACATCAGCGGAGGTCGCAAAACACAGGCACTGGGGGCATTATTTGGTTGCTACGCCCGCCATGAAGAAGTAGAGAGGATAGTCTACGTAACAGAGGAGGACAATGAAATAATCGACTTGCCCATCCTGAACTTCGGAATATCACCCACCAAACGATTCATCCTGGAAGAGCTGCAGGAAGGGGAGATGTCTGTTAAGAATCTGTCGGTAAAGGTGGGGATCAGCCGGGGAATGACCTACAACCACATACGTGAACTGAGGGATATGGGCCTTATCCATCAAAACCGGCTGGAGATAACCTCGGCTGGGAAGCTGGCTATTATTTAAGTGTGTTAATATGCAGAGCCGTAAAAAACATAACTCTGCCATCATGGAAAAAAAAAAGAAGAATAAAAAAGTGAAAACTGATTTTCAGCCATCCCATTATCGAGGAATATACGGTAACATGGAGATTGATCTGGAACATGAAACAAGGAAGTTGCGTGAGGAATGGGTTAGAATATGAATAACTATCTTCTTGATACTAATATCCTTATTTACTACCTTGCAGATGAATTGCCTTCAAAAAGAGCTGCCTAAAATTGAGGAGATATTTAAAACTTCCTTCAACAATTCAATATTAACCAAAATAGAATTTCTAGGATGGGATAAACATACTTAAGATGGTTATCAGTCCACCCTTGAATTTATTTCTTTTGCAAACATTTTAACTCTTGAAGATGAAATTGCTGATCTGACAATTGATATCAGACGAAAATTAAGAGTCAGATTGCCCGATGCGGTTATAGCTGCAAGCAGCCTTCATCATGACCTGGCACTCGTAACCAGGAATAAAAAAGATTTCAAAGACATTCAGGGACTTGAAATATACAATCCTTTTGAATAAAGGAATAAATCAGATTTTATTAGTTTTAGCTGTCTGTAATCGTCCTTAAGTAAAGCAGACACAAGGATATTGGTATCCACTATAAAGCATATTTTTTCTTGGTTTCATTCCATGCTTTTTCCCTTATGTTTTTCAGATCTTCTAGATCACTTTTATCTAATAAAAGCTCATCTTTACATTTCTCAAAAAGAGTCCATTTGATTTCCTCTTCTTTTACCAGCCTATCGATTTTTCTTTGAGAGGAGACAAGGGAATACCCTTTGGAACATTTATTTTTATTCACTCATTTTTACATCAAATATAATTTTTCAGTGTTATTATATTAAAATTTAATTCACAGAATATGTGCTGGTTAGCAATCATGGAAATAATTATTTCAGGTGTTAATACTCCAAGAATAGTTCTTTAAATTTCATTCAAAAAATTTTTGGGGAAATATAAACTGATACATTGGCCAAAATTAGGTGCAAAAAAAATTTAGTATAGGAAAATGATTTATTCAAAGATTTCCAGATTCACTATGGTACGCACCGGCGATCTGACCGTAAATAGCCCCCACAGTATCGGCGTCATCTCCCATGTTAACCGCCCTTAAACATCATTCTTCAAAGGAGTCGGTGTTATAGAAAGCCCACAGGGCAGCTTCAAGGGATCTAACTACAAATCCCTTGCCATTAATCTCTGGGGGATTTTTATTTTTATAAGAGCCACAGGCAATCTCATCTATCTCTGATGCTAATGGATTTTCTTCCCAGTATCCAGGGATAGGAGAGTATCTCCGGGAGAGAATTGTTTCTTTAGACTCACCACTTACTGCACCTATAATTAAACCCGCCGTATATTTACAGGCATCGATAGCCAGAGGGTGTTGATGGGTTGTTCTGGAACTGTCACCAGCGAGTTTAATGGCTAAGCTGGGATTACGAAAATAAAATAAGGGTACAGGGGCAAGGCGCATTAAGGAACCGTTACCTGCTGATCGCTCATGACTCGGACCAGAAAATGGTTCACCAGTTTCTTCAAAACTCGTTAATGCTTCACGGGTGGTGTCCCCAATATCAAAGCAGCTGCCATTAACACTTAAGTATCCTTCATGATACCATCTGAGGTACTTATTTATCTGGTCTTCCGGATCAAATCCTTCCCTTTCAATAAGACTTAACGCCAAACATAAAGCGGTAGATGTATCATCAGTCCATTCACCAGGCTCGAGGCCGAATTCTCCACCACCAATCATGTCAGTGACGGGTTCAAATGTGCCCGGTGACTGGAATTCCAGGGGAACACCCAGGGCGTCACCTACTGCCAGACCCAGGAGGGAACCTCTGAAATTGTTTAAAATATCTTTACCAATGGTCATAGTTAGCACTTTGAGAATAATTGCTTTATGTTTCACTTAACAGGCATGCCACAGACAGTGCAGAAATTAGGAGTTGGGAACTAGGGGATTTGAACAATTAGAACAAATTTTCACCCTCTGATTTAAGTTATACCCACAAGTGGGGCAAAAATTTGAGTTAGGCACGACTGGATTCAAGCATTTAGGGACAGAGATTTACAGATCTTCTCCTCGGTATTACTCTAGGACTATCTTTAATGTTGAACTTATAATTAAGGGGTTTTTTTTAGCTGTAGACCTAACATGTGAACAGTATTTAGTCATTAACATCATCCTCATTTTAGATTGGGAGCCATTTTAAATTAGAGCTCCCTTAAATTTTATCTTTTCCACACTTTTGCGCCGCATACTCCACAGAACGTTTCATTTCCAGTTAAGGTATGACCACATTTATTACAGGTAATTTTCAGAGCCTCTATATTTTCTCCAATGTGACGTTCCAGAAGATCCTCATATTTACCTGAATCAATCCATTTCAATATCTCTGATGCTCTCATAACAGTCCATGGATGGGTTTTATCCATAATCATAACTGTTTTACCAATTTTATCTAAAGCATTGTAATCAAATCCCTTGAATTCCTCGGCTTGCTTGATAAATCCTTCCTTATCTATTTTATCATAGAAATTCTGAGGAACGCCTGATATCTTCATCAACGCGGTTATCACTGCATCTTCATTTTGACAGGCCAGAAGCCCTGCCCTATCAGCCGTAAATTCCGACATACGATACCAGTATAGTAAAGCTAATTCCAAACCAGTAAACACCAATCCCCCTATACCGAGAGTTGCACCGCCAATCACATCCCCTAAAATAGGAAATACTATGGCCATCTCATGGTACAACATATGGCCACTTTTTATATGCCCCACTTCATGACCAATTACGTATAGTAGCTCCTCATCATTTAATAAATCAAGAGCCCCGGATGTAAGGACTATTAAAGGTTTTTCAGAACCAGTAGTAAAGCCATTAACACTGTAATCCCATTCAATATAGATTTCAGGGACGTCCCTCAAATCGAGAATATCACACGCCTCCTTCAACTTATCCAGGATATCAGGAAAGTTGGTTTCATTAATTCTCAGATAGCTACCAGTATACATCAACCTGAAATACCTTTCAACAGCGTGTTTATTATACTTTCTCGCTAATTTCTCCAATCCAGGGGTACCTTCCAGTGCATTTAACGCCTGCTGATCCAGACTGTGTTCATACTCCCTGGGATTTAATAAAACAAGTTTTTTTCTCTCCATAATTTCCGCCCCCACACAAAGAATTCTAGGTTTTACCTATAAACTCTGTTTATACTCCAGTTTTCCTCCACATTCACATTCCAGAATAAAATCATCGGCAGACTCACCAGCTTCCAACTTGTAACTACCACCACATTTATCACATACCAAGTAGCCACTACCTTTTGGCTTAACTCGTGGTTTAATTCCATTATCTCCTTTTTCATAAGACCTGGAGTCGGTAGATTTCAACGTATCATCGAGATCATCTTTAACTTGATTTAATATACCACCTAAACCTTTCATCAAACTTTTACCTGATTCAACTAAATTTTCCACGTTCTCATCCTTTGGTGGCTCACGGAATTCACCAGATTCCCTTTTCTGTCTTAGTCTCTCATTAATCTCTGCAGATGTAGGAGAACCCTTAGCTACGAGAGAAGTTCCACACTCAGTACAGAACCTCAGTCCCGGTTCAACATCAGCGTAACATTTAGGACAGGTTGTTGGTTGAACAGCACTTCTAGATTCCGATATTTTTGTCCCACACTCTGTACAAAACCTCAACCCCGGTTTAACATCAGCATAACATTTAGGACACGTGGTCTGCTCTGCTGTATTCATTACACCTTCTATTTTAGTCCCGCATTCAGTGCAGAATCTAAGGCCCGGTTCAACCTTGGCATGACATTTAGGACAGATAACTTCACCAGATCCAGCTTCTTTTTCTGGTTCAACAATGACGGGCTTACCACACTCAGAACAAAATTTATTTACTTTCGGTATTTCGGCATTACATTCAGTACAAAAAATAGTGTCTTTAGAATTATTTTCCCCCATAATTATCCCCTAAAATTAAATCACAAAATATGATATATATTTTTTACTATATGGTCACAAGCCCGATACCGATGGGGCAATGATCAGACCTTACAATTTATGAAGAGATAAGGCAGTTTAAACTATCCTAACTTAGCTATCCGAACTTAGTAATATTTCCCAGGATAGCGGCTCTTAAAACCACTCCATTTAAAGGTAAGGATATTCTTCCACTTTCACCAGTGAAATTCAAAGATGTGTTTTGTGTCCCGGTGAAATACTCAGTTTTCTGTTTGTTTTCTCTTTGAGAGCCAATCCCATCTTTAAAAGGTTCTATTGCTATTATTTTCCTTAAATCAATGTTTACAGTTTTTTTATCGCCTAAAAATACCAACCTTTTATTGGTTAAAACCAAAGTGCCCTGATCAATCTTTTTAATTTCATCATGTGACACACTACGCGCAGAAACACCGCCAAGACGGAATGATACTCCCTTAGCCACTCTAAATGTAGGTCCTCCATAACCGCCAATGGTTTGTCTTACTGATCTGGCCTCAAGAAAAGAGACGTTAAGCATAACCAGGGAAGTTTCTTCATTCTTTTTAGGAATAATAAGTGAAGGTGTACTACTAGTAAGGTTGATGTTTCCTTTAGCTAGTTTATCCATGAAAATGTTGATATCCTTATTTTTTTGCTCTTCAGCTTCCCGTTTCTTTCTTTCTTCTAAAGCTTTAGCTTCGCGTATCTCCCGTTCTTTACGTTCCCTGTCGATCTTTTCCTGTTCCTCATCAGAAACACCGCCGTTAGCTATTCTGGTCCATTCTTCAAAGGTTAATGGTTTATTTCTATATTTTTGCCAGACTGGATTGTTAAGTTCATGGATATGCGTTAGTTTATATTTATCTCCCTTCTCTTCAAATACCGCCCCACAATGACTACACGTGTAGATTACTTTATTTCCGATTCCAAGTGTTCCTTCATGAAAACTTTCAGTTAGGAAACCTGTGTTACATGCCGGGCAATCAGGATCCTTCTCTTCAGTTAAACTTTTGCCACATTCCTGACAGAATTTAGCATCACTTGAATTACCATGACCACACCTAGGACAATATATCAAATCAAGTTCAGTCCCGCACTCTTCACAGAAGAGAGCATAATCAGGATTTTCAGTGCCACAATTGTTACAGACAATCATTTTAATCTTATAAAGATTCATTTATCCTTTTTAATTGAATTATTTAATTTCTGTATCTCTGATTGCATATCTATGACTAATTTCTTTAATTCCTTAATTTCAGATTCTTCCTTTTCAGACTCTTCT
Source organism: Methanobacteriaceae archaeon (assembly GCA_011620845.1). Classification (GTDB taxonomy): domain Archaea; phylum Methanobacteriota; class Methanobacteria; order Methanobacteriales; family Methanobacteriaceae; genus Methanobacterium_A. The sequence continues at coordinate 12,666 of WOYJ01000043.1, forward strand.
TTTCCAGATCTTTTTACCAAATATGATGCTATAGAAGCGGTTAGCATCCCTA
>WOYJ01000118.1 GCA_011620845.1 Methanobacteriaceae archaeon
GTCACAGACATTTGGGGGAAAGGGGGGCGTGAATGTCTGAAATGAGATTTATTATTTATAGAGATTATTTATTTAGCAGGATGCTATTACCGTTCCACTGGATCCCACGTTGTTGAACATGGAATTAAATCCGTATGCCCTGTATGGAACATTAACCCATGCTCCATTCGTGTAATACTGAACAGATCTATGGTTGCTTGCATATGCCGTAGGGTACTGGATGATTCTGGCTTTAACCTTCGCTGCTTTAAGTTGTTTGAACAGGTAATCGCTCATGGCCCAGCAGTCCCCTGCACCAATTTTTACTAGGGTGGCTGCGTCATGGGCTGCATGACTATAACCATATTTAGCTGCCTTTTTAAAAATTGCATCAATGGTTGCTGGACTGCCTTCTGATGCCGGCTTCGTGGTGCTCCAGGGTTGCACTGATACTGTGTTGGGTAGTCGGTTGTTTGTTTTATAGAAGGCCACGATCTTTGAGTAGGTGTAGATGAGGTTGTCGGGGTTCATTTTTCCCTTGGAGGTGGTTATGAAGTTGGGTAACCTTCCGTTGGTGTTTACAAAAGTGGTGATTTTACCGGCCAGTGCGATGTATTCACTTTTAGATAGGGTACCTGTCTTTACGTTTTCGACTGGTTTGGGTGCTTTGGCAATGGTTTTTACTGTAACTGATTTTTTACTGTTCTTGTTGAGGTTGGTCACTGTTGAGGATAAGATGTAAAGGTACTGTGCAGATGTTACCTTTTTACTGCCCACCGTTACAGTGGTAGGAACTGTTTTTTTAGTTTCAACATAATTTTTAACTGTATCTGAAGATTTAACAATAGAATTCGCATCAACAGTAGTAGTGTTAGCAGCAGAAACAGCGCTAATACTGAAAGCCATTACTATAGTAAATAGCATCAGTACTGGAATAATAAACTTATAATTAATTTTACCGCCTCCAATTCCCTATATTCAATATATAGGAAAGTCTCTTGAACAATCCATATTCACATTTGAATAGTATATAAAGCTTTTGATTTTATTCTCGCAAAAAGACGTTTATAATGCTCTTTTTTTGATTTACGAATCACTGTGAGTTTTAATATTAAAAGATATCTAGAGAACCCTTCTTCAATTACCGGTTCAGCTAACCAAGATATTTTTAATGTTGTTTATCAAAAAGAACTGCATTAAATGGTTTTCTAAAGTATATATGGACCGCCCAATCAGCAAATAACCATAATAATCGTTTAATCCGAAAAATAAGAAAAAATTAAAGGGAAGTATATTAATTATAATGCTATTTATCTTTTATATCTATAACAAGAGAGTTTTAAACAATTTAACTGATCTGTAACATAGGATGGCTATTTATATATATGTAAATTAATTTAGTACAGATAAATCCTAACCATTAATTAAACAAGTTTTAAGGAGTTTAAATGCCACTGACCATTCACGATTTCAGAGACCTGGAAAAAAAGGGATACCGGTTCGTGGGTTCGAAAAACCACGCAGCAGCAAAGATATGCCACTGGACCAAGAAGAGTATAGTAAGTGAAGGAGTATGCTACAAAGAGAAGTTTTATGGGATAAAAAGCCACCGCTGTTTGCAGATGTCCCCCAGCATCTCCTTCTGTCATCATAAATGCCTCTTCTGCTGGAGGGACATATCCATAACCGAGACAGAATGGAACGAGGAATACGACGAACCAGCAGATATCATCGACGGTTGCATAGAAGCCCAGAGGAATCTCCTATGCGGTTTCTTCGGAAACCCCCAGTCAGATCCCAAGAAGCTCACAGAGTGCAAGGAACCCAACAACGCGGCCATCTCCCTGGCAGGGGAGCCCATGCTTTACCCACTGATAGATGACCTGCTGGCTGAATTTAAAAGGCGAAATTTCACCACGTTCTTAGTGAGTAATGGGCTTTCACCCTCACGTCTCGAAAACTTAGAGGTAGAGCCCACCCAGCTGTACATCTCACTCGACGCGCCCACACAGGAAATATATAGAGGACTCTGCGACCCCCAGGTAGAAAATGGTTGGGAGAAGCTAAATAAATCCCTGGACATGTTATCCAGCTTCAATTCCCGGACTGTGATCCGTATGACCTGTGTGAAAGATTACAACATGAGCCATCCCGATGAATACGCCCGTTTAATAGAAAGGAGCAACCCTGAGTTCGTGGAGATCAAGGCATACATGTACGTGGGAAACTCCAGGAAAAGGCTGCAATTTGATAACATGCCCCGTAACCAAGATATTTATGATTTCGCGAGTTCCATAGCAGAACTATGCGGCCGGGAAATAGTGAATGAGTCCCGGGAAAGCAGGGTTGTTCTGCTGGAATAGAGAAAGAGATTTGATTTTTTTAGGTTTTTATTGGTTATATCGCATTTTTTAAAGTGGAATAATTTTCTTAAGTAGGGAATAATTTTTCATCCAGAGTATTACAATACTTCTTTCTTGCAAAGTAATATCCCTTATAGAAGATTATATATACTTTATTCTCCAAGAATACAAATAAAATCAAATATTTTAAAAAATAGAAAATAGACATTAAAAAAAGGAATAGAAAGAGAAAATAAAAAGAAAAAAAATAATAGAAAAAGAAATTTTTAGGTGATGGATATGAAAAGAGTTTTGATAGGAATTCTAGTCGTATTAATGGCTTTAACTCCAATATATTCTGCTTCCGGGTTAGTAATAACCCTGGGAGAAGGAACCAATGCTAACTCAGCATATAAAAATACTGTGATGGATTATTTTAAATCAAACACTGATAAAGACCTGGATAACTCCACTGTAAGTGTTATCACTGCCGCAGAGGTAAATTCAATATCCCAAAATATCAGTGGAGCCACCTACTCGTCCAATCAGATACTATCCTGTGCATTGGTCGATCTAAGCTACAGCCAGGGTATAAAAATTGTGGTGGATAAAAGTAAGATAAACCTGGTCACCCCTAAGATGTATGAAAACGCCCTCAGATCAACTGGTATAACCAACGGATACGTGGTTGTAACTTCACCAGTATCAGCAACCGGTGAATCTGCTCTAGCAGGCGTGCTAAAATCCTATGAAACCGCAGTCGGTACAGAAATACCAGAGGAAGCTAAACAGGCAGCTACCCAGGAGATCTACACCCAGAGTAACATAGCCAATGAAACCAACCACACCCCTGACGAGATAGCCAACCTCTTTGAAAAGGTGCAAACTGAGGTGCAGAACCAGAACATAACCAATGTAAACGATATCAAGGTCATCGTGATAAACGTGGCCAACCAGATGAACATCAACCTCACAGACCAGCAAGCAGAGCAAATAGCCAGCTCACTCTCCAATGCCCAACAAGCACAGGGAAGCCTGGATCAGTTCAAAAGCAGCCTGCAAAATGCTACCCAGCAAGCCAGTGAGTCTCAAGGTTTCCTTAACCAGATCTGGAATTATCTGGATAGTTTATGGACACAACTGCAGGGTTTAGTGGGGCAATAAAATAAAACTGATGTTGGAAACCTATGGGTTTCCTATTTCTCTTTTATTTCTTTAAGATTAAATAAAAAAAATCCTATTTTTCCAGTTATTTCTAACTTAAATTCTCAGTAATCTCCACTGCCTTCTCTGCCGCGGCTTCCATGGAAGTTTCGAAGGATACACCAGCTTCAGTGAGAATACGCTGCCCTTCTTCTTCATTGGTCCCGGTAAGCCGGATAACTAACGGTACTTCACGTTCAGATTCTTTAAGTACCTTAACCACTCCATTCGCCACATCATCGGCCCGGGTTATACCCCCTAAGACGTTGAGGAAAACCACCTTTACCTGTCGGTTGGATATGACCAGGTTAAGTGCACGGGCTATGTTCTCTTGGGATGCTCCCCCACCTATGTCTAAAAATGTGGCGGGCTTTCCACCGTATAGTTTAAGCATATCCATCCCGCTCAAGGTGAGTCCTGCTCCATTTCCAATTACAGCAATGTCTCCCTCGAGTTTCACATAGGCAAATTCATCCTTCTTCTCAGTTGCCAGGCCGACCAGGTCTCTCTGTCTGTAAAGTGCGTCGTCGTCTATTTCGAATTTACCATCGGCGGCGATAACCCCCTCTGGTGTAACTACCAGGGGATTTATCTCTGCTATGGTAGCATCATATTTCCTGAAGACCGTGAATAATTTCCAGATGAAACCGCCCACCTTGGATATTAAAGGGTTGGGGACGCCCATTTTAATGGTTATCTCCCGGGCCTGGTAGGGTAGGAACTCTTCCAAGGGATTCACATGATATTTTATCAGTTTTTCAGGGGTTTCCCTGGCGACCTGCTCGATGTCCATACCGCCCTGGGTGCTGGCCATTATCAGGGGCTTTTTAGCTGAGCGATCCAGGACCACACTTACATAGAATTCGGATTCTATGTTGAGTTTCTCCTCTAATAGTATACTATCAACTTGCTCTCCCTTTATCTCCAGTTTTAATAGATCTTGTACTAGTTCTTTCGCCTGGGATGAGTTGTCTGCGAATTTTATCCCGCCTGCTTTTCCTCTTCCACCTACTAAAACCTGGGATTTAAGGGCTAAAGGTATGTTCATTTCTGCGGCTATTTTTTCTGCTTCTTCAGCTGTCTTTGCAAGCCTGCTTTTAGGTACAGGTATGCCATTCTTTCTAAACAGATCCTTTGCCTGGTATTCAAATAGTTTCATGTCTTATGTCTCCCTTGATGCCTCTTCATGTCGAGCCTTTTACGCCTATTTCACCCTGCCAGTTCCGCTCCGGCCTCAAAGGCCTCCAGGTTTTTCTTTTCAGTTCCGGGGGGCACGCTTTCTGCCACCGCCTGACGGGCTGCTTCTTCAGATATGACCTTGGTCATTCTGGTGATGGCTCCAATCATCACTATATTGGCTACTATCTTCAGCCCTATTTTTTCCACGGCCGTCCTGGTCACCGGGGCTTTGTAAAGCTTTATGTCATGTTCCTCCACGATGGGGAGCAACTCTTCCTCTTTTATCATATCTGGATCGATGATTAAGATACCTCCATCCTTTAAATCATGCAGATATGCGTCTAAACCTGCTTGTGAGAGGGCTACGAATATATCCGGTTTCTGTACCTTGGGATAGTCTATCTTCTCATCACTGATAACCACTTCTGTTTTAGAAGCTCCTCCCCTGGCTTCCGGGCCGTAAGATTGTGTTTGTACGGCATTTAAATTATCGTGAAGTGCTGCTGCCTTTCCAATAACTATTCCTGCCAGTATGATTCCCTGGCCGCCGAACCCGGCAATTCTTATATCTTTACGCAATTTTCAGTCCTCCTGGTAGGCTGATCTTATGGCGGTGGGTTTTCCAGTCACGCACTGCTCTTCCAACAGTTTGCACAGTTTTTCGGCGAATTCTGGTTCTGGTTTCTTCTGGAACTCTCCTACTATGATTTTTCCCTGGAGCTCTTCCTCTTCCATCTTATCCGCCCTTCTTTTGTTGATGCTGGACTCCTTCATCCAGTTAAGCATATCTATGGGGCTTCTCAACTTGTTTTTACGCCCGTAGTAGGTGGGGCACTGGGAGATGACCTCGATGAATGAGAATCCCTTATTTTGTAACCCATATTTGATGGCCTTGGAAAGTTGTACTGGATGGGCTGTGGTCCACCGGGCCACGTAGGTCCCTCCGGCTGCAGTTACCAAATCAGCCAGGCTAAATGGCCTTTCTAATGCCCCGTAAGGTGCGGTGGTTCCGTAACTTCCCTTGGGTGAGGTGGGGCTGATCTGGCCACCGGTCATACCGTAGATGCTGTTATTGATACATATCACCGTGATGTCGATATTTCTCCGGGCTCCGTGTATGAGGTGGTTTCCACCTATAGCCGCTGCATCACCATCACCACTGAATACCGCCACGTCATGCTCTGGATTTGCCAGTTTAATCCCGGTGGCAAAGCTTATGGGCCTGCCGTGGGTAGTGTGCAGTGAATCACAGGCTACATATCCGGGTATACGGCTGGAGCATCCTATACCCGATACCAGTATCAGGTTATCGAAGTCAACTTCCGCCATCTCCATGCCGTTGAAGAATGTGTTCATGACTATTCCGTTTCCACATCCCGCGCAGAAGATGGTGGGAAGTCTGTCTCTGCGTAGGTATTTCATGAAAGGACTTTCCCCTTTAACCATTTTTATTTCTCTCCTCTACTTTTTATGAATTTTTTTAATCTTACAAAATCCCTAATTTTAATCTTATAAAACCTAATGGGAAATATCCTTAATTTTATCCATTATCTCCGTGGGCAGGTGCATTTCTCCACCGATTTTGGGTAAGAGTTCCACATCTTTATCCCGGAGTATTCTTTGCACTTCGAAATATATCTGTCCAAGATTCATCTCAACCACGACCACCTTTTGAGCGTTAGCGACCGCTTCTTTAACTAATTTTTCTGGAAATGGCCATACTATATCTAGTTTTATAAATCCGACCTTAATTCCCTGTTTTCTTGCATTTTTAACTGCAGTCAGTGCTGACCTTGCCGGGGCTCCATAGGACAGGACTATTATCTCGGCGTCTTCTGTGAAGTCCTTTTCAATTCTTGCTATCTCATCTGTATGTTTACGGATCTTATTGCAGAGCCTGGTTACCAGTTTAGAATGTGCTTCTGGGTTTGATGCGTCTGGATATCCCCTTTCATCATGGGTGAGTCCGGTTATGTGCATCTTGTACCCGTCACCAAAGGCAGGCATTGGTGAAGTTCCATCTTCTGGGGCTTTAAATGGTAAAAATGTTTCCGGGCCTTCCTCGGGCATCTGGCGGTAGATTATGTCCACTTCTTCAGGGATGGTGATTTTCTCCCGCATGTGCCCCACTATTTCATCGCTCATGACCATCACAGGGACTCTGTATTTTTCTGCCAGTTTGAAGGCTTCCACAGTAAAATCGAAGCACTCCTGGACAGATGATGGTGATAGGGCTATTATTTCATAGTCTCCGTGGGAACCCCATCTGGCCTGCATCATATCGCTCTGAGAGGCCATGGTGGGCTGTCCAGTTGATGGTGAACCTCTCTGCATGTTCACGATGACCAGTGGCGTTTCGGTCATCACCGCGTATCCGATATGCTCCTGCATCAGGGAAAATCCCGGCCCGGAAGTGGCGGTCATTCCCTTTAGGCCTGTCCACACTGCTCCGATTACTGCTCCCAGCGCTGAGATTTCATCTTCCATCTGGATGAATGATCCTCCCTTTTTAGGCAAAAAGAGGGCCATATCTTCTGCTATCTCGGTTGAGGGGGTTATGGGGTATCCTGCGAAGAACCGGCAGCCGGCTTCGATGGCTCCCCGGGCGCAGGCTTCGTTGCCCTGTATAAAAAATTGTTCACTCTTCATCCTCATCCTCCTCCACTTTTATGGCCTGATCTGGGCACATTAAGGCACATAACCCACATTTTTTGCATTTTTCCTCGTCCACCGGGGCTGGAACATGGATTCCCTTCTTGTCCAGTTTCTTCGATTCTTTATACACCTTTTGGGGACAGAATTCTGTGCACAGGTTACATCCCTTACATAAGTTTTCATTAACGGTTATCATCTTAGTTACCCTTATGATGTTGTATTTACAATAATTCAATATTAGTTGTTCATGTTTTATAGTCTAATAATAAAAAATGTATTGCTTTTTTTGTTGGACATAATAATACAATTGGGAGAAATTTAAGATGAATACGGACGAACAAAATGAAAATATTGATGTAGATGTCATATTAGATGGTATTAAGAGTTATTTTGGTTTTGTACCCAAGATCTTTCAGGTATTATCCAAGAATCCAGCCGCGCTGAAGGCATATTATATTAAATTAGAAGTTTTAATGACCGATGAATCCTTGCCGCCTTTAACTAAAGAATTCGTATCCATAGGAGCTGCCTCGGCATTGGGTGCGGACCATTGTTTATTAACACATCTTAAAGTGGCTAAGGAGCTCGGAGCCACCAACGATCAACTGCATTTGGCTATATTGTTAGGTTCTGTCATTGCAGAAACTGCTGCTCTGGCGAAATCCTTAAGGGTTTTTGAAGAATTTGAAAAATTATAATACCTCTAAGATGTTGATTAATTTTGATGGTAAATTTAATAATGTTTTTAGACCAAATGTATATTCACCATTTTAGTTTGCTTATTATTTTGGGAGGATAAAAAAAAATGAGTACGTTGAATAATTTAAGGGAAGCATTTGCCGGTGAATCACAAGCTAACAGGAAATACCTGGCCTTCGCGAAGAAAGCGGATGAAGAGGGTTTTCACCAGGTTGCGAGGTTGTTCCGTGCTGCAGCTGCCGCGGAAACTGTGCACGCCCACAACCACCTCACGGTGATGAATGGTATAGGAAGTACTGAGGAAAACCTCAAAGAAGCAATAAACGGCGAGACTGAAGAATTTACCACGATGTACCCAAGTTTCATTGAAGAAGCAAAAGAAGCTGGTGAGGAAGCAGCCACCTGGACCTTTGATGTGGCCAACAAGGTGGAAGAAATCCACGCTAACCTATACATAAAGGCTCTAGAGACTCTGGGAGAAAACGTAGAGACCAGCTACTACGTATGTAATTTCTGTGGAAACACTGTGGAAAAGGAAGCCCCAGATATTTGCCCGGTTTGTGGAGCTCCTAAGAAGGAATTTGTACTGATTGACTGATATTCCTTCAAAAATTCTTTTTTTTATTCCTGTGATATCTCCATGTGGTTTAATAAAGAAGACATTATATCAATGAGTATGGCGATTACATACAGATGATACTCTTTTGGTTGATTTTCAGTCATCTGTTCAATTTCTTTTCCCATCAAGCGATATATTCTTACAGCTTCTTTAAGTCTTGAACCAGCTTTTCCTTTTTCCAATTCCCCCGGCTTGAAATCTATCTCATCAATTCCGCTTTCTAATACATCTGCTCCTCTCTATATTTCTTTTCCAAGAGATTTGGGATCGCCTATTTCCAGGGTTTCAGGATTCAGAAAGACCTAAAAAACCTCCCGGACTTTCACCCATATCTTCTCTATAATTGGAAAACAATTTTTCGATTTTGGGGTTAGTAGTCATGTATAATTATTTGTTTAAAAAAGTAGATAATTTAATGGAAAATAAAAATTAATGGGAAATAAAATAAAAAAAAATAAATTAAGTTTTTTAAAAAAAGAAGTTTCCTTCAGTCGCTACCACTGATCAATCCACCAATGGCTCCGCCGATACCCATAGAAATTATGTTGACAATTAATGCGGCTATAACTAAAGTTATCCCGGTTACCAGGCCAGCTGCTAATCCTGCCAGACCACCGAAGATCGTTCCGCCTATAACAAATAGTATTGCTAAAACTATAGCTCCGAAAGCCCCGGCTACAGTGGCGTTCCACAGGCCGCCCAGGATACCTTCATGCACCCAAAGTCCTACTATTAATCCGGCTATGAAAAGTCCTAAATTCGCACCACCCCATAGGTCGGACATTGCAAATAAGTTTGCAAGTATTATTCCTAAAATAAAACCAACAATCACTGGTCCCCATTTTACCATTCGATCCCTCCATTAAATATCTTTTTTATATCTATTTATATAGGCAACCTGTTAATAAAATTAGCTTTTTCAAGCCAATTCATTATATTAGACTTTAAATAAAGAAAAAGAAAATAAAAAAGGTTAAATGAGTTATTTAGTCATAGCCACATAATTTGGAAGTCTCTTATTAGATACAAAGTAGTTTACTATTTTGGTGTACATATAAACCATGTATTTGAACTGCATTTTCCCTAAATTAGTTGACACGTAGTTAGGGACGCGTCCATTGGTGTTGATGTATTTCTGAATGCTCTTAGCATAGGAAATGTAGCTTGTTTTCTGTATATTTCCATTCTTTATGGTTCCTGATGGACTGGGGGCTGAATTAACGGTTTTTGGTGTTATTGGGTTTAAATTATTTGTATTCATATTAATCGTGACTGTTACCAGCAGATATAGTAGTTGAGCCATGGTGTAAGTTTTACCGTTGATTTCGACATTGGATGGCAATTTTTTAGAATGGGTTTCATAGTATTTTCTCACAGAAGCCGCTGCAGAATTTAACTGGGCTATAGTTATCGTGTTTTTGGGTAGATTAATGGTATAAGTCTGTTTGTAACTAGGACTCCAGTTTCCATCTGGATCCACAGCTATAAACCTCAAGACAGTGGTGGAACCTATCTGAATCGGATTTTTATAGGTCTTACGAGTTCCGCTGGTTTTAGGATCACTGCCATCGGTGGTATAATACGTGGTCGCCGTACTATCCGGGTCTTTGGTAGTTAGAGTCACAGTCTTAACAGTGGTATAAGTACCGCCCACTGGATTAACAGTTACAGTTGGTGGTTTGTTTATCACGTACTTTTGGCTGTAGTTAAGACTCCATACACCATCAGATCCTTTTCCACTATATCTAAGAAGAGTATCTGCTGTTATGATGATCGGACCGGTATATTTGATTCCTGCAGAAGTTTGGGGATCCTGACCGTTTATAGTGTAATAAATATCACCTAAACCATTAATCATTGATAGCCTTACAGTTAATGGGCCTTTGTAACTTCCAGCTTTTTTATCAACAGTCACCTGTAATCCACTATCCTCCAGAAATATATCCCTGTAAACACCAGAACCGCCGGGTCCTAAATTATTGGCAGATGAACTGTATGCTAACACCTTTCCATCATAATTTAATGAAGGGGTGTAACTATTACCATTTGCAGGGCCGTAGTTCGGGTTTTTAGTGACCCATTTCATGTTTGCGTTGTTTACACCATGGTCAAAGACATCCAATACTCCAGTATAGGTGAAGATGTCTCTTCTAAAGTTATCATCATAAAAAACAACTCCTGGTAAATTGCTACCATATGGTTGGGTGGGGTCAACTCCCAAATTTTTTGCAGTTGTTTCAAATGTTAAAGTGTTTCCATCTCCACTAAGTGAGGGTTCGTTACTTTTTCCGTTTGCTGATCCTCCTGATTTTGTTTGAGTAATAAGAACACGTGTTAATGTATTCAAATCAAATACATAGATATTATTTCCTCTTTCGTAAGCTATTATACTTCCATCCCCACTAATTGAAGGATTTATTGCATTGACAGGCGGGATTATGGTATAAGATTCAGATGCTCCATCTGAATACAAATAAGTGTTACTTAATCCCACAAATCTAAGAGTTGTTGTACCGCTAATATGAATTGATTCCCCATTACTAACAAATTTATTACTCAAAAGTGGATCAGTTCCATCTGTGGTATAATAAATAATCCCATTTTCGGTCATATGTAAAGTTACATCTACATAATTTTGATAAGCACCGGTAGCTGGTGTAGCCCATACGATGGGAACATTGTTATCAAAAATATATGGCTCATAATAAGTATATGATTTTAATCCACCACTAAATCCATAGAAATATAAATTAGTTGTATCACTGATGGTAAATGGACCAGTATATGGTTGATAATTACCATCTCCTAATTTATAATTTATTACACCAGGTCCTCCACTTTCAAAATAAAGAGACACCGTGACAGAACCACTGTATATACCGCCTGATGGAGTGGCTTTTACTACTGGCAAATCAGGATTCTTATTTATCCAAGAAATCAAACCAGTAACTTTATCGTATCTAAATATATCTCTCACTCCATTACCGGTACCAAATTTTATATAAGGATTAATTCCTAAATTAGTAGCAGTAGTCTCAAAAGCAATATATCGTCCATTTTCACTTATAGATGGATTCATACTAGCACCGTTAGCTGTTTTTCCATCAACGGTGTGTGTTATCCATACCGGATAGTTGTTTGAGGCATTGGAAGTAAGATCATAAATATAGATATCTTCAACGTAATACTCACTTCCCCCTGTACCTAAGTTTTTGGATGTAGATTGGAAAGCTAACGTGGTCCCATCTGCACTGATGACTGGGAAGTAGCTGTGGTTACTGGCTGGTTTTCCGTTTGCATCATGGGTGATCCATCTCATGACCTTGGCGGTGCGGTCGTATACATAAATATCTTTGATCCCGTTGCCACTTCCACCAGGCCCTAAATTGGTGGCCTGTGAAGCGAATGCAACGTAACGGCCATTGCCACTTATCGATGGGGAATAACTATTTCCATTGGCAGCCTTTCCACTTGGAGTGTGGGTAATCCACTCAGTTACATTGGTTTGACGGTCATACACGTAGATATCCTGTATTCCTCTTCCACTACTACCGGTGCCTATATTCGATGCATATGATTCAAATGCAACGTAACGGCCATCAGCACTGGTAGACGGGTTGGTACTTTGTGAATCTTCCGCTCCACCAGTTGTAGTTTTGGTAACGAGCACTTTAGTTGGTTCAACTGCAAAAACAGAGTTAGAGAATATAAAAACAAAGGTAAATAATATTGTAGCGATCAAAATTGATTTTTTTATTTTATTCATAAATTCACCCCATATCCATTAGCATAATTTCATAATAACTTTATTATTATTAAATTTTGTTATTAATAGCTCAAAATTTTTAGGGTCTTAGATTTTCATGTTTCTGAGAGTTTTTGTAGGGCTGTTTTTGAGTTGTAGCCTTGTGTTACTAT
>WOYJ01000176.1 GCA_011620845.1 Methanobacteriaceae archaeon
ATATTTACCATACATTTATAGATAATTTTAACTGAATAGATTTATGATGCTATTCCCGTCGCACCCAAAACTATTGCTCCAATAATAATTGCTATTGCCATACCTACTTGAGCAATCTGCTCTGCTTCCTCCTGAAATATTCCAGAATATTCTTTAAAGATGTCATCAATATCATTTAATTCTAATGGGGCCTTTGAAGGATCATTGAATGGTGGACTGGACATATCCCATGGGCATGGAACTGGAAGAGCATCAGGTGCCGGAATTGGGAACGTCAGTGGAGGTTTCTTTTCTATGTTAAAGTAATAGTGTGCGATTGCCCATAGCCATGAATTACCTATTGTATCGCCAGAACTATTGATAACGACTGTGATGGTATTAACTCCTATATGTAAGAAGCTAGTAATATCTATGTCGTCGTGGTAAACTACACCTCCATCAGAATCACCAAAAGTATAAACTTCAATACCATTCACCAATAAAACAAATTCGCCCGCAGCCCATATCTGGTCATTTATAGGGTCATGATTACCATAGAACCAGTAACCGTTAGCAATATAAACCTTATCTGCTAAACCATCCCAATAGAGATCAACCGGCCCATAAACAAGCTGATGCCCAAAAATACTAGTTGGCCCATTTGGCGTAAAGTGAGCAATGGCTTTAAGATCCACAATAAGGTTTACACCACAGAAATTGTTAATTGTGTTTATATCCCTTACAATACCATTTTTATGGCATATCACCAGAAATTTTTGCCATTTAAGCTTCCAAAATAATTTTTCCTGCTTTTTTTGCCATTTCAAATTTAGGATCTATTTCCAAGGCATTATCATAATATTTTATTGCTTCTTGATGTTTCTTAATTTTTTCAAATGTGACTCCCTTATTGTGCCATGCAGCGGGCATTATTTGGCTCTATTTTTAAAACTTTATCGAAATATTTTATCGCTTCCTGATATTCCCTAAGATTTACCAGAGCAGTTCCTTTATTATTTAAGATAGTAGTATTTTCTGGATCTCTTTCCAGGATTTTATCATAATTTTCAATTACCTTTTTTATATTTTCTCGATTTATGTGAGAAATCATATGCTGACCAAAGAATTATTAACGTGAATACTACTCCCAAATAAGTAATATAAGAACAAATCCATTTTGTTAACTAGCACTTCCAGGTAAAGCACTAACATCATGAATAAAATTACAAATACCAAAGTAGAATATAAAATCCTGTTGTAATATTGTTTAATCTCAAATATACCTGTTATCAGTGCGAAAATACCCATACTAATAAATAGTATGTCTTCTGCAGGCACTAATGATAATCGTAAATAGTTAATTAAAGACAGTAATAAAAATAAAAAACCTACAATTAACCATTGCTTACCTGATTTCCATTTTTCCCTCCAAATGTTAATCATAAAACCACGGTTCATCCATATTTTCCCAAAGATCGTCCGAAGCAACTTTTAAGTCGGCGATGCTCAATGCCATTACTGTGAGTGCAATAGACGAATCTAAACCCCAAATTCCCATCATAGATATAGTAGCTCCACCTATTCCTATAATAGCTAATGTAACTCCAGCAATACCTGCAACACGTCTCCAGTTCAAATGTTTTATTTTGTTGGCAATATCATTACCTAGTTTTGTAACATCAGTTGGATCGAATCCGTGGTATCCCGTTTTTATGATATTTGTTTGGTATAGGTTTAAACGTGACCAACCGTAGTAGTTGCCAGATGCAGTAATTGTAAGGTTGATCTGGGTTAGTTGCATTAGATATCAAAATATTCGTAATATCTAAACCGTCATCTCCGTAAACTTTTGTATTAGCAGGGTTTGCTTCATTAAAAGAAACCGAACCAAGCGACGATGTAGCTGTTAATTTACCGTCGGCCCATATTGGGAAAGTTCCAAGAGCAGCGTCATAACCACTCGCGATTACGACCCTCCCTAAACCATCCCAGAAAAATGTAGCATCTCCAAGACCAAAGGGATTACCAAAAATGGAAATCGGCATATCCGGGAAGAACCCATTAACCCAACTACCCGCATTAATCCTAGTAATATAATTTACATACGGAACAGTCACACCACAGAAACCATTAATAATGTTAATATCCCTCACAATACCCGTCTCTGGGTCAATAACAATAAAATTATCATCAAAACCTACAGCCTTCTCTATGATATAACCATTCTGCAAAAATGTTTCTACAGACGTGCTGTTCGTCAAATATTCATTAATCATATCCAGCACGTTGTAATCTTATTTTAAACGGTTTAATTTCTTTATTTAGTATAATCTTTTCGTTAAATCCGTATTTAATATGTTTGGCTGATTTACATCTGGGACAAACCGGATTTATAGAGTTATATCCATTATCATGATTTTTAGACACTTTTTTATTCTTTTCTGGTGTTTCTAACGGGTTAGAATACTTTTCAGGGATTAATTTCATGTTTTTATTGGGAGTATTTAACCAATCGTAAAGTTTATATTGTCTTGAGGCAATACTCTTATAGAGAGAAGGTTGTTTTATCTTTAGCATGTTAATTCATCTGCTCTCACTCTTATATTAATTTTACTATCTTAAAATTTGAAATAAAAATTTTAAGCCACTATAAAAAAAATAA
>WOYJ01000133.1:0-709 GCA_011620845.1 Methanobacteriaceae archaeon
GAATAGTTGTTATAAGTAACAATCAATGGTATTTTTAAACTTCTAAAGGCCTTGAATTAAGGATTGAAAGCTTAAATTCTTTTATTTTTATATTTCTATGGACCCCCTTTATATAAATTGAAACAAAATCCTGATATCTTGTAATAAAAGAAAAATAATGGATTATTTAAAGGATGCCAGGCTCATTTATTCTGAAAATATGATAAATAAGTCCATTCATGACCTGGATTGTGAAAATAGAGAATAAAATAAATAAACCACGAACTCATTATTATAAAAACCTCTAATTGAGCCTTAAGTTGAAAAAAGAGCTCAATTATGGTGTTTTTTGCAGAACAAAATAGTAAAATTTATAAGTGATCTGCAAGTGAACATACATCTGTCCAAGAAAGGGTCATGCTAGACCCTTTATTTACTTTGGATACGGAGACGGTAAATATTAAGCGTAAGTCGATGTTGACAGTGTTAATATTGTTGAGTTTGGCACTGGCGTTAAATACAGGTATCGCGTCCGCGACACCACAAAATCAGACAGAACTCGCAGATCAGAACAATAGTCAAAGTTTAACAGTGAATACAATAAACCAAAGTACCGAAAACCAGTCTATACCGGAACAAAGTATTAATCAATCACTACAAGAACAAATCACTAACCAGACTCTCCAAGAACAAGACATAGACAACATTCAAAGTGAAAAAGAAAACATAG
>WOYJ01000133.1:809-12281 GCA_011620845.1 Methanobacteriaceae archaeon
AAGACAACATTCAAAGTGAAAAAGAAAACATAGAAGACAACATTCAAAGTGAAAAAGAAAACATAGAAGACAACATTCAAAGTGAAAAGGAACAAAACCAGCTTCAACAAGAAAACGTAAATAATCAAAGCATTCAAGAACTGGTAGCTGGATCAAGTCCGAGCGATAATACCCATACACAGTGGAACGATGTATGTGTCAAATTTTTTACGTCCACTAACAACCGAATATCAGTAAGTGCCGGGACAGACTGTAGCAGCCAAAACGGTCCAAAAAGCGGTGGCACAGATAATACTATACCATCTTCACTACAGCAGTGCCTGCAACCCACAACCAACATTACTGAACGTAAAAAGGCGGAAAAAGCACGCTCCCATCTGGCATCCATAGTGGAGAGTTCTGATGAGGCCATCATTGGAAAAAACCATGATGGAATAATCGTAAGCTGGAATAGAGGTGCTGAGAAATTATATGGTTATTCTGCAGATGAGGTTGTGGGAAAATCCATATCTATTTTACTACCCGAAATTTATAGCAACGATTTTCCTTTAGCGCTCGAGAAAATAGGTCGGGGTGAAAAGGTTTATCCACAAGAAACCAGGGTTTTGAGAAAGGACGGCCAAATAATCGACGTTTCCATAACCGTTTCTCCAATTAAAGATGCAAATGGGAGAATTGTCGGTGCTTCAACAATTGCTCATGATATCAGTCGCTGGAAAAGGATGGAAGATGAGCTTAGAAAAACCGTGGGAAAACTCGAAAGGTCAAATGCTGAGTTAGAAGAGTTTGCCTATGTGGCTTCTCACGACTTGCAGGAACCTTTACGCATGATCTCAAGCTTTCTTCAGCTTCTTCAAATGCGCTATGAAGGACAGCTGGATTCAGAAGCAGATGAGTTTATAGGATTCGCAGTGGATGGAGCTGACCGTATGCGAGGGCTTATTAACGATCTTTTAGCGTATTCGCGAGTTAACAGGGAGAACAAGAAATTCGAAGAGGTGGAAATGGAAAAAGTTCTTCAGAATGTTTTAATGAACCTGAAATTGTCTATAGATGAGAATAAATCGGAAATATCTTATGATCCTCTTCCCAGTGTAACTGGTGATGATTCACAACTGGTTCTGTTGTTACAGAACCTCATTGGAAATGCAATCAAATATCGTAGTGAAAAACCGCCGAAAATTCATGTATCAGCCGAAAAAGAGGATGATCACTGGCTGTTTAGAGTAGAGGATAATGGTATTGGAATGGATCTTCAAGACTCTGAGCGGGTTTTCCAGATATTCGAACGCCTGCACACTAATGATCAGTATAACGGAACAGGAATAGGATTGGCCATTGCCAAGCGCATTGTGCAACGACACAATGGACGCATTTGGGTCGAATCAGAACTTGGAAAAGGTTCTAAATTTTATTTTACGATTCCCATTTAAAATTGCAACCTCCTCCTCATCTTTGAAATTCTAACTCTATTGTACTTCTAACTTTAAAAATTCTGGAAGATGAATAAATTAATGCATGGTCAAATATTTTGGAAATGAAGACCAGACCTGAATAGATATTAAATATTTTAAATCTTGATTTTCAAAATAAAAAAGTATCAACGGACCCGCCGGGATTTGAACCCGGGACCCTCAGATTAGGAGTCTGATGCCCTATCCTGGCTAGGCTACGGGCCCTCACATCTAATTTTTTTAATTTTTTATAATATCTAGAACAAAGTGATTCTAAAACGGACCCGCCGGGATTTGAACCCGGGACCTTCGGATTAGAAGTCCGACGCCCTATCCAGCTAGGCTACGGGCCCGTATGATACATTATTTAATAAGCTATTCTAATATAAAAAAGTTTTTTTATCCTTCATCCTATAAAAACAGTGGGGCTTAATCAGTTATAAAGGAATTTAATAAAAAGGTAAAAAGAAATAATAGCCAAAAGTTCTATGGTTTCAGATTCCCCGATGTTCTATGATCACATTAACTATAGGTGATGATTTCTGTCATCCCATTAAATATAGGCCGGTGATTCCTGTCCATCTTGAACTGTGTTGGCTAATTCTTTCAGTCTGGCTTCAATTTCTTCTGCTTCTTTTAGGAGTGGTTCTGGGTTGATCTTCGTGCCTAGTTTCCTGTTTAAGGTATCCACCATGGCGGCGGCTGCCCGGGGGTCTGGGTATTGATTGAGTACCTCTGCAAATAGACAGGAAGCTGGGATGCCTTTGATCTTACTTCTGGTCATCAGGGTACCGGAAAGTCCGCCGATATTCCCGAAGGGCATTATAGGTATACCCAAATCTGACATGTCTTTAAGGGCTTCTTCTGTGTTTGCTGCCCCGGCAATTTGCCCGGTTTTCTTCCTTACCACCACACTGTTGAAGGTGATTATTTCCTTGGCGTTGTTTTTCTCTGCCCAACTTACTATGCCGTTGGCCATATCATAGGTCACTTTAGGCGGTATTATGAAGTCAGATAGGAATAGGACGATGTTGTCTGCGCTGTAGATTCTGAAGGGGTGTAATGTAACCCCATTGAATAGCACTGCCAGTGGAGGAAAATCTTTAGAATCCACAAATCCGATCTGCTTCATATTCAATTCTTCTACCAACAACCATCCTAATATGTTTCCAATTAATCCCAGTTCTGGTGATCCTTCCAGGATTATAGCGTCTTTAACATCTTCTGAAATAATCTGACAACATTCTGCATCTGTTTCTACCATTCGGTGCACCCCCAGTGTCACCAATTACTTTAAGAGAACCAATTAATTCGTTTGATTAAGGAGTAAATCCTCTCCTTATAAATATTATGGTTAAAATGGTTAATAAATTTTTACTTCCAGAGGATTTCATCGATTAAAAAAACGAAGAGGTTATATTTTAACACCTTATACTATATAAAATTTTCACTTTATTCTCTAAAGAAAAGCTTATAATTATATATAATATATTGAAATACTGATGTTCATTTAAAAACAAAGAGGTGATACATTTGAGCGAAAAAATAGTTATATCGCCGACGTCACGACAAGAAGGACATGCAGAGTTGGTCATGGAAGTCGATGATGAAGGAATAGTAACTAAGGGGCGATACTTTAGTATTACTCCGGTTAGAGGCCTAGAGAAAATTGTTACTGGTAAATCTCCAGAAACTGCTCCAGTAATTACACAGAGGATCTGTGGTGTCTGTCCTATACCTCACACCCTAGCTTCTGTTGAGGCAATGGATGACTCATTAGATATCGAGATACCTAAAGCAGCAAGACAACTGAGGGAACTGTTACTCGCTGCCCACGATGTAAACAGCCACGCTATACACCAATTCCTGATTGCGCAGGATATAGTCCCAGCAGACCTTATGGTCACCGCCATAAACTCCGTTTCTGAAATCAGGAAAAACGCCCAGTACGTTGTTGACATGGTAGGTGGAGAAGGTATACACCCATCAGATGTTAGGATTGGTGGAATGGCTAAAAATATAAGTGAAGTAGCAAGGAAAAGACTATACGCCAGATTAAAAGCCCTACAACCAAAATTAGATGCACATGTAGAATTGATAATTGGTTTAGTCGCAGATAAAGGTTTCCCAGAAGGTTTAGGTGTCCATAATCAAAAACCTTTGGCCACCGATGTTCTCTATGGTGATCGAACCAAATTTGAACTGGACAGGTTCACTGAAATCTTGCCCGAAAGTTGGTATGATGACCCGGAAATAGGTAAAAGGGCATGTTCAACTATCCCATTGTACGATGGCAGAAGTGTAGAAGTGGGTCCCAGGGCAAGAATGGAAGTATTCCAAGGATTTAAAGATAAAGGTGTAGTAGCTCAGCATGTAGCAAGAGCATTAGAGATGAAAACAGCATTATCTAAAGCTATTGATATACTGGCTGAACTGGATACTTCAGCACCTGTAATGGCTGATTATGACATTAGAGGTACCAACAAACTGGGAGTAGGAGCTATAGAAGGTCCTAGAGGAATGGACATTCACATGGCACAAGTCAAAGATGCAAAAACACAGTTCTACAGTTGTTTAGTCCCCACCACCTGGAATATACCCACAATGGGACCAGCCACTGAAGGATTCCACCACGACTTCGGACCCCACGTAATCAGAGCTTACGATCCATGTTTATCCTGTGCAACCCACGTGATTGTAGTAGACGACGAAGACAGGAGTATCATTAAAAATGAAATGGTTAGGATTTAAGGGTTAAATATGGCATTTGATGCAGAGATTTTAGTAATAGGCTGTGGAAACATCTTATTTGAAGACGATGGATTTGGACCCGCAGTGACAGTAGCACTCGAAGAGCACTTTAAAGACAATGAACTGCCAGAAAACGTCATGATCATTGATGCCGGAACCGGTGGACCCTACTATGTTTTCAGTATGCCCAATGAAATGTGGAAAAAGCTGATAATCGTGGACATAGTGGATTTTGGCGCCGAACCAGGAACCATAAGGATATTCGATGTAGACGAATTACCGGAAGGATCATATGAGAATGTACATTCCTGGCCAGTGAATCAACCATTACATGAATTAAGCAACACAGTAAAAATTATGGTTATAGGATGCCAGCCCGAGTCTGTCTCTGCACCTGACGTAAAGTTAGGTTTAACCAAAAGCGTTGAAGATGCCATTCCAGAGGCCATTCAAATCATTTTAAATGAAATAGGGGTCTAAGCAATGTTAGCCCGTATAAAAGAATTTTTAGGAATGGAAGCAAAACCAAAAGAAGAAGCTTCACAACAGGAGGTTGAAAAAGTGGCGGAAGAAGAAAAAACTAAACCAAGAATAGGATATATTCACTTATCAGGATGTACTGGAGATGCAATGTCATTAACCGAAAATTATGACATCTTAGCACCTTTACTCACCGAAATGGTGGATATAGTCTACGGACAAACTCTGGCTGATGTTTGGTGGGATGATGAAAACCCCATGCCAGAAATGGACCTAGCACTGGTGGAAGGATCAGTTTGTCTGCAGGATGAGCACAGCATGAAAGAACTACTGGAGGTAAGGGAAAAAGCCGGACTGGTAGTAGCTTTCGGTTCCTGTGCTGCAACTGGATGTTTCACCAGATACTCCAGAGGCGGACAGCAGGCCAACCCAAGACACGAGTCATTTGTACCCATCGCCGACGTAGTTAAAGTAGATCTGGCCATGCCAGGATGTCCACCATCACCAGAAATAATAGCTAAAACTGTGGTAGCAGTGATCAATGGAGACATGGATTACCTGCAGCCAATGATGGATCTGGTAGGATACACCGAAGCATGTGGATGTGATTTACAACTTAAAGTAGTAAACCAGGCCCTATGTATAGGATGCGGAACCTGTGCAATGTCTTGCCCAACCAGAGCAGTAACCATGACCAATGGAAGACCGGAAGTAAACAGCGATCGATGCGTTAAATGTGGTGTATGCTACATACAGTGCCCAAGAAGCTGGTGGCCAGCAGATAGAATAAATCAGGATTTAGGATTATAGGAGGTTGTAAAGATGGTATTAGGAACATACAAACAAATTACTCTGGCAAGATCAACCGACAAACAGATCCAGAAAATTTCACAGGACGGAGGAATAGCAACCGGCCTTCTATGCTTTGCTCTTGATGAGAAAATTATAGACGGTGCAGTGGTAGCTGGACCTTCCGATGAAATGTGGAAACCAGAACCTACTGTGGCCCTTTCATCTGATGAAATCATGGCTGCTGCCGGTACAAAATACACCCTTTCACCCAACATGTGGATGGTTAAAGAAGCAGTCAGACAATATGGCCTGGAAAAAGCAGGAATCGTAACCATACCCTGTCAAACCATGGGACTTAGAAAAATGCAGTCCTATCCAATAGGTGTGAGATTTGTAGCTGATAAAATAGCACTGGACATTGGAATATGTTGTACCGAAAACTTCCCATTCGAATCATTAAAAACGTTTATTTCAGCTAAAGCTGGTGTAAACTTTGATTTAGTTGAAAAAATGGACATTGGTAAAGGGAAATTCTGGGTAAAGACTCAGGACGACATGATAAGCTTCCCCATCAAAGAAACACATGGATACGAACAGAGCGGATGCAAAGTTTGCCTTGACCTAGTTTCAGAACTGTCAGACATATCAACAGGTTCAATAGGTGCTCCTGACGATTGGTCAGCAGTTCAGGTTAGAACTGATATTGGTGAAACTGTATTCAATAAAGCAGTTGATGCTGGTGCCATTGAACTTAAACCAATTGATGAAGGTAAATTTGGTCTTGAAATGCTTACCAGACTATCAAAATCCAAAAAAGAAAAAGCAATGAAGGAAATAGACCGAAGAAAAGAACTTGGATTACCCGTTCCATACAAAGCAAGCAGCGAAAAAGAAGATCCATTAGCAAATGTATAAGGGAATTTTTCCCTTATCTTTCTTTTTTTTAAAAAACCAGTTAGTTTGTTTTATATAATTTGTTTTACATTAATCCTTAATTTATTTTATATCAATTTTAAAGCCTGTCAATCTGTTTTATTCAGTTATAATCTGGCAACCGTCTGGTTCTACAATAATGGTGTGCTCTGCCTGGGCAACCCTGGCATTACTCTTTTCCCTAAGCACATGATAGGGATACAGTGCCCGGGAGGATATTAAATTTCTTAAAATCACGTTGAACTGCCTGGTTTTAATGGTTTCCTCCAGCCATCTGCCGGCGAAGGGCAGGTTCCTGTAGTTTTCGGCAATTTCATGGAGCATCTTCCTGGCCTGGGCCATCCTTAAAGGCCGGTCTCTTAAAAAACGGAAGATGTAGGCCTCATTCATATCGGTGACCAGGCCGACACCGTTGGTTACGAAGGGTTCTATGGCCAAGACATCACCTTCCCTTATTTTATGCCTGTTTTCCTCTTTGATATTGGGAATAGAAAGTCCTGAATGGAGTATATACCGTTCCATGCTGTGACCGGTGAGGTTGGAGACAGGTTTAAGGCCTTGTTTGGTAACTGTTTCCTCAACCACTTCACCTATTTTACCAACAGTAATACCGGCTTTTATGGTGCTGATGGCGTTTTCCAGGGCTTGATGGACTGTTTCAATCATCTTAATCTGGAGTTGCATCTCATCTTCAGAAAGTCCTGTGTCCTGGGAGGATAAGTCCTGGTTTCCACCGACGATGACTGTTATGGCTGAGTCTGCGATGTATCCATCAACATGGGCTCCTAAATCAATTTTCACCAGGTCACCATTTTTTAAAACAGTTTTATCCTTTGAAGGGGATGTATAATGAGCAGTGATTTCATTTATTGAAATATTACACGGAAAAGCTATTTCTCCACCTGAATTTTTTATCTCCTGTTCGGTGAATTCAACCAGATCCAACACCTTCAAATCTTCTTCAACCATATCTGTGGCCATTTTCCTTACTTTAGCCACGATGTTTCCTGCTTTTTGGGACATTTCTTTCATAGAATCACAGATAATCCATTATTTTAAATAATCAACATCTTATTTCGAAAAATAAATCAAATATTATGTTAGAGGAGTTATATTATAAGTATTTTAAAGTCCCAAAAAAGGTTAGTTTAATCCCCGGGGGTAGCTCCCATTTGTAGACTCCACATGCAGCGCAAGGTTTACCGGACAGTGATAGGTTTTTCTGTGATCATACCAATAGGGGGTGTATTATTAGGATTTGGTGGATTTTTAACGATATTATCCGCTCTTTTAATGATCTTGAAGGGTCATAGAAAGAAAAAATCAGAGCAAAAGTTAGAAGTAAGAGTTTCAGGGATTAAAAGACAGTTCAGTGATATTAAAAACGAATCAGTCGCTGATGAGGAGGACAATTGGCTAGAAAAGAGGTTGAAAGAAGATTCCAAGCAGTATTAACGTCAGTTAGGGATGAAAAAAAGTAACTTATTTAAAATTATTAAACAAGACTTAAACCTAAATAAAAATTCCAATCATGAAAATATATATATTTTATCAAGTATAATTTATAATAAAGGGGGAATTTAATGGCAGATGTAGTTACAATTCCGGAAAACATTTTTTATATAATAATCGCCGTAATCGCTGTAATAGGAATTATCGTAGTATTCATGCAATGGAGAAGAGTCAGAGAAGCTCAAACCAACGTTGAATTCCTGGAAAAGCAAGCGCAACTTAGAAAAATCGAGCTAGTAGAAAAAGACTTGGAATCTAAAAAAATGATGGAAAATGTGATTCCTTTACCTAAAGAGCAACAAGAAAGACTTTCCGAGATCCGCAAAAGCACTTCTGACCTCATGCACCAGGCCGGATTCCTTCACAGTGAAATAAATGAAAGGGTAACCCGCCTGGAAGCCCGCACTGAATACCTGAAACTACAGAAACTATTACAGGATATTGAGAAAAAGGAACAGGAACTGGATAAAAAGTCCGGTAAAAATATAAAAACAGAAGATGTTCAGGCAGTAAAGGGAATTAAAGGTGTAAAATAAATGACCGCACTGGAGATAATTGCACTACTGATCCTAATAGGTGCAATAATTGTTTTGCTCTATTATTATATGCAAGGTACCCGGGGATTATCCCTAAATATGAGGCCTAAAACCACGGAAAGCAGGACCAGAACGTTAACTGTTGATGAAGAATCTTCCAGTATACATGAACCCCTGAAGAAAACAGGTGCTAAAACATCAAGCACCCCTTCGAAAATAACTGAAGGTGGGACCATGGCTGGAATGAGTGAAAGAATGGCGGATGTGAGTGAAAAGATAAAAGGCAAAGTTAGAGAAGTTCCTATCAGCACAGACATTGTGTCCAATAGAATAGAAAGCTTTCTAAATGAACAAAGCGATCAGCTCATAAAAGACTGGGAATTAGTAACCAAGAATGATCTATCAAAGCTGGAAAAAAGGTTCGAAACAGTTTCACTAAACGTGGATGAACTTGAAAAAAGATTCAACGAATACCGTGGCTACACCAATAAAAAACTGGAACACATCGAGGAAAGACTAACCAAACTGGAAAACCCTGAGGAAGCAACTGAAGAATCTGAAGATACCACTAAAAAATAATAGTACATTTAAAAAAATAAATCCTCAACTTTTTTTTATTAATATTTTCATTTAGTTCATGCAAATGTTTATATACTCTGAAAGGGTAAGATTATAAAGAAGCGGGGTGGGGTAGTCTGGTGATCCCGCGGGGCTCATAACCCCGAGAGCCCTAGTTCAAATCTAGGCCCCGCTATTTAACTTGATTTTAGGGAATTATAGGCAAGCCGAAGGGCAGCCACCGGTTTTTACATTTAGGTGTAATTTAAACTGAGGAAACTCCACCCATCATACAGAACCGTGATGCCATAAGGCATCTGCTGAGAAGCAGGACACTGGAGCAGAAACGAAATGTCTTCCTGATGGATGAACATGATGCGCCAGCGGATGGACATCAGGAAAAAAAACAGTGAAACGGCCATTCCACGGGATGTAAGGACAAATGCTGCTGATGAATCCTGTATGAAGCAGAGGTAGTCCGCAAAGATGAATGCTGCCACCAACAGAAGGTGGGTTACTCTCGGCATGCCTAACCCCCCTCCCATCTTTTTATTTCTAAGATTTTCCTAGATTTTTAAAATTCCTCTAAAGTTTACCAATTAGTTGCATAAATTTTAAATATGAAATATATGATAAGTATGTATTTATGTGAAATATGTGTTTTAGGAGATATTATGGGAAGTTTTGAAGACAACGTCTTTTTTGGCACGGTTACGGTGGGTGAAAGAGGACAAATCGTTATACCCAAAAAAGTCCGGGATAAATATGATATAAAACCAAGGGATAGCTTGGTAATCTTTGGGAGAGATAAAAAAGAGATGATTGTGATCCTGAAGGAGAAGGTGATGAGGGATTATGCTCTTAAAATACTGAACGACCTGAATAATCCTGATTAAAAATGTTATTTTACGTAACCAAGGAAAAGGAAGGCTAAAAATTGAAAATAGCTGATGGAATAGAAATGCTGGAAGTGCCAATGAATCTTATGGGAAGGGAAAGTACCATCTACCCCACCCTCATATGGGATGATGAAACGGTGATCCTGGTCGATGCCGGGGTTAAAAACAGTTTACCAGGAATAAAAGAGGCCATGGAAAAAGCTGGTGTTCCTTTTGAAAGGCTTAACAAAATTGTAGTCACCCATCAGGACATAGACCATATAGGAGGAATTAGAAGCATATTAAAAGAATTACCTCAGATCGAAGTTCTGGCCCATGAACAGGAGTTACCATACATCCAGGGCGAAAAAGATCTGGTAAGGCTCAATTCAAGTTTCATGGATCGCATAAACTCTTTACCAGAAGAAGAGCGTGAAAAGTTCTGGACATGATCAAAAATATCTCGGTAGAAGTTAACACGAACCTCACTGATGGTGAAGAGCTGGATTATGGTGGAGGGATAACGGTGATCCAAGTTCCGGGCCATACACCGGGACACTTATGTCTTTACCATGAAAAGAGTAAGAGTCTCATTGCAGGAGACGCGAACATAATCCATGGGTAGCTTACAGGGCCGAACAAACTAATACTCACTGAAGAAGATGCAGAAATAGCTATGAATTCTATTAGGAAGTTATAATCGTTCGATATAGAAAATGTGATAACCTACCATGGTGGTTTGTTTAACGATACCCCTAATCAAAGGATCAAACAGTTAAATGATGGTAATTAAATGTTCGATTTTAATTTGATCTTACTCCCATTGTTCGGATTTTTAATAGGAATTTTCGTATCTGCACTAGGCGGAGGCGGCGGTGGATTATATGCACCAATTTTAATCCTACTATTTGGTATCCCCACCCAAACTGCCATAGCCACATCTCTGGCCTCAATTTTACCAACCACAGTTGCCGGTGCCTTCAGCCACTACCGGGAAGGTAACGTGGACGTTCAAACCGGTTTAATTTTAGGAGTAGGGGGAATAGCAGGCACCTTAATCGGAGTTTACATCGCTAATTTAATCCCACCCATCCTTTTGCAGAGGATTTTAGGCGTTTTCATCCTGATAATGTTGGTCCCAATGTTAAGGACTGTGCTTAAAAGACGCAAAAAGATGAAGAATGGTGAAATTACAGATATCAGTGGATACTCAACCAGACTCACCGGAATTAAAAGGATTATCGCTTCATTTTTTGGAATTGCCAGCGGAATATTAGCCGGAATTTTCGGGATAAGCGGAACCCCACCTGTTACTGCCGGGCTTTATAGTTTAGGCCTGCCTGCTATTTTAGTAGTGGGCACCACGGTATTTGTACTCATCTTTAACTCAGCCGCAGGTATTGGAGGTTACTTCCTATCAGGCAGGCTGGACGTGCCTCTGGTAATTCTCTTGGGCAGTGGAGCAGTAGTAGGTGCATTTATAGGGCCTAAACTCATTAAAAAAGCAAATCCCAGGACAATTGAGAAGATCTATGCCCCACTATTCATAGGTATAAGCCTTATACTGGGTCTATCAGT
>WOYJ01000101.1 GCA_011620845.1 Methanobacteriaceae archaeon
GTTATAGTAAGTGTAGTTTAGCGAAGTAAATATATAAATTTTAATTTCATTGTGAACATTTTAATTATTTAAGATTTTCAATCTCAATTTTATTAATCAGCTTATCCAGTTTTCTTTCTTTACAGTATTCGAAGATATATCCGCATTCACGGCAACGAATAACACCAATTGAACCTTCGGATGGAATAGCACAGGTGATCACAGTTTCCAAGAGGTGGGGTGTTTCGTAGAATTTTCTGGTTCTTCCTATAAGTTTCTCTGTTGAACTGCATTTTGGACATTTTTGGCCAAATTCTTCTGGTTTCATAAATATACCACTTAAATTTAAGGGATTTTCCACGCATGAGCTGGATTGTCCAAGGGTTCTGTATCCGTTTAGCTTGTCTCTTAAAACTACCGCAGCATTTTCCTCTGAATTGTTTGCAGCATATAGCAATGTAATGGTGCCTTTTTCCTTTTCCATATCTCGGATAATTTTTATTAAAGTCTTTTTTTACGTAGTTCGTCACGATATTGTTCTTTAAATTCAGTAAAGCTTGAAAGTGACTCGTCTGGTCATTCATCAAAATCTTTGGCAGGTGCGATTTCTTTAAGCCATAAATCCAATTTTACATCTTCTCGGGTTATATTTTCGAGCCAGTTTTTAGTTATAAGAATTCTCACAGTCTTCTTCTTCTGGAGGTTTGTAGATAGATTTACTTTTTATCATAACTAGTACATCTCCTTATTTTTTCTATTTTACCTAGATTTCAATAATAATTTATAATTTTTTTGATTATATCTTTATTATTTGGATAGATCGATCTGTGCAGGTAAAACAGGGGTCGCATTGCACAATAGCCAGCTGAGCATTGGTAATATGGTTACCTATACAAGCATGTTCCATAGCTTCTATGTTGGTTATAGAAGGAGTTCTTACAATAACGTTCCTTACCCTTCCATCTTCAGGGCCATAGGAGTGATAGAGTTTTCTTCGAGGCACTTCGATGTAACTTTTGATGATTGGGCTATCTTGCATCTCCCAGCTTCGATTGGTTATCTCACCATCAGGAAGCTGTGCTATGGCTTGTCTTATAATTTTTGTTGATTCAGGAATTTCTAGCACTCGCATTAAAAGGTTTGATTTAATATCTCCGTCATCTTGAGTTATCACATCAAATTCAAATGGATCATATTCAGGCATATCTCTACGGAGATCGATATCTATTCCGGTAGCACGTAAAGTCGGGCCTGTGGTTCTAATTTTAGGGCATCTTCTGTTTTTAGGATCCCCACACCAGTTATACGGGACATAATCATGGGGTCTGAAGTAAATCTTTCAGCAAATTTATTTATTTTTTTCTTCTACAAAATCAATTCCCTCTCTAATACTATTAATTTTCATTTGGTCAAGTTCAGCTCGGGGTCTGATTCCTCCAAGGATAGGCACACCATATTGCACACGGTTGCCCTCAATCATGCGCAGGAGTTCCATTACTGTTTCTCTTATATAAAATATTCTCATGGCAAATGTTTCATGTCCCAGAACCTCGCTTCCATGGGCTAAATATAACATATGGCTGTGTAATCTCTCCACTTCTTCCGTTATAATTCTTATATATAATGCTCTTTCTGGTACTTCTATACCCAGAGCTTTTTCAGCTACCCTAACTGAATTCCAGAGTTGCTGTTAGAACATATTCTACATATCTTTTCGGTAAGACTGTTGGCTTTTTCTACAGGCAGGCCTTCCATTATTCGTTCTAGTCCACGATGATTGACTCCTATCGTTATTTCTGCATCTTTAACTATCTCATCTTCTACGAATAATCTAAGTCGGTAAGGCTCCATTGCTGCAGAGTGTACCAATCTCATTGGATTTTCAGTTTCGATGGTCCTTTTATCGGTTATCTTGTTATATTCATTCATTAAATTCACCGTTAATTTCTATTTTCACTTATCAGTACATAGATGGGGTGAACTGATACATTGCAGTTACATGCTCGCAGTGCAAACACATCGATCATTTATAATCTAACATGATAATTTGTCATTATCAAACATGATAATTATTTTAACATTATTAAACATGATATATAAACGTTTCTACAACATGGGCCTAATGAAGATTTAACCCATCAATTTTACCTCATTTTATTAACTACTTCATTATTATCCTGATTAGTTCAAAATAAAAAGTGGATATAAAAGTCACTATAATTCTTAAAAAAATGAAATGAATGTTATGGTTTTGGTTTCTCTGAATTCCTTAGATATCTGATGCTTAATATCAATGGCCGGCTGAATAACACGAAAACCCCTACATCTACGACTACATTGAAGAGAACACCAAGATATGCTGAAAATAATGCTTCTACAAAAATCCAGATAAAGATTCCATAGAGCAGGAATTTCATAAGCTCGGATAGTTGACTCTAACCTGGTGAACGTTAACATAGTAAGCGGACAACCGACTCCATTAATCCCCCGGAACCCGACGTGATCCCCATGCAAAAGACAGGAGTGCCTGTAAACTTCCTGACACTGGCAATTTTGATGATCTTAGGCAGTTTAGGGTTGATGATCTTAGGCAGTTTAGGGGGTGGCAATTCAA